>DASZSI010000114.1:0-10707 GCA_035548775.1 Hyphomonadaceae bacterium
TGGAGACACAGGTGAAGGCGTGGATCGCCTCGAAGAAGGAGGTCGCGAAGGCGGCTGGCTAAGCGGGGTCGGCCTGCGCTATACCCGGCCTCAATCGGGGATGAGGCTTCCATAGCGAGGACGAAATGAGGGTAGTTTTTGGCGCGGCCGCGATGGTCGCGATCTTGGCGGCTTGCGGGCCGACCACGCCGGCAAAACCGGCTGGCCCGACTGCAGCCGACATCCAGGCGGAATCCGCGAAACTCAACGCCTATCTCGATGCAGAGTACGAGAAGGAGCTGCAACTCAGCCCCGAGAGCCTGACGGCGCAAGGCCGCAAGGAACAGTACGACAAGCTGGATGACCGTTCCGACGCGGGCGACGAGAAAGAACTGGCGTGGCGGCGCCAGTCGGTCGCTGACATGAAAGCGCAGTTCGATCCCGCGAAGCTAGATGAGGAAGCGCACACGTCCTACGACGTGTGGGCGTACGCGCTTGACCAGGATGAGTTGCAGAACAAATACAAGCTCTATCCCTATCTCGCAAGCGAGCTGGGCGGCACGCATACCGGCTTGCCGCAATTCCTGATCACGCAGCACCGCGTCGACGACAAGTCGGACATGACGGCCTACATTTCGCGCGTGGGTCTCATCTCAACCGCGCTGGGCCAGCGTCTCGATCGCGCCAAGGCGGCGGCGGCGCAAGGCATCCGCATGCCGCGCTTTGTCTACGCCAAGGCGGAAGGCGAGGCCGGCAAGCTGATCACCGGCGCGCCGTTCGACAAGGGCAAGGATTCGGCGCTGTTCGCGGACGGCAAGGGCAAGATCAAGGCTTTGCTTGATGCCAAGAAGATCAGCGCGGATGAAGCCAAGCAGCTCACCGACGATCTCTCGAAGGCGATGACCGAGAAGATGAAGCCGGGCTACGTGGCCTACATCGCCTGGCTGAAGGAAGACGAAAAGAACACCAAGCCGGACGCCACGGGCGTCGGCGCTCTGCCGGGCGGTCCGGACTATTACAACGCCGCGCTGAAGCTGCAGACCACGACCGACATGACAGCAGACGAGATCCACCAGCTCGGCCTCTCCGAAGTCGCGCGCATCCAGAAGGAAATGGAAGCGATCAAGGACAAGACAGGCTTCAAGGGTTCGCTGCAGGACTTCTTCAAGTTCATGCGGACGAACAAGAAGTTCATCCTGCCCAATACCGACGCTGGCCGCGCGCAATACCTGAAAATGGCGGACGACGACCTGAAGGCAATGAAGGCCAAGCTGCCGGAATATTTCGGCAAGCTTCCGAAGGCTGAGCTCGTCGTGAAACGTGTCGAAGCCTTCCGCGAAGTGCCGGGCGGCGCCCAGCATTACGAGGCGGGCACGCCGGATGGTACGCGTCCCGGTACGTTCTATGTTCACCTGTCGGACATGAATGCAGAGCCGACCTATCAACTCGCCAACATCGCGTATCATGAGGGCCTGCCGGGCCACCACATGCAGATCTCGATCGCGCAGGAACTTACCGGCCTGCCGAAGTTCCGCACGCAGTATGGCTACACCGCCTACATCGAAGGGTGGGGCCTCTATTCCGAGGCGCTGGCCAAGGAGATGGGCTTCGACAGCGATCCGTATGACGATTTCGGCAGACTCTCTGGCGAGATCTGGCGCGCGATCCGTCTCGTGCTCGACACCGGCATCCATTCGAAAGGATGGACCGAGGAACAGGCCGTGAAATACTTCATGGACAACTCGGCCCAGCCGGAAGCCGCGATCCGCTCCGAGGTTCGCCGCTACATCACCAGCCCGGGCCAGGCGACCTGCTACAAGATCGGCATGATCCGCCTGCAGAAGCTGCGCGACGAAGCCAAGGCCGCGCTGGGCGACAAGTTCAGCTACCCGGCCTTCCACGACGAGATCCTGGGCGGCGGCTCGCTGCCGATCCCGGTTCTCGAAGCTCGCGTGCATCGCTGGCTCGATGCGCAGAAAGCGGCAGCGCCGGCGGCGCCGGCGAAGTCGAACTGATCCATCTGCCCCCGCCGTCCTGCGGCGGGGGCAAATATTTCCAGCGGGGACGGATATGAAGACGTTGCTGATTGCGGCAGTGGCCGTTTTGGCGCTTGCCGGGGCTTGTTCGCCAGCGCCGGGCAAGTCGGCCGAGACCAAGGTCACGCCCGAGGCCGTCGCGGCCGAAAGCTCCAAGCTTACTCAGTTCCTCGACGCAGAGTTCGAGAAAGAAGTTCAGCTGAGCCCCGAGCGGCTGACCAATCTGGGTCGCAAGGAGCAGTACGACAAGCTGGATGACTACTCGGAGGCGGGCGAGGAGAAGGAGCTGGCCTGGCGGCGTCAGTCTGTCGCCGACATGAAGGCGCAGTTCGATCGCGCCAAGCTCGATGCCGAGTCGCAGACCTCCTATGACATGTGGTTGCTGGCGCTTGATCGCGACGAGCTGCAGAACAAGTTCCGCAAGCAGCAATACGTGTTCGGGTTCAGCGGGCCGCACACCGACATTCCGAACTTCCTGATCAACGACCACAAGGTCGAGGAAAAGGCGGACATGGACGCTTATATTGCGCGCCTGGGCGCTCTCAGCGTGGCGATTGACCAGGTTACGGCCAGGGCGAAGGCCGCCGCGGACGACGGCGTGCGCATTCCGAAATTCCAGTACGAGCGCACGATCAAGGAAGCGCAAGCCATCATCACCGGTGCGCCATTCGGCAAGGGTGAGGACTCGCCCCTGTGGGCGGACGCGGTCGGCAAGATAAAGGGTCTGGTGGATGCCAAGAAGGCCACGCCCGAGGAAGCCGCAGCGATGACAGCGGCCGCGATGAAGGCCCTGAAGAGCCAAGTGAAGCCGGCCTACGAGCGGCTTGGCGCGTGGCTGAAGGCTGATGCGGAGAAGGCACCTTCGGGCAAGGTGGGCGCGCTGACGCTGCCCGACGGCCCGGCATTCTACGAAGCCTCACTCAAGCTGCTGACCACGACCGACATGACGCCGCAGCAGATCCATGAGCTGGGCTTGAAAGAAGTCGAGCGCATCCATGGCGAGATGGACGCCATTCGCCAGAAGGTCGGGTTCAAGGGTGACCTGAAGGCGTTTTTCGAGTTCATGCGGAAGGACAAGCAGTTCTACCTGCCCAATACCGATGCCGGGCGCGCGGAATACCTGAAACGCGCGCAGACCTTCATCGACGGCATGTATCTGAAGCTACCGACCGTGTTCAACCGCTTGCCCAAGGCGCCGCTGGTGGTGAAGCGCGTCGAACCGTTCCGTGAAGTTGCCGGCGGAGCAGCGCATTACATGCGGCCGGCGCCGGATGGATCGCAGCCGGGCGTGTTCTACTCTCACCTGATCGACATGAACGCTGTGGCGCTGTGGGCGCTGGAAGCCGTGGTCTATCACGAGGGCGTGCCGGGCCATCACATGCAGATCGCGATTGCGGGCGAGCTGACGGGCCTGCCGAAATTCCGTACGCAATATAACTACACTGCCTATGTCGAGGGTTGGGGCCTTTATGCCGAAGGCCTCGCCAAGGAGATGGGATTCTACACAGATCCCTACATGGATTTCGGGAGGCTATCGTCGGAGTTGTGGCGCGCGGTGCGGCTGGTGGACGACACTGGCATCCACGCCATGGGGTGGACCGAGGAAGAGGCGGTGAAGTGGGCGATGGAGAACTCGCCGCGGCCGGAACAGGCGATCCGGTCGGAGGTGCGCCGCTTCATCCTTTGGCCGGGACAGGCGACCGCCTACAAGATCGGCGCGCTGAAAATCCTGGAGCTGCGCGAGAAGGCGAAGACGGAGCTCGGCGACAAGTTCGACATCAAGGGCTTCCACGACACAGTGATCGGAGGAGGGGCGTTGCCGCTGCCGATCCTGGAAAAGCGCGTGGATGCGTGGGTGGCGAAGGTGAAGGGGGCTTAGGAGCGCCAGGCCCCCGCCTGGCCAACGGGCCGTAGGTCCGTGCTTGAGCCGCTTGCGCGGTTATGCCGGGCAGGGGCCCGGCGCTCCCTACCGCCCCGTGAAATTCCCCGGCCGACGTTCGGCCACGGACTTCACGCCTTCCTTGAAGTCTTCGGTCTTCATCAGCCATTGCTGTTCGACAAACTCGTGGTCGGTCTGCGACTTGACTGCGGCGGCGAGATCGGCGCGCAGGGTCTTGCGCGTTGAGCGGATGGCGAGGGGAGCATTCTCTGCGATGGAGGCGGCGAGGGCGATGGCCGCATTCATCAGCTCGCCCTGCGGGACGACCTGGTCGACCAGGCCCATCTTCAGCGCGGCTTCGGCGTCGTAGCGATCGCCTGTGAGGAACATGTGCGCGGCGTTCTGGCGGCCGATGAGGCGCGGCAGGGTGTAGGTGAGGCCGAAGCCGGGATGGAAACCCAGCTTGGTGAAGTTGGCGGCAAAGCGCGCTTCGGGCGAGGCGATCCGGAAATCCGCGATCAGCGCGAGGCCCAGCCCCGCGCCGACCGCTGCGCCCTGGACGGCCGCAATGACCGGCAACTCGCTCTGATGCAGCCGCACGGCCTGGTCGTAGAGCGGATTGCTTGTCGGGGAGTCGAGGCCGACTTCTGATGCACGTTTCGAGAGATCGGCGCCGGCGCAGAACACCTTCCCTGCCGTCGTCAGTACGACGGCGCGCATCTCCGGCTCTTTGTCCAGCGCATGCAGCGCATCGGCGAGGTCGCGCATCAGGTCGACGCTGACGGAATTAATTGGGGGCTTGTCGATGGTGACGGTAGCGATGTGGCCATTGCGTTTGATGTGAACATCGCCGATGCGGTCGGTCATTTGGGCCTCAGCTGGTTGCGACGTTGGTGGCGAGCACCATGAAGTAGATGGAGACAGCAGCAAAACCTGCGGCGCCGATCCACTGCGCCCATTTTGCTTTCACCAGCAGGGCCAGGATCGCGAAGAAGAGCGCTACAAAGACGAGCAGGGAATCGCGGAACCAGCCTTGGAAGTCTGCAGCGGCGCCGAAGATCGGGTTGAGCGCCAGTGACAGGAGGCCGAGCCCAATGAAGGCTCCCAGGTAACTGTTTCGTTCGCGCGCCTGGAAATCAACGAGGTCGATGGGGCCATCGCCTTCGATCTCCGGCGTCACCAAATAGCAGATGAGGTAGTTGCCGACGCCGGACAGGATATTCAGGAGGATCGACCAGGCTGGCCAGGCCGCGAGGCTTCGGTACTCCCAGTTTTCAGCCCAGTTGCCTACCGTGATCGAAAACGCTGATAGCATCCAGAGCAACTGAAGAAGGGAGAATTTCACGCGCTTGCGATGACGGATGAGCTGCGCCACGCCAGTTACCAGGTGCGTTATCGCCAGCGACCCGACGATGGAAAGCAGGCCAAGGACAAATTCGAAGACGCTCATTCAGCGCTTCAACCCCAACAAATTCCTTGCCACCACCCACTTATGCACTTCGGTCGGGCCGTCGTAGATGCGCATGGTGCGCATTTGCGCTTGCATGAGGCCGAGGGGGATTTCCTTGGTCATGCCCATGGCGCCGTACATCTGCATGGCGTGGTCGAGTACTTCGAAGGCCATCTCGGTGGCGAAGGCCTTGACGGCGGAGATGTCGGTGCGGACGTCGGCGCCCTGGTCGAGCTTCCAGGCGGTTTCGTAGGTCATCAGGCGCGCGGCCTTGATCTTGGTGAAGGCGTCGGCGATCCACCATTGCATGGCCTGGCGATTGGCGAGCGGTTCGCCGAACACGACACGCTGCGGAGCATATTCCAGCATCATGTCGAGCGCGCGTTGCGCCATGCCGATGGACCATGACGCCATCTGCAGGCGGCGTGTGGAGAGGCGCACCTGCATCGGTGCAAAGCCCTGGCCCTCCGTGCCTAGCAAGTTGGCCGCCGGCACGCGGCAGTTTTCCAGCGCGACCTCGTAGGTGAACTGGCCGCCGATCATCGGAATGCGGCGCAGCACGTTGAAGCCCGGCGTGCCCTTGTCGACCAGGAAGGCGCTGATGCCGCCGCGGGCGCCCTTCTGCTTGTCCGTGACTGCCATGAGGATGGTGAAGTCCGCATCGGCTGCGCGGCTGATCCAGATCTTGCGGCCGTTGATGACCCACTCATCGCCCTCGCGCACGGCGCGGGTGATCATCGCGGCGGGGTCGGCGCCGGCACCCGGTTCGGAAATGCCGATGGCCGAGACGGTGCCGCGCTGAACATAGGGGGCGAGATAGCGTTCGCGCTGGTCCTCGTTCACCGTCGCCATCAGCATGCGGAGGTTGGGCGAGTCCGGCGGCAGGTGATAGGGAACGCAAGTGCGCCCCATCTCGATATTGACGGCGATCATTGCAACGGCGGGCAGGTCGGCGCCGCCCACATCCTCCGGTGCGTCGAGACCCCAGAGACCCATGTCGCGCGAGCGGGCGTCGATGCGGTCTTTCTCTTCATGGCTGAGGAAGGCGCCCTGGCCGGAAGCATCGCGCTTCAGCACTTCCTGCTCCAGCGGCATCAGGTTCTCGCGAACAAACCGCGCCACCAGGTCCTGCAGCATCCGGTGGTCTTCGTTGAGTTCGAAATGCATGGGCCCTCTCCCGGCGTCCGGGGCGGAGGATGGACCGGGGAAGGGGTGGAGGGAAGCGGGCCGTTGACTTCAGTTCCGGCCAGGGACCAAAGTCGCCCCGGGGGAGGGTGGGATGATCCTGATACCCATCGCCATCGGATACGGGCTGTTTGTTGCGGCCGTGACGGCTGGCCTGAACAGGCTGTTTCCCCGATGGACCAAAACATGGCTGATCGTCGCGGCGACTTTGTCGTCGGCGCTGGCAGTCTTCGTTGTAGGCAGCGCCTTTTTCAGTCTCGTGTACTTTGGGCCGCCCGATACACAGGGCGACCTGCAGGGCATGGTGCTGGCCGGGTTGTTCTACCTGACGATCTTCGGCTCGCTCGCCGCCCTGCCGGCCGGACTGCTGGTTAGTTGGCCGACGGTTTTCGTCTTGCGCCGCAGAAGCTCAGAGCCCCAGCCGGTAGAACCGATTGGCGGCGCCGAAAAATAGCTCGTGCTTTTCATCGGCCGAAGCGCCCTTCACCGTCAGCTTCAGCGCATTCCACAGGGTGGGATACGTGCAGGTGACGCCGTCGACCGGGAAGTTGCTTTCGAACATGCACCGTTTGGCGCCGAAGGCTTCGATGCAGGTTTCGATATAAGGCTTCCATTCGGTCGCCATCTGGGTCGAGGGGGCGTCGCGTTCGGGCTTGCAGGAGGGGAAGCCGCAGAAGGCCATGGCGAGGCCGCCCAGTTTCACCGTCACGTTCTGGCATTTCGCCAGCTCGCGGATGTTCTTGGCCCAGATGTCGAACCGTTCTTGTCGTTTGCCTTTGTAGGTGGAGATGCCGAGCGGCGTGCCGACATGGTCGAGCACGATCGCCGTATCCGGGAAGGCACGCGCGAGGTCGATCAGCTCGGGCAGCTGTGGTTCCAGCATCCAGGCGTCGAAGGACAGCTTGCGTTTGCCCAGCTCGGCGAAGCCTTCGCGGAATTTCGGGTCCATGTAGCGGTGCGGGCCCTGGCGGCCGATGGGGCCGAGCACGCCGGCGTCCGCGTCCCAGGAGGCGGCGTTCCGGATGCCGCGGAAGCGACCGCCGCCGGCCGCGATGTGCTTGTCCAGAATCTCACCCGCCTTGGCGCCAACCTCTAGCGGCACGTTTCCGACGATGCCAGTGCAGACCTTGCGGTCGCCGTAGACGCCGCTGGCTGACATGGCGGCGACGCCGTTCACGAACTCGGTCTCGCCGATGTAGCGCTCCTCGACCGGGCCGTCGGCCTTGAGCATGGAATGGCATTCGAGGAAGACGGTGGCGCGGATGTTATGGCCGCTGTTCAGGTCGGCGAGGAATTCATCGAGCAGATAGCGGGCGGCGAAGTGGAGTACGCGCTGGAATGGGTGATCCGGCTGCTGCACGATGGGCGTGCCGATGAACATCGACCGGTCCCACAGGTGGTGGTGGGGATCGATGATCGGGAGATCGGGCTCGATGATCGGTTCGGGCGACGCCATGCGACTCTCTTGTTATTGTTGCAGGGGCGCGAGGCGCGCCTGTCCCTCCCTCAAGGGCCACGAGAATGGGTCAATTCAACTGCGTTGGATAGAGGCCTCAGCGCGGATGCAGGCCCATGCGATCCCGATACCAGGCGACGAAGGCGTCGGCTTTTGCGCTGGCCTCTGCTTCGACATCGGCCCAGCCGAAAGCGTAGCGTTGGGCGAAGCCTGCGACGCCCCATTCCTTGTACTGCTCGACATGGTGGAGTTCGTGCGCCCACAGCGCCAGGGAGTGGACGTAATCCTCCTCCTTGAACACGACGGTGTCGATCAGAGTAACCGCGGCGGCATTGCCATTGCGGATGGCGAAGCCTGCCACGCCCGTCTGCGAGGGGTCGCCGATGGTGTAGCGGACATCCTTCAGCAATTCCTCCGGGTAGAAGGGGACAAGCGCTTTCCTCACTTCGTCGGGGATCGGTTTCGACTCCGGGCGCAAATTGTCGCGAGAACGCTGCAGGGCGGATTGAAGCGTGTTGGCGATGATGTTGGCGCCATACTGCGCCTGGGTGGTGATGAAGCCTTGCGCGAAGTCGGTGAATAGGCCGGCCATACCTTCGCGGGGCTGAGCTAGCGCGGGTTGGGCGAGCGCGGCCGCCGCCAGGGCGATTGCGGATGTGCGGATCATCGACTCCCCGACTCCGGAACGGGCAACCCCGCTGTCATGAGAGTTTGCCCATGAATGGGCCCTGAATGTGGCAGGGCGGTAATGTGGCGCAAGAGGCAGAATGCAGGGATTATTTGACGCGGGCGGCCCACGCCTCGGCGCGGTCGCGGGCGGCGAGGATCCAGGCTGACTTGTGGTCGTTGTAGGCCAGCGTGTCGGTGGGGTAGGCCACGGCCGCTTCGCGTTTGACGGCTTCGTAGGCGGCGGCTTCGGCGGGGTGGGCGCGGAGATAATCGCGGAATACGAGGGTGCGGGCGATTTCCGGGTTACCGGCTTCATAGCAATGGGCCTGGAACAGACGCGCGCCGTCACGGTCGCGCGTGCAGTAGCGGCGTCCCACAAGGCCGAACTCGCCGCGCCATTGATAGCCGAGCGCTTCGATATGCGGCCGGCGTGCGTCGAGGGCGGCGAGTGAATGGACGACGGGCTGGAGGTCGATGATCGGCTTGGCGGCGATGCCGGGGATCGCCGTAGAGCCGACGTGAGCGATGGAGACCAGCGTGTCGCCGATGGCGGCGGCGAGGCGCGTGGTTTCCTCCTGCGCCATAGAAGCCCATACGGAATCGTACGCGGCGAGCTTCACTTTGATGCGGTCGGCGGAGAAGTCGGCCATGGACGATCAAGACCACAAGCGCGCTGCGTCTTGCAAGCCGACCAACCGTGTGGACTTGACCTAAGGGAGGCATTGCGCTGGCCGAAATCGCCATGGAAGCTGCGCCGAAACCAGGAGATTGCAATGAGCGCCACAGTTGAGATCAACGACGGCATCGGCCGCATCCGCATGGACGACGGCAAGGTCAACGCGCTGTCGCAAAAGATGCTTGAGAGCGTGCAGGCGGCGCTTGCAAAGGTTGAGGCGGCAAAGGCCATCGCGGTGATCGAGGGCAGGCCGGGGATATTTTCCGCTGGTTTTGATCTCAAGACCTTGCAGGCGGGATCCGATGCGGCGGTAGGGATGGTGAAGGCGGAGATCGAGACGCTGGTGAAGCTCTTGTCTTTTCCAACGCCGGTCGTGACGGTGTGTGCGGGTCATGCCTACCCCGCCGGCGCGTTCTTCATGCTGTGCGCGGATGTTCGCTTCGGCATCGAGGGCGATTTCCGCATCGGGCTTAACGAAACGGCGATCGGCCTCATCCTGCCGGAATGGGCGTTGTCGATCGCGCGGCACAAGCTGGTCCCGTCGGCGCAGGTCGCGGTGCACACAGGCCGGATGTACACGCCGAAGGACGCGGTCGCGGCTGGCTATCTCGATCATGTCGCGCCGGCAGGCGGTATCGGTGCTGCGCTGGATGCGGAACTGGCGCGGCTCAAGAAGATCGATCTCAACGCGTTTGCAGAGGTGAAGAGGCGGCTGAACCGCAATCTGATCAATGCAATCAGGGAAGCCGAGCTGAACTAGCTTATGCCCGCATACCGATGGCGGGCGGAAATCTGTCATCGGGTGGCGTTGGATCAACCGGCGCGTAGTGGTCAAAGCTGATCTTGGCTGTTGCTCGCCCTCCGGTGATGCGCTGGAGCTGATCCTCGAACCCGAACATGTTGGCAAGAGGCACCATCGCATTGATGACGGTGGCGTTGCCGCGCATTTCCTGGCCCTGGATCATGCCCCGGCGAGAGTTCAAGTCGCCGATGACCGTGCCCACGAAGTCCTCCGGGCTGACCACTTCGACCTTCATGATCGGCTCGAGCAGCTTCATCTGCACTTTTTCCGCCGCTTCGCGGAACGCCGCGCGGGCTGCGATCTCGAACGCCAGCACGCTGGAGTCCACGTCGTGGTACGAACCGTCGACCAGCGAAACCTTGAAGTCGATGACTGGGAAGCCAACCAGCGGACCCGAGTTCATCACCGACTTGATGCCCTTCTCGACGCCAGGGATGAATTCCTTCGGGATGGCGCCGCCGACGATCTCGTTCTCGAACACGAAGCCCGAGCCCGGCGGAAGCGGTTCGAAGATCAGGCTGATCTTGGCGAACTGGCCGGTGCCGCCGGTCTGCTTCTTGTGCGTGTAGTCGATT
>DASZSI010000115.1:0-3546 GCA_035548775.1 Hyphomonadaceae bacterium
CGCTTGCACTCGGCTCTGGACTACCTGTCGCCCACGGAGTTTGAAACCGCCCAACCCAGGCTGTGGACTGCGATCCCGCAGACCACAGCCTCAACAACAACTGTCCCTATTTAATTTGTCTCACCGAAGGGGTGCAGTCCAGGGCCATGCCTGCAGGCGCCAACCCGTACCACCCGTTTCAGGAAAAATTCGGAATAACCGTGACGGTGCAAGAATCTGCAAAGGCCCCCCCAGCCTTGTGAGGTTCGCCCGAAATCAAACACCCCCTCACCGCAACCCCATCACCGCAATCCCAGGGGTGGCTTAGGCCCGCTCATCGGGCTAACTCCCTCACATGGCGCGAACCAAGCAAAGCCCTGAGTTTGAGATTGCGGTCGATGGGGAGCCTTATGTCTGGCGTCTCCAACGGCAGCCCCAGTGGTCCAGTGATGCTGCGGAGTGGCGCGGCATGGCGCTCGCCGTGCGTCATCAGGAGGGGCAGCGTGAAGCTGTGCTGGAGTTTCCAGCGGGCCAGCCCATCCGGTTCGGCCAGCCGCAACTGCAGCCCCGGCAGATTGCGCCGGAACTCGTGGCCAAAGCCATCGCATCCGCCATCGTGGCGGGGTGGGAGCCGCTGTCCAGGGGCAAAACGGTCACCATTGTCGTGGATGCGACCGGCGGCTGATGCGTTTTACAGCCAGGGACACTCCCAGAACGACTCGAACGCAGACCCTCAGATTCGCAGACGCCAACTTATCCGGAGGCCTGAGCTCGCGGAAAACCGCATTGGACTGGCAAGGTCGGCCCCGGAGTGAATCGAATCGCTGTTATCGTCCCGGTGTCCTAACGTCCGCTCACCCCCCATCCCGGACCTTGCGTAGGTCCGCTTTTGGCAGGGTGATTATCGGCCGAGACCGAGCGTAACGCGGCTTAACCCCGTCCGTTGGAAGGCGACAGGCGCTTGGAGCCTCTGCTCAGGTCTTCGCGCCGAGTTTGCGAAGCAGTTCCGGCGTGCCGGTGTGCGCGACCATATATTCGGAATCCTGAGACAGCCCCGCCAGCTTAGGCGGGGGCGCGAGCGCCTCGTCCAGCGGCGTTTGTCCCTTTCGATTGCGAGCATTGAGCGCGGCGCCGCTATCCACCAAGGCCTGCACGAACAGATCACGCCGCTTTGCAGCAGCGATATGCAAGGCGGTGTCGCCAACGCGATCCGTACGATTAACAGGCGTCCCCAGCTGGATCGCCAGTTTGAGCGCTTCCACGCCCCGCGCCTCAGACAGAAGCGGCCCCCACTGCGTCGCGTACCCAGCCAGCAACATGAGCGCGGTTCGGCCATCCTCTAGCGTGAGCGATGGATCGGCCCCGCCGGCCACCAGCGTGCGCATCACCTCGAGCCGACCCGCAACTGCGGCAAGGGCGAACGGCGTGGCGCCGACCAGCAAGTGGTCGAGCGCATGCCCGCTCCGCAAGCGTTTAGAGGGACTGCCTTTCAACTGACGCGCATTGGGATCGGCCCGGTGGGCGAGCAGCGCCTTCACAAGCGCCAGATCGCCGCGCGTGGCGGCAACGTGCAGCGCGGTATATCCCGCGCCCGCGGAATTGGGATCGGCGCCGGAATCGAGCAGGAACGCAGCCATGCCCGTCTGCCCGACATGCGCAGCCACGACCAGAGGGCTCAGTCCCTCCGGCGCGGTCTCATTGACGTCCGCGCCAGCGGCGAGGATCAATCGCGCGGACTCGACATCGCCGTCTTGAGCGGCAAACAGCAGTGGGGTAAATCCACCCCGTTCGATCATCGTGACTCCGGTTTCGTCCCCTTGATAGAGCTGGCAGCACAGGTTCACCCGCTGCATCCATGATTTCGATCGCGCCCGCACATCCGCGCCGGCCGCGATCAGCAGCCGCACGACCTCAGGGCGCCCTTTCGCCGCCGCCCACATCAGCGCGGTCTGCCCGTGGCGGGCCTCGCGTGCATTCGGGTCCGCGCCGGCCGCCAGCAGCGCCTTCACCGCCGCGGCATTGCCCCGCTCCGCCGCGATCATCAGCGGCGAGCCATCCGTCGGCGGGGCGATGTTCGGGTCAGCGTGGGCTTGCAGCAGGCGCGTAATCATCGCCGTGTTGGAATTGCGCGCGGCGATCCACAGCGGCGTGACGCCAAGGCGGGTTTTCGCATCCACCGCCGCGCCTTTGCGGATCAGCAGATCGGCGACCTCCTGGGCGTCCTGGTCGACGGCCCAATGCAAGGCCGTCGTGTCGTCGGCGGCGCGCGCATTGACATCGACGTCAGCGGCGAGCAGGGCGCGCACCACTGGCGCGTCAGCGTGCTTGCTGGCTTCAATCAGCCGGGAATCACGATCCGCCGCGGTCGCGTGGGGCGCCAGCAACAGGCTCATGGCGAAACACACAACACCCACTCTTTTGGTGTGCACGCACAAGCCTCCCAGCCCGTCATTATAACGACCGCGGAAGCCTACCCAGCCCCGGTGACGTCGTCTAGAGATTCGCGGGTTCCTCTAATTTTGAAACCCGACTACAATTTGGCAAAGGTCCAGACCTTCAATAATTTGGACCGGAGGAGACGCAGCCTTGGGACGCAGTTTCGTCCGCACACTGGTCGTCTTGGGCGCGGCCTGCGCAATCGCCGCCTGCGGCACGATTTTTGCCGAACAAACCGGTGCGAAGGTCACGGCTGCCGCCCCTGCGCCATCGTCGGCGCACCCCCTCGACGCAGCGATGCTCGGCAAATATTGCTTCACCTGTCACAACAGCAAAAGGCGCGCCGGCGGCCTCGCGCTCGACACCAAGGATCTTTCCCATGTCAGCGGCGACGCTGAGGTTTGGGAGAAAGTGCTGCGCAAGCTGCGGATGGGCGCGATGCCGCCCTTGGGCATGCCGCGCCCCGACAGCCAAACCACTGTCGCCTTCGTCCAGGCGCTTGAAGCCAAACTCGATCACGAGGCCGCGTTGCAGCCCCGCCCCGGCCGCACCCGGGCGCTGCACCGTCTGAACCGCGCCGAATACAAGAACGCGATCCGCGATCTGCTCGCGCTCGACATCGATACGACCACCTTGCTGCCGCCCGACGCTGCCGACGCGCAAGGGCTCGATAACAACGCCAGCCTGTTGACAGTGTCGCCGGCGCTGCTTGAGCGCTATCAGATCTTGGGGCAGCGGCTCAGTCGTCTGGCCCTGGCGATGCCGCCGTCCGGCCCGGACATTGAAACATTCAAAATGTCGAAACTCTCGACTCAGGATGGGCAAGGCGAAGGCCTGCCATTCGGCTCGCGCGGTGGCGGCGCGATTCGCTACAACTTTCCCGCCGACGGCAAATACGTCGTCAAGGTGCTGCTGAAGCGGGAATTGTACGACTACATAATCGGCCTGAACGAGCCCGAGCAGATCGACCTGCGCATCGACGGCGAAAGTGTGAGGACGTTCAAGGTCGGCGGCGAGGACCACGGCCTTACGGCGCCGGATAGTTACGGCGGAGAAATCTTCGGCGATCCCGATTGGGAACACTGGGTGATCCACGCCGACGATAACTTTGAAGTGCGCCTGGACGTAAAG
>DASZSI010000116.1:0-1596 GCA_035548775.1 Hyphomonadaceae bacterium
GCGTTCATTGCAGTGTGCCGCCCCGCCAAATACTCACATCCTGCTTTGAGACGTGAACGCGCTTGGCTGGGTTTGCCTTAAGAAGGACATATCCCAGGGGAAGTTGCCGGCCGGCCGCCATTCCGTTCTCCTCAAATTGCCGGGCCAGCGAGTCAGCGAGCGGCTGACCTTCCAGTCGCCATTCCGGCAGCGCAGTTAGCGCGCAAATTGCGGCGTCGGTTTCGTCCTCGTTCAGCATGCTTCCCGGAGCGGTGATGATGTCACTCCGCTTGAGGCCCAATCGCTTCAGGCTGCCCGCTGGATACGTCTCGAACAGGCGGCTACCAAGTGAGGACCCGAAGCCCCCGGCGTCGACAATGTTGCGGAAGCGCGCGGTGGGGGCTCCGATTCGGTCAGCGAGAGGGGCAAGGGCTCCGAGAGCCCGGTCGACGGGACGACGCGTAAGCTCCCACACGAAACTGATTTGCGCAGGGCCGCCCAATCCTTGAAGGTCGATGGGGATATCCACAGCGACCGGGCCGATGTGGAGCATCTTCCCTACCAGGTCTACCTCGCTCCTGAGAATTGGGGGCAGGCTGGATCCCCCCGGATAGCGTTTGGAGAAAGCGCAACCGGAGAGGATCGTTACCTCGATCTCTGCGGATATTCTTGTTGCTGCGGCACAAGCACTTCGCCCAGTGGCATAACCCGAGAGATCGATGCCAAAGGCGGTCTCAGCTCGCGGTGTCATGCACTGCATTCCGCGTTGCCCTTGAGCCAGCGGGTAAGGTCATCGCGGATGCGCGGTGCTAGCGCGCTTGCCAGCAACGGGCCGTAGGCGTCGGCCGTGCCGGCGCGCTTCGGCTCCACGACGAGCCGCGGCAGGCCGTACGGCATCTTCTTTTCGACCAGCAGGATTCGGGGCACGCCGGCATTGACCTCCGGGGAGTAGCGATAGGCGGCGAAGGCAGGATCGCCGCTGAACCAGCATTTCTTCATTGCGCCAGCGAGATGATCGTAGAGCGCTGCGGCCTCCGACGCGCTGTCGGCGCGGACCGTTTGGCCGCCGAGGACGGCAAGCGCAGTCGCCATTGCGGCGAGCACCGCTCTCATGCTGCCAGCCCCTCAAACAAACCGCGGCCGTCGATGCCGCCCTGCAGGGGTTCGATCAGATTCTCCGGGTGCGGCATGAGTCCAAGCACGTTGCGCCTGTCACTGACGATCCCGGCGATGTCGTCCAGCGAGCCGTTGGGGTTGGTGCCTTCGGCGTACCGGAAGGCGACGCGGTCCTCGCCCTTCAGGCGCGCCAGCGTCTCGTCATCGCAGCGGTAGTTGCCATCGCCGTGGGCAACCGGCGCGCGGATGACCTGGCCCGGCGCGTAGTGCGACGTGAAGCGGGTCGCGGTGGTCTCGACGCGGAGCTTCACCTCGCGGCAGACGAAGCGGAGGCTGGCGTTGCGCATCAGGACGCCGGGGAGCAGGCCCGCCTCGCACAGGATCTGGAAGCCGTTGCAGACGCCGAGAACCAGGCCGCCGCGGGCCGCATGCTCGGCGACGGCGCGCATGACGGGGGCGCGGGCGGCGATCGCGCCGGAACGGAGATAATCGCCGTAGGAA
>DASZSI010000117.1:0-4632 GCA_035548775.1 Hyphomonadaceae bacterium
CGGGAGCTTTACAGTCGACTCCATGCTGATCTGCGCCGAAGGCTAGCCCACCGGTCTCCTCAGCTTGCCTCCCCTGCCGTTCCAAAGGTCCTGCCTACGAACCAAGCGCGTGGTTCAACACATAGGCCAGCCTCACGCCTGCCTTCTCGAGTTGGATGACCGCATCCTGACGCGCCTGCGCCTGGTAGGCCTGCGACAGCGCCACAGACCCATGCTCGCCGCAGGTCGGCCTTGAGGGCAATTTGTAGACGTCTGTCTTGGCCACAGCGAACGTATCCATCGCCCAGTCGCGCGGCCCGCCCCTGGCCCACGCCGCGGCGTTGGCGGGGGTAATGTCCCGCTCCAGCCGGATGGCGATGTCCACCGGGGAGTCGCCCAATTGGGCCACGACCTCGGTATCCCAATAGGAGTGGAGATTGTTCCATGGGTAAGGTCTGGGCGGTTCGAGGTTCACGCAGTTGCCGCCCTTGTCCTCATGGTCGGACGAATGCAGCGGCTGATGAAGGTCGGCCACGAAATGCAGCAGAAACTTCAGCGCCAAAAGCTGCTCGGCATGAGGCGTCGCCGGGTCCTTTAGCTCCTTGGCGAACTCCTCGATCTTGTTGACCACACAGTCCTGGGCGGGCCCCTGGCTGGCCAACTGTCCGGGTTTCAGCGGCGGAAATCCGAAGCACGCGGCGCTGAGGTCGCTGGTGGCGATCTCTATGTCCGCGAAATGCCAGGCATAGGTCTCGCTATGGGTCGTGCGATATTTGTCGGCCCACACCGTGCGGCTTGCGAAATCGGGCGCGGTCAGCGGGTCAGGATCGCTCGCAAGACGGGCGTCCACCCTGGCCTTGGCGCCGGGCGTCAGTCGATCATAGGCAATCACCCCTGCGACTTCGTGGCCCACTTCCCCCCAGGCGAAAGCGGGTCCGGCCGCGAACAGCGCCATGATCGTGATCGTTGCGGCGAGATTCCTCATGGCTGGACCGTTGACTCCTTGGCTCTCTCGGAGAGAACATAAATAGAACATCTTGAAAACGACTGGAGCCTGCCATGCCAGATCTGCAGCGGGAAGCCTTACGATCCATGGCCGAGGAATTAGCCAATATGATGGGTCCCCATCATCCCGGTCGCCCGGCCTATTACGCCCTGATGCGCGCGGCCAATGCGGTCAAAGAGGCTGCGCAGGACGTTGGCGAGCAGAAGGCCAAGGCGCAGCCAAAGGCGCGCTTGCTGCCCATTGCCGGTGCGGTCGGCGGCGATGGCAAGGTCACGTACCGGACAGGCGCGGATCAGGCGTCCTGAAATGCGCCGGTCCTCTCCAGAGCCCACCCTTTCGCTCCTGATCGTGGAGATTAAGGGGCTGCGCATCTACTGCGAGTGCAGCGGCGTCCTGCGCATCCTTTCACCGCTGGAGGCCGTCGCCAGCTATGGCGGGAAGGTGCGGTTCTCGGAGCTTCGGACGATCATCAAGGGGCGATGCGGATCAGCGGAGTGTTGCGCGCACATAGGGCCGACCGTGGATGCCTATTCGAAGTACCAGAAGTGACAGCCGGTTCGCGGCGGCGTTCCGAGCCGCAGTGGGGCGGTCTGGTGTCGTTGACCCCCGCCCATTACGCCGCCGCGCGAATATCGAAGTCTGCATGGATGACCCCGTAAGGCACGACGATTTTTCGGTCGTCGGTCCGTTCGATGAGTCCCCAATGCAGAAGAACGGCCACATCCTCATGCACGCGCTTCACGTCACGGCTGAGTTCGCGAGCGAGACCTCGCAGGCTGACAGGCCCCAACGCTTGCAACCGCTCAATCAGCTCCCAGCGCCTTGGCGAGAGGATGGAAAAGAGCTGTGCCGGCGACGAGAAGGTGAAGACATCAGAGTCCGACTTGCCAGTGCGCCAAGCGTCCACAAAGGCCGCGCCGGCTTCGAGCAGGACCGCAGCGTTGTCCTTGCGGATTTGGATAGTGGCCACTCTCATTTCGCTCTCCGTCTTTCAACGTCTGCCAGGAAGTCCCGCACGAGATTCTCGACGGTGCTGAATGAGTACGGCTCCTCCGCCCCGTCGAGATGGCGGTGATCGCCCTTTGGGCGCTCGTTGTCGTAGCCCACGATCCGCTCGCTTCCCCGGCCGTAAAACAGTCGGTATTTGTAGCTGTGCGTGCTGCCATCGACCGGTTGCGGTACGCGCCAGATCACCAGCTCCAAAATAGCGCCGTCCGAGAGAACGCTCTTCTGGCGACGTAGGAGCTCAGCCTTCACGTTGGCCATAATGCCAACAATTCTGGTTGTTGTCAAATGCGCCAACGGCCATGTGGTTGCCGTTCAGGCCTTGCAGGCGATACGGCCTATTCTCTGCAACGCCTGGCGCCTAGTTTTGTCAGCTTAACTCAGCCAAGCCACACGGACGGCGTCACGGCCAGGTCAGGACCGGCCGCATCGTCTTCAGGACGCCGGCCCGGTCCAGGGGGCCGAAATAGCGGCTGTCGAACGATGCCGCCTCGTAGTCGCTCATCAGCAGGACCTGGCCATCCGCGAGGGTGGCCGACAGGCGCAGCTGGGGTAGCGGCCGACCAAGGCCGTCCCGAGCCAACGGTCTGCTGTTCTTCAGAACCTTGCCGTCCACCATGACACCTGCCGGCCCGATGGCGACCTGGTCGCCGGCGGCGGCGGCCAGGCGCTTGATCAGTGGAACGCTGCCCGACGGGCACCGGCCGGGATCGAGATAGCCCCGCGCCATACCGAAATTCGCTACGGAACTGCCCGGACAATATGCCACCAGGTCGCCCACGTGGGCGGCCCGGCCGAGGGGTAGATAGAGCCCCCGCGGATAGCTCCGCGTTGTGTTGATGAGGCCCCCTTCCCCGCCCAGCGCCGCGGTTATGACGAGGACAACACTCAGCGCCGCAGTGATGGCGACGAATCCGGGGGTGGAGATCCTCACGCAGCCTCCCCCTCATCCTCGCGTGTCTCTTGAGGAGGAAACCAGCTCGCGCGCTTGCCGATCGGCGGCGCGACCGTCTTCGGGTTGGTCAAAAGCGCCGCGCGAAGCGTCTTGGCTTCGGCCTTGCGCATCAGCGTCGAGCGCTGCTTTCCCTCAGCGTCCCACCAGGGGACCCGGTCGAAGATCTCGGGCGCAGCCGGCGGCAGGGACGCCGCCGCCTTAAACACCGGGACCTCCCAATAAAGGATCTGGCGGCCCAGAGCCATCGGATGGCCGGTCGCATAGATCAGCATTTCACCAGCCTCGATGATGTTCCCGTTGGCATCCTTGCGCGCACCCTTCATCCGCATGATCTCGTCAGGCGATTTCAGCCACCGTTTCTCCTCCTTGATCGAGGTTGAGACGCTGTCGCCCTTACCGAGGCCATGCACCTGTCTGCTGACGGTGACGTTCGGCGTCAGGACCGTCGTTTCACCACACAGCTTCGAGATATGCTCCGCCGTCTCCAGCTTGTTCGGCGGGTAGAAGTTCTGGATGTGGCAGTTCGACGAAATCATCTCGTCCGGCCCATAGCCTTTGTCCCTGGACTTGAGCTGCGTAATGTCCTGACAGATGAGGTAGAACTTCATCCCGAAGCCGCCGGCGAACGACAAAGACTCCTGGATCACGTCCATTTTCCCAAGATTGGGAAACTCGTCGATCATGAATAGAAGTCGGTGATTGTAGGGGGCAACCGCACGGCCGTTCTCAAAGCGCTGCTTGGCCGAAAGCTTCCGCACCATCATGTCGAGCATGATGCGCACCAGCGGATGAAGCCGATCCTTATCCGCAGCCTGCGCGATGATGTAGAGCGTCACGGGGCTCTGGCTGAACATGAGGTCCTCGATTTTGAAATCGCTGAACTCCGTGTTCCTGGCCACGATGGGATCACGAAAGAGACTGTAGAACTTCCGCGCCGTCGTCACGACCGAGCCCCTTTCGTCATCCGGCGTGTCCTTGATCGCGCGGGCCGCCTTGGCGACGGTCGCCTGGGTTCGCCTGTTCTTGCCGACGCCATCAGGATGCGGTTTGTCGTAATGGTCGAACGTGAGCATCTCGTCCCACAGCTCGCCGATGTTCCGCTCTGGGTCGGACAACAGACGGTCGATTTCGCTCATGCTGGCCGCGGGGGCCGGAGCGAAGAACGTCACCGTCTCGTAGTCAAAGTTGACCCATTCGGTGCGGACGCTGTCAGGGTCGATCACGGTCACTGTCGCGAACCGCTCGTCGATCTCACCATCGCGGGTTCGAACAGGCTGCGGGTTCGGGACGGTTCGGGTGTCATATACCTTCACCGCCTCATCTTCGGACTTGAAGTGGACCGCACCGTCATCGGCCAGCTTCGGCCTAGGGGTCCCCTTCCTGAAGGTTCTCCGCTCGATCTTCGATGGCTCCACGCCGCCGCTCCTGTTGACGTTGACTGCTTTGCGCACGAACACGTCGAACTCGGTGTCCTCCTGAAGAAGGAGCGGCGCCGGCTTGAGCTTTTCGTCCAGCAGCGGCCTCATCACCCCCGAGCGCTGCCGGTAAAGGGCATGAAGGATGACGCCAACCAGCAAGCCGCTCGCGCTCACTATGAAGTGCTCGTCCACGCCGTGGAGCGCGGAACCGGCGCCGGTTTGGAGCATCATTTTGACCATGTTCTGCACGTCGGCGGTCTCGTACTGCG
>DASZSI010000118.1:0-7000 GCA_035548775.1 Hyphomonadaceae bacterium
GCCGCACATGAGCGAGGCTTTCGGCGCCACAGTTCGGCGCTGATGTTCCGCCACAAAGCGCGCAATGATCGGCTGCACCGCGGGGGGGTGTTGCGGCGGCTGTTCCTGGGCCGACAAGTTCAGCACGTTATTGGCATAGCCCCAGAGTGTCGGCGCGACGCGGAGCTGGCGCAACAGATGCTCCATCTTGCCGGACACGGTGAGATCGACGGGCGAGAAGAAGCTGGCGCGGTCTTTCAGATCCTCGACCAGAAAGGCGAGCGTGTCCCATTCGTCCTGTTCGTCGTGGCGGACATGGTCGGGGCTGAAGGGTGTCAGCTTGAGGTCGCCGATGGCGACCGCCCTGCCCGGCGACATGAGGTGAACCCTGAAACCGGCCTCGGCCAGGATCTGGCGCATCGCATGAGAAGATCGCGCGGGAATGTAGATCGGTATGTCGCGCGACAGGCGATTGATCGAGGGGATATTGAAGTGATCTTCGTGCTCGTGCGTGTAGACCACGGCGTCAACCGGCGGCATGGCGGCGATGTCGATCTGGCGTGGCGGATAGACGACGCCGACACCGCCATTGTGCCCGAAGCCCTCGACCAGCAAGGGATCGATCAGGATGCGGGCGTTCGCCGTTGCGAACATCCACCCCTGGTGGCCGATGAAGGTGGTCTCCAGCATTAGCGCCTCCGTCGCCACTCCAGCCCGGAACGGGAGGGCTTGTCCACTGGAAGCGTTATTTCGCGGCCAGTATCCGGGCCTGACTGTCAAAGAAGGTGTCGATGGCGGCGGCGATGCCGCGCACCAGCTTTTTTCGTCGGGTTTCGGAAATCATCATCGCAGCATCCGACTCGTTGGTGATGAAACCCATTTCCAACAGGATGGCCGGGACGTCGGGCGACAGGAGAACGTAGAAGCCGCGCTGGCGATGCGTGTTCTGAAGCGCCGGCCAGCCGGCGTCGGCTAGCGAGGGAACGAGGATCTGTGCGAAGCGAGCTGACTGGTTCTTGGTTTCGCGCTGCACCAGGTCAGCGAGGATCTGGTTTACTTCCGGCGGGCGGCTGGAATCCACTTCGACATCGAGCACCCAGTCGTTCTTGTGCTTCGCGGCGTCCTGACGTTTTTCGCCCTCCGGCGAGAGCGTGTAGACTGACGCCCCCGTAGTAGCGGGATTGCTGCCGGCGTCGGCGTGGAGCGCGATGAAGAGATCAGCGCCGAGATTGCGCGCCTTGGTGACGCGATCTTCGAGTTCGATGAAGGTGTCCGTCGAGCGCGTGAGAGCTACATCGTATCGACCGGATTCCAGAAGCTGGTCGCGCAAGGCCACCGCCGCCCCCAGCGTGACGTCTTTTTCCATCAGTCCGGTCTGCGACTGCGCGCCGGGGTCCTTACCGCCATGGCCAGGATCGATGACGATCAGCGGCTTGCGCACGGGCTGAGGCGTCGCAGGCGCCGAGGCCGCAGGATCGGCTGCAGCAGCTTTGGTGAAGTTCGCTGAGGAGGTTGCCTCGAGATCCATCACAATGCGGAAGTGCTCATCCTTGCCCGAGGGGGAGAGCGAGAATTCGCGCGTAACGAGCGCCGGCTTGGCGAGATCGAAGACGAGACGCGATGTGGTGGCGGTGTTCTGGGCGTAGCGAAAGCCCGCTACAACGCCATCGCCCTTGCCTGAGCCGGACTCGGCCGTGAGACCGTCGATCGACCAGCGCACGCGCGGCAGGTCGATGACGATGCGCTGCGTGCCCGCAGACAGCATGAACACATGATATTTGAGAGCTGCATCGCTATCGATAACGACGCGAGTCTTGTCGGGCGTGCCGCCGAAACGGACCGAAAGCACACGCGCAAGTGGCGCGGCCGGCGCGGGCGCGGCCTGCGCGGTGGCGAGCCCGAAGGCGCACAGGATGAGAAGAAGAAACGCCCGCACGTCCGCGTCCCTGATGGATGCGCTGAAGGCCATTCTGGCCGAATATTGAGAGGTAGCCCGGCGGCGTTAACGATTAGTTGGTAGCCTGAACGTCCTTGAGGCGGGCCTTGAGGGTGGCGAGGAAGCCCTCGGCCCAGCGGCGTAGGCGAGTGTCGGGATTGTCGTTCAGGAACGCCTCGACTTCGCCGATCATGGTTGAATGGATGACGGTCTGTTCGGCGGCGAACGACGTTCCGGAAACGCGGTTGTCCGGCCCCTTGATGACCCCGAGATAGGCTTTGTGGTCGTCGTCTAGCGCGCCAGTGGGCGCGGGAATGCCCAGGAGCTTGGCTGCCTCGGCGATCGCTTGCACCTCCGCGTCATGTCCTGCCAGGACCGAGTTGATCAGGCCCTGGTTGCGGTCTCCGAAGCCTCTGTTGAAGGTTGGGGGCGCTCCGGGCGACTGGGGGCCTGGCGCAGGTGTGAACACTCCGGTCTGGCTCTTGTTGCCACCGACGATGGGATCATTGGTCCGGGGCTTTGGAAGCAGAGGCTTGGCAAGTTCGGCCGCTTGCCTCTCGAACTCGACATACATGGCGGCGGAGTTGAGGATTTCGACTTCCGCCTTGGAAGCGGCTTGGGGCGGCTCCGGGGTTGGAGCGGATGGCTTCGCCGGCAGCTGTGCATCGGGAGGTGTGCCAGTAGCCTGGACTCGGCCAGTCGGATCGCCTCCCCCGCAGGCAGTGAGCAGAAAGGTGGCGAGGATCAGGATCAGGCGCATCGGTTCCTCCTTTCTGGCGCAAGAGGAATCAGCGAACGGGGCTGTCGCCCTTTATACGCCTCGACCGACAAAGGATCAGCGGCAAACGCGTCGGATTCTCAGAAGCATCCTGATCAAAATCTCAACAAATCAATGGGATATAGGCCCCTTATCCGCGTCCCATCTATGGATAATTGAAGTCAGGGACCCTTCGCCCTTCCCTCCGGCATTGAATTTGTGCAAGGTGAGTCCGGCGCCTATCTGAACGACAGGCGTTCACGCCCACAGCGACTGATTTTCCGAAATACCTTTGTCGCAGAGGGCGTTAGCCGGTTTCGAGCGTTTCGGAGGCCAGCGGTGACGCTGCCTCCATGGTCAGGACATCCATGAACGCGTCTTCGCGAGTTTCAGTCGGTCTGACCGGACGCCGTGCCCCCGCCATCCGCAAACTTTCACGTTCCAGCACTTCGCGGGCTGGAGCCGCGCTTTTGCGCGCCGCCCGCACACCAGACAAAGAGGTTTTACGACATGAGCAAGCTCATGCTGATCGACGCCAACCACCCGGAGGAGACCCGGGTGGCCGTCGTATCGAACGGCCAGATCGAAGACTTTGACTTCGAAGCCAGAAACAAGCGCCAGCTTCGCGGCAACATCTATCTCGCCAAGGTGACACGCGTTGAGCCGTCGCTTCAGGCGGCGTTCGTGGACTATGGCGGCAATCGCCACGGCTTCCTCGCCTTCTCCGAAATCCATCCCGACTACTACCAGATCCCGAAGGAGGATCGCGAAGCCCTGCTGGCCGAAGCTGATGAGCAGGACGACGACGAGGACGAAGCCGAGGCTTCCGAAGCCGGCGAGTCCGAGGAAGAGGCCGAAGACGAGGATGAGCGCAAGGCGAACCGCCGCAACGCCTTCTTCCAGCGCAAATACAAGATCCAGGAAGTGATCCGCCGCCGGCAGGTGATGCTGGTGCAGGTCGTCAAAGAGGAGCGCGGCAACAAGGGCGCGGCGCTCACCACCTACCTGTCTCTTGCGGGCCGGTATTGCGTGCTGATGCCCAACACGTCGCGCGGCGGCGGCATCAGCCGGAAGATCACCAACGCCAATGACCGCCGGCGGCTTAAGGCCATTACATCCGAGTTCGAGGTGCCGAAGGGCGCGGGGCTGATCGTGCGCACGGCGGGCGCCAAGCGCACCAAGAACGAGGTGCGGCGCGATTTCGAATACCTGACCAAGCTGTGGCAACAGATCGTCGGCAAGACGATGGAGTCCATGGCGCCGGCCCTGATCCACGAAGAAGGCCACCTTGTCCTGCGTGCAGTGCGCGACCTCTACGACAAGGATGTCGAGCGCATCGTGGTGGAAGGCGAGGAAGCCTACCAGGAAGCCAAGACTTTCGTGAAAATGCTGATGCCCGCGCACGCCCGCAAAGTGGTGCTGCACGAGGACGCGCCGCCCCTGTTCGTGCAGACCGGGGTGGAAAGCCAGCTCGACGGCATCTTCTCGCCGACCGTGCAGCTGCCGTCCGGCGGCTACATCGTGATCAACCAGACCGAGGCGCTGGTCGCCATTGACGTGAACTCGGGCAAGGCGACGCGCGAGCGCAACGTCGAAGCCACGGCCCTGAAGACCAACCTGGAAGCGGCCGCCGAGGCTTGCCGCCAGATGCGGCTGCGCGACCTGGCAGGCCTTATCGTTATCGATTTCATCGACATGGAGGACGGGAAGAATAACCGTTCGGTCGAACGCAAGATGAAGGACTGCCTGAAGATCGACCGCGCCCGGGTGCAGACCGGCCGCATCAGCCAGTTCGGCCTGTTCGAGATTTCCCGCCAGCGCCGTCGCGCCGGCGTGCTGGAGTTGTCGTCCGAGCCTTGCGACCATTGTGGCGGCACCGGCCGGATGCGTTCGGTTGAAAGCGCTGCGCTGCAGCTTCTGCGTGCGATCGAAGCTCGCGCCGCGGACGATCGCGTCGAGAGCGTGCATGTCGAGGCCGCGCCGGAAGTGGCGCTCTACCTGCTCAACGAGAAGCGGACTTCGATCGCGGATATCGAGCGCAGCTGCCATGTCGCGGTGCGGATCGAAGCCAACGACGAGTTCAAGACGGGGGAATTCGCCATCGAAGGCCGCGCTGACGGCCAGGCTATCGCCTACCAGCCGATGAAGCCGGTCGACCTGATCAAGCTGAAGCCCCTGCCCCCGCCCGGTCCTGACGAGATCGAAGAGGAAGAGGAAGAAGAAATCGCCGACAGCGACGAGTCCGAGGAGGGCGAAGGCGAGGACGACCACGACCATCACCACCATCACGACGAAGAGGAAGATGAATCCGAAGCGCGTGAAGACGACGAGGACGAGGAAGACCATGGCGGCAGGAGCCGGCGTCGCGGGCGCCGTGGCGGCCGCAGGCGGCGGGGCGGGCGCGAAGCGCCGGCCGGCCTCGAAGTGGTCGAGCCGTCGGACGACATGGCGCACGCCCAGCCGCGGGACCGCGACGAAGGCGGGCGCGGCGGACGGGGACGTGGCCGCCGTCGCCGTGGCGGACGGGATCGCAACCGCACGCCGGACATTGCAGCCGACGGCGGCGAAATGCTCGACGCTATCGCTTCGGCGCCGTTCCTGGTTGCGGCGCAGGCTGCCGAGACGGCCCCGGAGGCCGTCCCGGCCGAGGCCCCGGCAGTGGAAATGGCTTCCGTGCCGGTGTTCGAGGCTCCCGCCGAAAGCGAAAGCCAAGCAGATGAAAACCTGACAGAAACCGGTCAGGAGGCTGCCCCGCCCCGTCGGGAAGATGAAAAGCCGGCGCGGACCCGTGAGGTTGAACACGAAAACGCCGCAAGCTCGGTCGAGGCTGCCGCTATCGAAACGCCCCCGGAGCCGGATTCTGTTGAGCCAAAATCCTCAGAGACCCGGCGCCATTCCATCCATGGAGCGCCCGAGGATCAGCCTGCTGAGCCTGCGGCTCAACCGCGCAAGGTCGGCTGGTGGAGCCGCCGGAAGACGGGCTGACCGCCCGCTGAACCGCGGCATTGATTTGCGGGGGACGGCAGATAGGCTTGATGCGTCAGGCGCGCACCCGGGCCAGGAGGAGTCGGTCCTATGAAGCTTGCAAAGAAGCTCCTCTGCGCGATTGCCGCGCCCGTGCTTGCGATCGCGCTTCCCTTGTCCGCCTCGGCACAGGGCTTGATCCGCGACGCGGAGATCGAGGCGACGCTGCGCAGCTATGCGGACCCGCTGTTTGAAGCGGCGGGCCTCAAGCCGTCTGATGTCAACATTTACATAGTGCAGGATGACACGATCAACGCGTTCGTCGCCGGCGGCCAGAACCTCTTCATGAACACCGGAACGATCATGGAGGTCGAGAATCCGGAACAGCTGAAGGGCGTGATGGCGCACGAGACCGGCCACATCGCCGGCGGCCACAACGCGACCTCCGACCAGATGATGAGCGCGGCGGGCGGCACACAGCTGATCACCATGGGCCTCGGCGCCCTGGCGCTGCTGGCGGGGGCGCCGGACGCGGCGCTGGCGCTGTTCGGAAGCTCGAGCCAGTTCGGACTGATGACGCTGTTCAAGTTCTCGCGGAACGACGAAAGCCAAGCCGACCAGTATGGCCTCGACTTCCTGGAGAAGACCGGACAATCGGCTGACGGCCTGGTCTCGTTCATGAACCATTTCCGATATGAAGAGCTGATGTCGGAAGCGCGGCGCGATCCCTATTTCCGCACTCACCCGATTACATCAGAGCGTATCCGGGCGATGATGAAACGCGCCTCCGAGATCACCGCGAAGTCTCATCCGCAAAGCAAGGAAGACATTGAAGCGCTGGCGATGATGAAAGCCAAGCTGGTCGGCTTTATCGGACCGCCGGCGCGCGTGTTGTCGAAATATCCGTCGACCGATCAGTCGATCTACGGGAAATATGCCCGGGCCATCGCCGCCTATCGCGCCACAGACATCAAGGTCGCGCTGACGGGTGTGGACGAGCTCATCTCGATGAAGCCGGACGACCCCTATTTCTGGGAGCTGAAGGGCCAGATCCTGTTTGAAAGCGGCAGGACACTGGAATCGATCGCGCCGCATCGCAGGTCGGTGGACCTGGCGCCGAAGCAACCGTTGTTGAAGGTGAACCTTGCTCGGTCGCTTGCCGCGCAGAAAGACAAGACCTGCCCGGGCGAGCCAGAAGGACCGATGACGGACTGCCTGAAGGAGGCCGAAGGCCTTCTGATGGACGCCATCGCGCTCGAGAAGGACAATGCGTTCGCCTGGAACCAGCTGGCCGATGTCTATGGCAAGGAAGGGCGGACCCCGGACGCAGACCTCGCCACCGCCGAAGAGGCGTATGCCCTGGG
>DASZSI010000119.1:0-12577 GCA_035548775.1 Hyphomonadaceae bacterium
AGAACACGATCGCCGCGCCAAGCGGTACAAAGGCCGCCGCGGCGAGCCGGAGCCATTTGTTGGTGGTGGGATCAAGCAGCAGCGGCAGGCCGGTGGCGTACATGATGAACATGTGGCCTGCGAGGAAGTTCTTCTGCCCGAAAACACCAGTCCAGTTGCCGCCGGCGATGTTGGGATGGAGCACGCTGAGCACCGCGCCATAGATCTCGCCCAAAAAGTAGCAGGTGAGGATCTGTTTTCCGCTCAGCCTGGTGGCGGCATAGACGGGGATGACAGCCGTCAGGAACATGAACACGCCCAGGCGCATCGCATCGGACACCGACGGCGCCCAGATCGCCGAGATGAAGCACAGGACAGGGAGGATCAAAGTGGGCCAGCCGCGCAGGAACCCCTTCATGGTCTGTCCCGCGAACAGCACGAGGCAGATCATGAAGTAACCAACCAGGGCGTACCGCACCAAGGCGGCGGGCCCATAGGTGGGGCTGGATGTGAACACGACCCAAAGCAGGAGGGCGGCCTGGTCGGTATACCCGGAAAAACGCAGCAGCGAACGGGCCCGCGAAACGCGCCGCGGGCCGCTGGGGCCGGGAGGCGCCCCGAGAGGCGCGGTGGGGGAAATCGTGTCCATTAACCTTGTAACCGGGTGGCTTCACACCGATAGGCCCGCTTCGCACGCACAACAGCAATCTGCATACCAAGAGGGGAAGATGGCGCGGCAACTCGCCTGCCAGGAGTATCCACGCTTCCGGTTAACCGCATGTTCGCCCGTTCCGCCGATGGCGCCGGAGTTGCTCTCTTTCCAGGAGCAAAAGCTGGCGGCTGATCACCGCCGGCGGGCAAAAACCTGCAACAGAACCCCAGCCAATTGATCGGGCAGGTTCGCACGAGGCCCATGATGGCAAGCGCCTCATCGCTGTCGTCCAAAGACATCCTGCTGTTTTTCAAGGATGTGGAGGCGGACCGTTTCCTGCCCGGCGACCGCTATCTCAAGCGCATTGTGCGTCCCGCTTGGGAGCTTCTGCATTCCAACCAGAAGAAGACAGGATTCCGGGTTTCGTTCGAGATGCTCGAGGCCGCCCTGCGCAAGGCAGGATACCGGGTCCATGTGAACCGCTACGACCTGGCGCGGCGCAATCCAACGCACCCGGTGGGGATTGTTGGCTTCCCCATCATCCTTGACGGCTGGACGCTGCCGAATCCGGCCCTGCTCGGCCCGTCGCTTTACGACCATCCTGGCCTCAAGCCTGACCTCTTCAACGACAGCCGCTTCAAGCTCCTGGTGACGCTGGCGGACTGGCAACACAAGATGCATCAGCGCGGCTATGGCGACCGCTGCGTGCAATGGTTTGCCGGCATCGACCTCGATCGCTGGCCGGACCTGAGCGGGCATCCCAAGACGATCGACTTCCTGGTCTACGACAAGATCCGCTGGGACCATGACGCGCTGAGCGAAAGCCTGCTCAACCCGATCCTTGCCGAGCTTGCCAGGCGGGGCCTCCGCACCGAGACGCTGCGGTACAAATTCCACGATCACGCCAAGCTCAAGGACGCGATGGCGCGCGCGAAGGCGCTGCTCTTCATCTGCGAACACGAGACGCAGGGGCTGGCCTACCAGGAAGCGATGGCGTCGGGCCTGCCCGTGCTGGCGTGGGATCCGGGCCGGCTTGTGGACCCGATCTGGCAGCGGTTCGACAAGGCGCCGCCGGAAACATCATCCGTGCCGTTCTTCTCGCCCAGCTGCGGCGAGACCTTTGCCACGCTGGAGGCTTTTCCCGAAGCGCTGACGCGGTTCCTTGCCAGGCAGTCGTCTTATGATCCGCGCGGCTATGTGAAGGCGCATCTTTCGCAGGAAGAATCCGCGCGCCGCTATGCCGATGCCTATGTCTCGCTTGCGGGCGATGCTGGACGCGTCGCGCAGCGCGAGGCGGTCAATGCGGCGGCTGAGGCATGACGCCGGCCGCCCTCCCCGCCAATGGCTACAAGACTGTGGACCTGATGCGGTTCCTCGCGGCTGTGACGGTGGTCTGGAACCATACCTGGAACATGTTTGTGCCTGCGTTCAGCCCCGCCATGGGGGAAGGCTGGCGCTTTGTCTACCAGACCGCGGGCTTCGGGCCGGATGCAGTTCGCGTCTTCTTTGTCATCAGCGGCTACTGGATCACCGCCTCCATCCTGCGCAAGTCGGACGCAGGCGGCTGGACATGGGGCGGATACCTTATCGATCGGGTGTCGCGTCTCTGGATCGTGCTTGTGCCGGTGCTGTTGCTGGGGCTTCTGCTCGACGGCTCAGCGCGCTTCCTGCTCGGCTTCCCGCGTTATGCCGACTTCACCTTCATCACCGAGCAGCATCTCGATCTCGGCGAGCGTCTTTCGCCGCAGGGCTTTTTCGGCAACCTCTTTTTCCTCCAGAATATCTACGTCCATCCGTTCGGTTCCAACATGCCGTTGTGGAGCCTGACCAACGAGTTCTGGTATTATATCTGGTTCCCGTCCTTCTTCCTGCTGTTCCGGAAGAAGGTGTCCGTGATGACGGGGCTCAGCATCGTCACCGTCGTTCTCTTCATCCACACCAACGTCGCCGAGGGCTTCCCGATCTGGCTCCTGGGATCGCTGGTCTATATCGTGACCCAGCGGATCGGCGATCGCTTCCAGGCGGCCGCCAGACTGCTTCGTCATGGCGTTGTGTTTGGCGCGCTGGCGGCGTTCCTGGCCACGCTGCTCGCAACCCACCTCTTCCCAACCACCTGGATGATCGACGGGTTGATCGAGGGCGCGGTGTTCAGCGTGCTGCTTGGCGCGGTGATCGTCTTCAATGTCGGCCTGCCGAAATGGCTGCACCCCTGGTCGGCCTATGGCGCGAATGCATCCTTCTCGCTCTATCTGGTGCACTGTCCGATTCTCTTGTTTGCCTGGAGTGTGGTCACCGGCAGCCAGCTGCAGGCGCCGGGCTTTGCCGTGCTGGCCATGGCGCTGGGCATGCTGGCCTTCCTGGTCGCCGCGGCGTGGGGTTTCAGCCAGCTCACCGAAAAACACACCGGCTGGTTGCGACGTAAGCTCAGCGCCTTGCTATTGAGCCCGAAAATCGCGCGCGGCGCCTGATGTCCGGAACGGTCTGATCGGTGCAGCTTGATCCGGCGCCATTTTCAGGCTTGATGCAGCGCACAAAGATGCCGGCCGATAACACGAGCACAGTGATATGAGCACAGGGACATGAGCACAAGGACACCTCGCCAGTTCTTCAAGCCGCTGGCGATCGGCGCGCCCCAGCCCATGCGCGAGTTGCCGGTGCGGCTGGAGCGCATGATTCACTTCGTGCCCGGTCACAACGAAAAGGTCCGCTCCAAGACGCCGGAGATGGCCGCCAAGGTCGACGTGATCCTCGCCAATCTCGAGGACGCCATTCCCGCCGACGCCAAGATCGCCGCCCGGGCGGGCGCGATCGAGATGGCGAGAATGGTCGATTGGAAAAAACTGGGCACCGGCCTATGGACCCGGGTCAATCCGCTGAACTCACCCTGGTTCCTGGACGATGTGACCGAGATCGTGACCCAGGCAGGCGATGTCTACGACGTCATCATGCTGCCCAAGGTCGAGGGGCCATGGGACATCCATTATGCCGACCAGCTGGTTGCCCAGCTCGAGGCCAAGGCTGGCGTCAAGCGGCCGATCCTGTTCCATGCCATCCTTGAGACCGGCCAGGGCGTCGCCCTGGTCGAGGAGATCGCGCTCGCCTCCCCGCGCATGCAGGGCATCTCGCTGGGGCCGGCCGATCTTGCCGCCAACCGAGCGATGAAGACGACCCGGGTCGGCGGCGGCCATCCGATGTATCGCGTGATCGAGGACCCCAAGGCGGACGGCTCACCCCGCGCCGCCGCGCAGCAGGATCTCTGGCATTACACCTTCGCCAAGATGGTCGATGCCTGCGTTCAGGCGGGGATCAAGCCGTTCTATGGTCCCTTTGGCGACATCTCGGACCTGGCCGCATGCGAGCAGCAATTCCGCAACGCCTTCCTGATGGGCTGCGCCGGCACCTGGTCGCTGCACCCCAACCAGATCGACATCGCCAAGCGTGTCTTCTCACCCGAGCCGGACGAGGTAAAGTTCGCCCTGCGCATCCTTGAGGTCATGCCGGACGGCACCGGCGTTGCGATGCTCGACGGCAAGATGCAGGACGATGCGACCTGGAAGCAGGCGAAGGTGATTGTCGACCTCGCCAAACAGGTCGCGGCCAAGGACCCCGAGATGGCGAAGGCCTACGGGCTCTAGCCTTCGGCCGGAGGCGAAACGCACGAGGCGCTGGCCGTTTGCTTGGCCGGCGCGTCGGGCTTCTTGGGCGGAACCAGCACAAGGCCGGGCTCGCCGTCGATGGTCTTCTGGCCCGCCGTGCCTTCCCCGAACTCCACCAGCGTCTTGTCCTTGAAGATGAAGGCGTAGTTGGCCGCCTTCCACTGGAAGAAATGCGTCATGCGGTTGTTGTAGGTGAACGCCTCATAGCGGCCGTTCTTCACCACAGCCGGACAATCGTTCATCGTGCGGAGAACCTGCGCCTCGGTATCGCCCGGCTTGAGGTTGCTATAGCTGGGCCGGGTAACGCAGCCCGCAAGAGCCAGCACCGCCACACCTGCAACCAGGATACGCATGATCCACTCCAACGGCTTTGAGCGATGCTGCACCGGAATGGCAGCTAAGTGTAGCCCTGTCGGGAACGCGGCGCCCCGAGTGAGGCTTCGCGGTCAGCTGGAAACCCGGCGTAGCTCATAGACACGGCCATTCTGCGTCGGATCGGTGCCATCGGAGGTTGAAAAATAGACCTGATGGTCGCCGAGATGATACCGGCCCTGCCCGTGCTCGCGTATTTCGGAATGGTAGGTTGATCCCGGACCCAGCTTCTGATCGTTCTCCCAAAGCTCGAAATCACCCCTGACCTGGGAAGGGATGATGGCTGTGTAGCAAAGACCAGCTTCGCTTCGCAGCGCCTGAAGCGGAACGACATCGACCTTGGCCCAGTCGATACGCCTCAAGGTATAGGTCCGCCCATTGCGCCGCGCATCGGTTCCATCCGACGTGGAAAAGTAAACCAGCTTGGCTTCGATCTGATAGCTGCCGCGCCCTGCCTTGCGAATCTGATCGTGATACGAGCGAGCTGGCCCCAGCCGGCGATCATCCTCCCAGAGTTCGAACTCGCCATCGATGCCCAAAGGAAAACTTGCGATATGGCAATGGCCATCTTCCTTCTGGACGCCCTCGATCGTGACCGCATCGCCAAGCCCAAAGTGCAGCCGGTCTTCTCCAGCCGTCGCGGGTTTGGAATAGTCGACAGCGCACCGTGCGCCCGCCTCCTTTGGGGCATAGAAATTCACGCAGCTTTCGCAATTCGGAAGCGGATACGCGCCTGCCTCGCCCCGTCGCAGTGACTTGCGAAGCATCTCATAGTTCCTGCCGAACCAGGCATCGGCGAAACTTTCAGGCGATGTTGCATAGCCCAAAACAACATCCTGCGAGCGACAGCAGGCACCAATCTGGCCGTCGAGGCCAATCTCCACATATTCGTTGGGCGAGGCGCAGGTGTACAGCGGATCACTGCCTGTGACGCCGTGCTCCATCGGGATCATCATGTGCCCGGAGTCGTATACCGCCACGGCGCGAGCTGGATCGGCATATTCTCGTCGACGGCTGGGCAGTGATGAAGACCGGAGCACTTCGCCTTCGAACAGAATGCGCTGGGCGACATTGTTGCTCTCAGCCCACTCACGAAGCTCGCTCCGAACGGCTTGATACTGTTCCTCAGTTGGAGATTCCTCTGTCGATTCCGATATCGGAACATACTTGTGAAAGCCGATTTCATCGATGTCATGGTCAGCGCACCACCGGACGACGTTCATCGCTTCGCCGATGGTTCGCGCCGTGAGTGTGGGATAGACGCCAACCGTCAAGCGCTTGGGGTCGCGTTCGCGCAGCAGGCGCTCCAGACCGCCGATCGCTTTCGCCCATACACCGCCGCGGCGAACCTCATCGAACCTGGGGCCGACCGCATCCAGCGAAAGCAGGATGGTTCCCGACTGCCGAAGCAGCAAGTCGATGATGCTGTCCCGCAGGAGCGTGCCGTTGTGCTGAATCTTCATATCGCAGCGATGGTGCTCGATTGTCTCAAGCACCTGCTCGATCTGCGGATGCAGAAGCGGATCGCCCTGGCTGTTCAGCTCGACAACTGAAAGCAGCGGAAACAGTGTCTCGGCCACCTTTTGGAATGTGGCATACTCCATGTGGCGGCGGCGCACGCCGGTATTGTCGAGATGCTTCTGGCTGCCGCAGATTTCACAGCGCAGGTTGCACTTGTTGGTGAGGCCTAGATTGGCGATCAGCGGCGGGGGAACGTGATCACCGCCGCGCGCCAGGAACATCGAACCCGCCTTGTGCTGCATCCAGCGGGTTGCCTGCCGATCAATCCGGCCGCGCTGCCATTCGTCGATCGTCAGCGAGTGGTCAACCGAATAGATTCGCCCATTGATGTTGGGGTCGCTACCATCGGTTGTAGAAAAGTAGATGCCATCCAGCCAATGCTGATAGCGCCCAGCCCCGCCCAGGCGAATGCCAAAGATATTGGAGTGAGCTGCTGTCAGCCGTGCGCCATCCTCATAAAGACATAGCGAGGACCCATAAGGATTTTCGTCGCTGTCGCCGAGACTGCCTTCGATTGGCGCCAACCAGGCGTGTCCGCCCTGATGGATAAATGGGCCTCGCAGCCTGCGGCGGCCTTTGCGCGAAAGAGTGATTGAGTTCTTTAGTTGATCAAACACAGGCCGCCTATTCCCCCCGGGGTGGGCGTAGTCCGCCACTACGTCGGATTCGGTGTTCTCGTCGCGACACGCGATCTGTTTAGCCGTTCCTGGAGAACGACTTCAAGTCCTCCTTCTGCGAGTGAGCCGAGTGGACACTGCATGCAAAGGGCACTCTAGAAAAGGCGATTTGGCGAAGTCGACCGCTCGTTGGCGGCGGAGTGGGTCGCATCAACGAATGCCCGCGCGACTTGCTCTTATTCTTCCCTCAAGCGCCTCGGGAGCAAATTCGAACACCATATCCAGGTTCGCGAGAGACTGGTCGTGGCAATTGGTCTGCTCAACAGAGAATTCAAGCACGTCGAATTGCGCATCGTGTTTGTGTTTGTCGAGGCGAGCACAAATTGCAGATGCGTAATAAGTCCCGTGACCCATATTGACCTTGAAGGGGACGAGGATGTCGACTTCTTCGCCCTTCCTCCGGAAATCATGCATGAGTGTGGGAACAGGTTCCAACGAATTCGCCGCCGTCACTTGCGCCCCCTTCGTGGTTCGAATGAGGACGCCAACACCCACCTTGCTTGAGGGCCCGTTGGCGCGAAGCCTCAGGTGAAAGCGATAAGCTCCGAGGGATTGAATTCTCGTAACACGCTGGCCGTCGGCATCCAGGATCTGGAATTGCGCAATCTCTATCTGTCGATCACCATAACGCAGATACTGGTCGCTTCTGGGTGCCTCCTCTTCGGCGCCTGGCTGATCCCCGTCGACGGCCGAGGCGGGAATGCCCGATTCCGGATTTACGATGCGAAGATCTGGCGGCGCCGAATGCAACTCGGTTGCGTCTGTGGTTTCGGCAGGCTCGTTCACGCCCAATGGCGTCCGAACCGATGCGCTGGAAGCTGGCTTTCTTTCAGGAGATTCAAGTCTGACGGCCACGTCAGCGCTAGCCGAATCCTCGTTACCAGAGCGCGAAGAACTTACGACAGGTTTCCCCGTCCCGAACAGCAGTTCGTGATAGATGTTGACGACCTTAACCGCCTGCCCGCTGGCGATCAGCTTGCCGCGCTCCAGCAGGATGGCCTGGTCACAGAAGGCGCTAACCGTATTGATGTCATGGCTGACGAGCAGGATGGCCTTGCCTTCGCTGCGGAACTTCCGGATCCGGTCGAAGGACTTTAGCGCGAAACGAGCATCGCCAACCGCCAGCGCCTCATCGATGATAAGGATGTCCGGGTTGACTGAGGTCGCCACGGCAAAGGTTAGGCGCGCCTGCATCCCGCTGGAGTAGGTCCGGAATGGCCGGTCGATGAATTCCCCGATCTCGGAGAAGTCGACGATCTCATCGAAGCGCTGCTTGATCTCGTTCCGGCTCAGACCCAGACACATGCCGCCGAGAAAAATGTTCTCCCGCCCGCTGTAGTCGGAATGAAAACCCGTACCGAGTTCCAGGATGGAGGAGATGCGGCCATTGACCTTTACGTTGCCCCGTGTCGGCTCGAGCGTGCCGGTGACAAGGCGCAGCAGCGTGCTCTTCCCCGCTCCGTTGCGGCCAAGGATTCCCAACACAGTTCCCTGCGCCAGATCAAACGATACCCCATCGAGCGCCGTGAAGTCCGTATGACGCTTGCGGCCGGTCAGCGTTTCGGCCAGCATGTCGCTGGGCTTGTTCCAAACCCGGAAGATCTTCGTGAGGTCGGAGACTTGGAGCGCGAGGTTGGTCACAGCGCGTTCCCGAATGCGTGCTTCAACGTCCTGAAGGCTCGCCAGCCCAGGGACAGGACAATGATGGCAATGATCGGCATCGCGATCAGGGCGTAATTCGGCGGATCAACCCTGCCGACGACCGCATCGTGGAAACAGAAGATCATCAGTGAAACCGGGTTGTAGTTGAAGCTCTCCGCCAGCCAGGGCGGCGCGCCGCCAGGCGGATAGACAATGGGGTTGAGAAAGAGACCTACGCCGAGGATGAAGGCGATGATGTCCTTCAAATCCCTGAGGAAGACCCCGAACGCCGACAGGGCGAAACAGAGCCCGGCGACGAAGAAGAGATACGAGGTCAGCGCGACCGGCAACCACAGAAGCAAAGCGCCTACGTCAAGCAGTCCGGACATGGATGCAGCGCCGATAGCCAGCACCAAGCCGATTGCGAGCGTGGGGAACGACGCCAGCGCAACCTTGAGCGGCAGAACTTCAACCGGAAAGACGATTTGCTTGACCAGGTTGCTGTTGTACGTAACCGCACCCACCGAGCGGGAGATCGCTTCACTCATGGCCACCCACGGGGCAAGCCCCGCCAGCGCATAGGCGGTGAATGCGGCTGTGTTGTCGATCGCGCCCAGGCGGCTTTTGAAGATGAAGGTGAAAACCCAGACATAGATCAGCATGGTCAGCATGGGGGAAATTACCGCCCATGCCGCACCGAGCACCTGGCCGGCGTATCGATCCTTCAGCTCGCGCGAGGTCATGGCCGCCACAAGCGCATGGTGTCGGCCGACGAACCGGGCCGCATCTCCCAGCGCCAGCAAGCCTGCCGCCGGGTTGAGGATTCTCAGGAAAACCATGTGTTTGCGACCAAGCCCGTTCGGGACGGACCCTAGCGGCGCCCCCCGGACGCGGCAAGATTCGCCTTGCTTGGCCATATGGCGTACCCGGCCCAACGGCCAGTGCCCAATGGGCCTATTTGCAGCTCGCTAGACGGCGGCAATTGGCTCCAGGACTCTTGCTTTCGGAAACGGCTACCGCCGCCTCAGATACCCGTTGGTATTCCAGGTCGCGTTGTAGCCAAAATAGTCGCAATAGCTGGCGTCGACCTCATAGCGCTCGCCTGCCTCCGCAAGAAACTCGTCCAATGCCTTGCTAGGCCCACCATTGTAGCGCTCGGCAGCCTGCATGGACTCGATGATGCCGTCCTCGATCACCAGGTATTCGCCGGACTTCATGATTGGATCGAAAAACCGCAAGCTGGCCAGGCTCTGATCGTAGTCGTGGCTGCCATCCTCGATCACAAGCAGCGGCCGAGGCAGCGAAGCCAATTCCTGCGGCGACAAGGTCTCTCCCAGTTTGCGTCCATCGCCCTTGCGAAACTCTATCCGCGGATGTTCGACGCCGGTGGCAAGCACGATGTCGATGGAGATGATGCGCATGTCGATGCGCAGGATCTCCGCCATGTCCGCAAACCACAGAGCGCTTCCGCCCTTGTTCGAACCGATCTCGATAAGCGTCCTCGGTTTCCGTCGCCAAAGCAGCATCTGATAAAGAGCGAGGTCAAACGGGTTCTTGAGGCAGGGCACGCCTTTCCATTCATACGACATCGTGCCGTACTGAATGGAATTGAGCTGCTCCAAGGGGATCGATGAGATGGAGGACCGGGACATGTTGATCTCGCGCTAGTATGCGACCTGCTGCGGGACAACGAATCGCTCGTTTGAAGTCTTGCGCAGCGCGATGAGATGCATGCTGTTGGCCGGAAGATAAGCGCCCGCAAACATTTCCTTGTCTCGCTTTCCGACCCCGGGAATCTCCTCATCGACGCCATAGACGCTGACGATGGGCCGCTGAACCCCTTCGAACGTGCCGACGTTGTAGTAAGTTCCCTCGGCTATGGTCTCGTACTTGTTAGCCTGCGCCGTCAGGTGATGCATAATCGGATTGTGGTTGACGAAGCCATGATCAATCCAGGTCGTGGGCGTGGTGTGGATGACGACGCCGCCTACGGCAAGCGCGTCGTGAATATTCTCCATCGCCTGACGCAGATCGAAAACATGCTCCAGCGTCCCTCCGTTGAAAACCGTCATGTATCGGTTCTTGAACTTGTCAGGGAGCGGCAGGCCCAGATCGATGTATTCGTCGGCCAGTCCGTTGACGTCGCAGGACATGTATTCCTGAATGCCGTAACGTTCCCGGAAGAACGCAGCGCCGGACTTCTCGGCCGCGAGTTGGGGATAGTTCCATTCGCGCGCAAATTTCAGGATCGTTTCCTCGGTTTCCTGAATCGTCAGAGAGCCAAGAGCCAGCATGGGGCCCTTCATTGCCCCCTTGCCCGCGCAATGATCCAGAAAACGTGTTTGCGGGAAATCTACGCCCATGAACAGTCAATGTCCTAAGTTGGAAGTTGGTCGAAGCTTGCGCGCAGGTAATACCTGCACCGCCCTCAGGCTGCACGCCGAAATTCACGTGCGGCGTCGATCTTGGCAGGCTGGGCCCTGAGCCAGAGTTCGAGCATCAGCAACGGCCACATCTGATAGATCGAGAACTGGTCCTTGCGCGACTGGTTTTCCACGGTCTTTGAAAGGGCCTTGGTATTCAGGTAGTCGCGAAGACGCGTGTTCGGCGTATTTAGCGTCTGGCCGCAAAGCGCTATGACATCATCCATCGCCCAGGCATTGGCCGGCAGGCCGAAGCCCTTCTTGGCGCGGAACATCCACTCGCGCGGGAGATATTCCGAAGCGATCTCCTTGAGCAAAAGCTTCGTGACGTTCGGCGGCGCCCAGCAATCGCCTTCGGAGAGGCCCATGGCAATCTCTGCGAACTGCGGATCGAGCAGCGGAGACCTGACCTCGAGCGCGTGTTGCATTCCCATGCGATCGACCTTCGCAAGCACGGCGCCGGGCATGTAGAGATTGGCGTCGAGCGTCCGCATCCGATGCATAATGGAAGTGGCGGGGTCGTTGAGCAAGGCGCGCCATTGTGCAACACGCGCGCGGACGGCGGACGGCAGTCCATCCATCAAGGCGTCGACCTGCGCGGGCAACCAGATATGCCAGCGCAGGGACATATACAGGTCGGCAGGCTGCGCGGCCGCCGGGTCGATACCGTGGTTCTGCCGGATCAGATCCCGGTTCGCCCACTCGTTCATCGTGTCCCGATAACGGCCATAGCCGCCAAACAGCTCGTCACCGCCATCGCCCGACAGGATGACCGTTACCTGCTTTCGAGCAAACTCGCTCAGCAAATATGTCGGCAGGCATGACGAGTCGCCATTCGGCTGATCCAGCACGCTGGCGATATGGTTTATCAGGGCGATCCCATCAGGCTTGATCATCTCGTCGTGGTGGTTCGCTTCCAGGTGCTGGGCGATCGCGCGGGCGTCCTGGTGTTCGCTGTCAGCGCTGCCTTCAAAGCCAACCGAATAGGTGTTGATTTCCCTTTGCAGCTCACGCCGCACAATGGCCACGACGAGCGACGAGTCGACGCCGCCGGAAAGGAAAGCGCCAAGCGGCACATCCGAAATCATGCGCTGGTCGACTGCCCTGACCAGGCTCTGCTTCAGCTTTTGCTTGAGCGCGCCCTTGTCGATCTGAGCGACGCTGGGCCGCTCGACGGCGGCAAAGCGGAAGAAGCGTCCGGCGTGCAGTGTCTCGACGGTCTTCCCGGTAAACCTGAACCGCTCGAACGACCCCGGTTCGATCTGGCGGATTCGCTTGTAGATCGTGCCCGGACCCGGACAATAACCGAGAAGGAGATATTCGGCGACCGTGTCCTGGTTGATCGTCTGATCAAAGGTGGGAAGTGCGTAGAATGCCTGTATCTCCGAGGCGAACGCGAAATAGTTCTCGTCCTGATAAACGTAGAGAGGCTTCTTGCCGAAAGCGTCGCGCGCAAGAAGCAGCTCGCGAAGATCCGGCCGCCAGATTCCAAACGCGAACATGCCATTGAGCGTGGAGAGCGGACCAGGATCCAGGTCGCGGAACAGGTGGGGCAGCACCTCGGTGTCCGACCGGCTCCGGAAGACGACGCCTTTGGCGGCGAGGCGTTCGCGATGCTCCATGTAGTTGTAGATCTCGCCGTTGAAGGTCACGACC
>DASZSI010000120.1:0-15370 GCA_035548775.1 Hyphomonadaceae bacterium
CGGCCTCCAGCAGTTTGCGGATACTGCAGGTTACCCTTATCGGCGATAAGCGGCAATCAGCGTCGTAGCGTTACCCGCAGGCGGCGGCGACCACATCCCGCACCAGCTGCCCGGACATCCCCTCCAGCATGGTGTTGGTGAGGTTGAGGATGGTCATTTTGCGGGTGGGGTCGATGAACCAGGAATGGCCCCATACGCCGCCCCATTGATAGGAGCCGGGCGAGAGGAAGGAACCCGACGCGGCCGGGTTCAGGAGGATCGAGCCGCCGAAGCCGAACGCGGTGTTGCCCGTCGGGTCGAAGATGATGCGGAGCGCGCCGATCTGGTTCGACATCATCTGTTGCGTGGTTTCGCGGGATAGGATCGGGGCGCCGCCGGCGCGGATCGTGTCGAGAAAGCGGATCACCTCGCCCGACGTGCCGTTCATGCCGGCGCCGCCCGCCGGGAAGGCCTCGGTGTTGAAGGCGCGCGAGACCCCCATGTTGATCGGCGCAAGGCCGGGCACGAAATACTGCTTGTGGCCGTCTCCTATCCGCGTCGGCTCGGGCGCGGAGTTGGAATAGGGTTGCACCAGGCGGTTTGCGTCGGTGACGAAGAAGGAGGTGTCCTTCATGCCGAGGGGGCCGGTGACATAGGTGTTCACCACATCATCGAGATGCTCGCCTTCCACCTTCATCATCACGGCGCCCATGACGTCGATGGCGACGGAATAGAGCCACGCCGCGCCGGGTGGGAACATCAGTCCGGCCTCGACCATGCGGCGGAGGTTTTCCTCCATCGTGATATCGCCGTCCGCGCCCGCCGAGACTTTCAGCGTGTTGTAGGGCCCAGTCTCCGGTTGCATGAAGTCGTAGGCCAGACCTGAAGTGTGCGTCAGCAGGTGGCGGATGGTGATGGTCGGTGTCGAGCCGTCGGGCGCCTTTGGTTTGAAGTCCGGCAGGAAATCGGTGACGGCCGTGTCGAGCTTGAACTTGCCAAGTTCGATCATCCGCATCGCGGCGGCGGTGACGATCGGCTTCGAGATCGAGGCGAGGCGGAAGATCGCATCTTCCCTCATCGGCTTGCCGGCTTCGCGATCGGCCAGGCCATAGGCCTTCGAATGAACCAGCTGCCCATCCTGCATCACGGCGATGACCGCGCCAACGAGGCGCTTCTCATCCAGGGCGGATTGAACGGCAGAGTCGACGCGGGATGTGAGTGTCATGCGGCGGAGCGTCGTCGGGAGATGGATCGATGTCCAGAGGGGTCGCTAGAAACTCGACCCGGGCTGGGCAAGAAATTTGCGCTCGGCCGAGGTCGATGTTCGGCCGAGGATGGCGTTGCGGTGCGGGAAGCGGCCAAACTTCTTGATGATGGCGGCGTGGCGCCTGGCAAAGTCCAGGGCGCCTGCCATGTGCGGACGAAGCTCGGGCGTGGCCTCGCCGAGCAGTTCCTCGAACTTGTCGAGGCTGCGGCGCTGGTCGGTCGCCGACTCCGAATGCATGAAGGGCATGTAGAGAAACCAGCGCTCGACAGGCTTGAGGTCGTCGTCCTCCTCCCGGGCGATGGCTTCGCGGGCAAGCTGGACCGCAAGCGCATCGTTCTCGAAGGCGGCCGCCGTATCGCGGAAGATGTTCCGGCTGAACTGGTCGAGCGCGATGATGGCGGCCAGCCGGTCGCGAGGGCTGATCTGCGCCCAGCGGCGCGCCTCGCCAGAGGCAAGCCGGGCGACGACGTTACCGAAACGGCCAGCGATGACACGGTCGAGTTCGAACCCGCCGCCAAACCACAATGACGTACGCTCCTCCAGCGCCGAGACGCGGTCGGCGGCGTAGCCGAACCAGTAATGGAGGATGGTGCCCGCCGTCTCGTCGATGTCGGTGCGGACATAGGCCGGGCTTCGGGGGTCCTCGTCCGGAAATTCGTACGGAAATGGCGGCGCCCGGTAGAGCTTGAGCCAATCCTCTTTCTCGGTAAGCGGCTGGGCGGCGGCGGGCGGTTGTGGACCGGGCGCAGGCGCCTGCGGCGCGGCGGGCGCGCCTTCAAGGTCGTCGATGAAGATGCGGCCGTTCTCCGGCATGGACCTTCCGGCTTCTCCGGACTTCTCCCGACACAACAACCGAGACGTCTAACGCACGAACGATCAGCGCGGCCTGCGCGCGACAAGCATGTAGTTTACCGCGGAGTCATGACCCAGACTCCAGCAGCCTGAAAGCGGCGAGAATGAGACGCCGACAGGATCATCGACTTCAAGACCGGCGCCAGCAAGGGCGGCGCGGCCCTCTTCCGGCGTCACGAATTTCGACCAGTCATGGGTGCCGGCAGGCAGCCAGCGCAGCACATGTTCTGCGCCGAGGATTGCAAGCGCGAAAGCTTTCGCGGTGCGGTTGAGCGTCGCCATGATCATCAGCCCGCCGGGGGCGAGCAGGCGGGCGCAGTCGCTGAGGAATTGTGCCGGATCGGCAACGTGCTCGACCACCTCCAACGCCAGGACGATGTCGTAGGCCTTCTCACCAGCGGTGATGAGGCCCTCGACCGTGCCGACACGGTAATCGATGTCCATGTGCAGGCCGTCGGCGTGAACCATCGCGGCCTTGATGTTGGCGTCGCCCGCGTCGATCCCGGTGGCGTGGGCGCCCAGCCGGGCCATGGGCTCGGTCACCAGGCCGCCGCCGCATCCCGCGTCGAGGAGCCGCAGGCCTTCCAGGGGCTGGCGGGCCGCGGGGTCGAGGCCGAAATGCCGGACCGCCGTGTCGCGGATGAAGGTCAGTCTTACCGGGTTGAACTTGTGAAGGGGGGCGAACTTGCCGGTGGGCGACCACCAGTCCGCCGCCATTTTGCGGAACTTCTCGATTTCCGCGGGGTCGACGCTGGGCGAGGCCGGGATGGTTTCGTCGCGAAGAAGGGTCTTGCCCATTAGACAATCTTGCTTATTGCGTTCGCCCAGATGTCGGTCGCCGGGGCGGGGAGGTCAACCTGCCTGTCGCACGACGCGAATTGACCCTGAAAAGGCGTGGCCTGCCCCATGAATCGCCTGGTGATGAAATTCGGCGGGACCTCGGTCGCCAATCTCGAACGCATTGCGCACGTGGCGGACATCGTCGCGGCGCGCCGGGCCGAAACGCGGGCGATCGCTGTCGTGGTATCGGCCATGTCGGGCGCGACCAACCAGCTGGTCGAGTGGACGCGCGGCGCGGCGGGCCCCGACCTGCATGGCGCCGACTATGACGACGAATACGACGTGGTCGTCGCTTCGGGCGAGCAGGTGACCTGCGGGCTGCTGGCGCTGGCGCTGCGGCGGAAGGGACTAAAGGCGCGCTCATGGCTGGGCTGGCAGCTTCAGCTCAAGACCGACGAGGCGCATGGCAAGGCGCGCATTCTCGGCTGCGAAAACCCTGAATTCATCAAGTCGGTCGACTCGGGTGAGATCGCGGTGGTCGCCGGCTTCCAGGGAGTTGATGACCACGGCCGCGTGTCAACGCTGGGCCGCGGCGGATCGGATACATCGGCGGTTGCCGTAGCCGCCGCCCTGAAGGCCTCTCTGTGCGATATCTACACCGACGTCGACGGCGTCTACACCACCGACCCGCGCATCACGCAGAAAGCGCGCCGGCTGGAGAAGATCTCCTACGAGGAAATGCTCGAACTGGCCTCTCTGGGCGCCAAGGTGCTCCAGACGCGCTCGGTCGAGCTGGCGATGAATCACCGCGTGCCGGTCAGGGTATTGTCCTCCTTCGAGGGGGCCGTGCCGAAACCCAATACCGGAACGCTTGTGTGCGATGAGGAACAGATCGTGGAAAAGCAGGTTGTCAGCGGCGTCGCCTATTCGCGGGACGAGGCCAAGTTCACCCTCATTGGCGTCGAAGACCATCCGGGCGTCGCCGCCACTATTTTTGGCGCCCTTGCCGATGCCGGCGTCAACGTTGACATGATCGTCCAGGCCTCGGCCAAGACCGAAGGCCACCAGAACATCGTGTTCACGGCGCCGGACCGTGATGCGCCTCACGCAAAGGCAGTGCTGGAGAAGCTGGGCGCCAGGGCGAGCCACGAAGCCCTGCTGGTCGACCGGAACGTTGCAAAGGTTTCTGTCATCGGCGTGGGAATGCGCAGCCATGCCGGTGTCGCGAAAACCATGTTCCAGGCCCTTTCCGACAAGGGCATCAACATCCAGGTCATTTCGACCTCTGAGATCAAGATTTCCGTTCTGATCGATGCGTCCTATACCGAGTTGGCGGTGCGTGCGTTGCACACCGCCTATGGATTGGACGCCGACTAGCCTTTTCCGCTTCGGGCGGCGGGGGCCGGCTAACGGAGCGAGCGTGAGCGACCGCGGCAGATCAGGCGAGAAAGGGGGCCCGCCGAGAGGCGAGAAGGGCCCAGCTGCGCCGCGTCCAGCCTCCGGAGGCGCTGGGGCAGGGCCGAAATTGCTGCTGAGCCGGCTGCGCGCCCTGATGGCCAACCAGGCGCAGGACCCCAAGCGGCTGGACCGGGTGGTCGACCTGATCGCCAACACCATGGTGGCGGACGTCTGTTCGATCTACCTGCGGACGGAAGACGAAAGCCTTCTCCTGATGGCGACCAAGGGCCTGCGGCCCGAAGCCGTTGGCCGCACAAAGCTGAAAGAGAATGAAGGCCTGGTCGGCCTCGTTTCGGCGACCGCGCGGCCTTTGCGCCTGACCGACGCCTTCTCCCACCCCCGCTTTTCCTACCGGCCTGAAACCGGCGAGGACCCGTTCCACTCCTTCCTTGGCGTGCCGATCCTGCGCGGCGGCCGGGTGCTGGGCGTGCTGGTTGTGCAGAACTCGACCGAGCGGGTCTATGACGACGAGGAAGCCGAGGCCCTGCAGACGATCGCCATGGTGCTGGCCGAACTCGTGGCGGCCGCGGCCGACCAGCTGAGCGCCGGCCTGCGCCAGACCCGGCCGGTGGAGTTGCACGGCCGGGTGCTCAACGAAGGTCTCGCGACCGGCAAGGTCCACCTCTACGACCCGGTGGTGCCGCCGACGGCGCTCTTTGCAGCTGATCCCGAGATCGAGGAGCGCCGGCTCAACGATGCGCTAGAACAGCTGCGAGCCGCGATCGACGCCATGCTGACACGGGCTGGCCCGGTGCTGTTTGGCGAAAGCCGGGACGTCCTGGAAACCTATCGCTTGTTCGCTCACGATCCGAGCTGGGAGGCCCGGCTGGTGGAGGCGGTGCGGCAGGGACTGTCGGCGGAAGCCGCCGTCGACCGGGTGAGGCGGGAGCACAGGGCGCGGCTCGAAAGCGCGCGGGATTCGTTGCTGCGCGAACGCCTGCACGACCTGGAGGATCTCGAGAACCGCCTGCTGCGTCAGCTGGCCGGCGACAATGGCGACCGGCGCAAGGCCCCGCCGGGCGCCGTGCTGGTGGCCAGCCGAATCGGCCCGGCCGAGCTGCTTGAGTACCGCGACGCTGATCTCTCTGCGATCATTCTGGAGGAGGCCGGCGCCGGGTCACATGCCGCGATCGTTGCGCGGGCAATGGGCGTGCCTGCGGTGGGCGCCCTGGCTGGCTTGGTGACACGAGCGGAAGAGGGCGACCAGGTCTTGGTCGATGGCGAGGGCGGCGTCATTTATGTCCGCCCCGGCCAGGAAATCGTCTCCAACTTCCAGGCGCGCATGGCGCTGTCGGAGCAGAAACTGGCGGAGCTGTCGCGCCTGCGCGACCAGCCGGCCAGGACCACGGACGGCGTCGAAATCGATCTTCTGATCAACGCCGGGCTCAGCTTCGATCTCGACCACCTCGACGAGGTGGGCGCCAAGGGCGTCGGCCTGTTCCGCACCGAATTCCAGTTCATGGCCTCCGAAACGATGCCCGGCCTGGACGAGCAGTCGACCTTTTATCGCTCCGTCATCGAGCGAGCAGGCGACCGGCCAGTGGTGTTCCGCACGATCGACCTGGGCGGGGACAAGATCGCGCCTTTCATGGGCCGTCGGGAGCGGGAAGAGAATCCGGCCCTGGGCTGGCGGGCGCTTCGGATGGCGCTGGACCACCCCTTCTTTTTCCGGCGGCAGATCCGCGCCCTGATCCGGGCCTCGCGCCGCCGCAGCCTGCGGTTGATGTTCCCCATGGTGACGACAGTCGAGGAATTCGACGCGGCGCGAAGGCTTCTCGATTCGGAGATGGAATGGGCGGTGAAGTTCGGCCGCGACCTGCCGGACAAGCTCTATGTCGGGGCCATGGTCGAAACGCCGTCGCTGGCCTTCTCGATCGACAGCCTGAAGGGCAAGGCCGATTTTCTCTCGGTCGGAACGAACGACCTGATGCAGTTCTTTTTTGCATCGGACCGGGACAATGCCCGCCTGACGGGGCGTTATGACATCCTCAGCCGACCTGCGATGCGGCTGCTGCAACGCATGCGGCAACGGGCTGACGAGGCGGAACTGCCGATAACCATCTGCGGCGAGGCGGCGGGCCGTCCGCTCGAGGCCTTGATGCTGATTGCCCTGGGTTATCGCAGGCTGTCGATGCAGGCGGCGCGGATCGCCCCGGTGAAGCTGCTGGTTCGTTCGGTGGACCTGTCGAAGCTGGCGCCGCGTGTGCAAGCTCTGCTGGACGGCGATGACGTTCCGATACGTAACGCAATGTTAAGTATCGCCGCTGACTTCGGCGTGAAGATTTAGGTTGTGACCCTCAGGGGCCGGGCCTACATTTCATAAATCACTTGTTAGGGCGACGGGCGTAAGGCGGAACGGTATGTCCAGACAGGACGTGGCCTTTCCGTTTCGGACACATATATGAGCGGCGTGGCTAAAGACGACACCAATACGGACCCCTCGACACCCGATACGGCCGCCCCTGGCGATGCCGAGGCGGCCCATGTCGAAACGCCTTCGGTCCCGGCCCAGGATTTTGTCGACGACGTTCGGCCTCATCGCCGCGCCGCGCCCCATCTGCGTGTCGTGAGCGACACCGATACCGGCTTTGCCGAACCCGCTGACGGCCCGCATCAACGCATTGGCGCCGTGATGAAGGCCGCCCGCGAGAACCTCGGCTTCTCGCTCGACCAGGTTTCCAAGGAGACTCGCGTCCACCTCAGCCATCTGCGCGCCATCGAGGAGATGACGCCCAACCTGCTCGGTGCGCCGGTCTACGCCAAGGGCTACATCAAGGCTTACGCCCGCTTCCTCGGCATGGACGAGACCACGACGCTGGAGCGTTATCTCTCCGAATGCGCGATCCTGAAGGATCCGGAAAAGCAGGACATCGCCGCCCCCGCCACCTCGAAAACCAGCCGCCTGCCCGTCGCCGTTCCGGTTCTGGGCATCCTGGTCGTGGGCCTTGTCGGCGCCGCCGTCGCGTTCTTCCTGATGAATGGAAGCGGCGAGAAGAAGGAAAAGGCCGCAGCGGCGGTTGCTTCCGCGGCCGCGCATCCCGACCAGGTCGCAGCCACGGCCCCGCCGGTCGTTCAGCAACTGCAAATCGTCGCCGTGAAGCGCGCGTTGCTCGAGGTCCGCTCGGCCAAGGGCGACAAGTATGTGCGCCGCTATTTCTCTCCGGGCGAACGCTACAATGTGCGCAATGGCGCCGGTTGGACCGTGACCGCTGACGATGGCTCCGCCTTCGAGTGGCAGCTGAACGGCCAGTCGCTTGGGCTTCTGTCGAACGACGCCGCGCCAGTCTATGCGCAGAGCGCCGACATCGCCGCCAAGCGCACGCCAGTCGGCGCCCCGGCTGTCGTTGAAGGCGCAACCGATACCGTCACCCCGGCCGCCGCCGTGACACCCGCGCCTGCCGCCTCTTCGTCGGCGCCGTCCGCGACTGCTGCGGCAACGGCGCCGGCTGCTTCATCCACCGCTGCACCGGCCAAGCCGCGTCCGCCCAAGCCAAAAACCGAACCGGCGACGCAAGCTCCGCCGCCGGCCCAGGCCGCAGCTACGCCTGCTCCCGCGCCCGCCCAGACGCCGCCGAAAGATCCGGCGCTGGCCGCCTATCCCGATCAATAGCCCAGCGAATACGGGGCTTTTCCGATGTTCAGCAAAAGGCCGCGCGGCGCGATGTCCGGGCGGCCTTTACGCACGGCCGCTAACGCGCCATGTGCTGGTTTGACTGCTTTGCGGGCGATCTTGCGATGAGCGGCGATATCAACCACCTGCGGCCCTGGCGCACCATCGTGCGGCGCAAGACGCGCGTCATTCATGTCGGCAATCTGAAAGTCGGCGGCGACAATCCGATCCTCGTGCAGTCGATGACCAACACGCCGACTTCGGATGCGAAGGCGACCATCGACCAGATTCGCGGGCTGGAGGAGGCGGGGGCGGATATCGTGCGGGTGTCGTGTCCGGACGAGGACTCGACCGCGGCGATGCCGGAAATCTGCCGGGCGGCCAGGGTTCCGATCGTCGCAGACATTCACTTCCACTACAAACGCGGCATCGAGGCGGCCAAGGCCGGCGCGGCATGCCTGCGCATCAACCCCGGCAACATCGGATCGCCGGCGCGCGTGAAGGAAGTGATCCAGGCCGCCAAGGATCACGGCTGTTCGATGCGCATCGGCGTGAATGGCGGATCGCTGGAGCGGCACCTCCTGGAGAAATATGGCGAGCCATGCCCGGAGGCGATGGTCGAAAGCGCGCTGGAGCACGCCAAGATTCTCGATGACCACGACTTCCACGAATACAAGATTTCGGTGAAGGCGTCGGACCCGTTTCTGACCGTCGCCGCCTACCAGCAGCTTTCTGAAGCAACCGATGCGCCGTTGCACCTTGGCGTCACCGAGGCGGGCGGCTTTCGGACAGGCACGGTGAAATCGGCGATCGGCATCGGCTCGCTGCTATGGGCCGGCATCGGCGACACCATCCGGGTTTCCCTGTCGGCCGAACCGGTCGAGGAGATCAAGGTCGGTTTCGATATCCTGAAGTCGCTTGGGCTTCGCACGCGCGGCGTCAACATCATCGCGTGCCCCAGCTGCGCGCGCCAGGGCTTCGACGTGATCCGGACGGTGGAGACGCTGGAGAAGCGGCTGGCGCACATCTCCGAACCGATCTCGCTGTCGATCATCGGGTGTGTGGTGAACGGCCCGGGCGAAGCGGCGATGACGGATCTCGGTTTCACCGGCGGCGGCAAGGACGCTGGCATGATGTATGTGGCGGGCAAGCCTGACCACAAAGTCTCCAACACCGAGATGATCGACCGCATCGTGGCGCAGGTCGAAGCCCGCGCCGCCGCGATAAAGGCGGCCAAGACAGTAAAGGCGGCGGAATAGACGCCGCTAGCTCTTGGGCGATTTGACCTCGGCGGGCGTCCCCGGCGCGCCGGGTGTTTCGTGGACCGGCAACCGAAGGTCGAGCTTCGAGACCGTGATCGAGAACGTGCCGTTGGACGGGCGCAGGAACGGCGCGTCGCGGCCGAGCAATTCCAGCTGCGGGATATGGCCGGCGGCAAAATGCCAGCCGTTTGCGGAGAGTTGGAAGGTTTGCCGCCCGCTCGGCGCTTTAGGATCGATCCGGTAGACACCGCGAGCGATCAGCTTCTTGGTGTTCGTGGCGGGATCCACGTCAACCAGCCGCCCTGCGATATAGGCAAACTGCCCCGTAACCTTGAGATCGGCCGTCACGGTCGGAGAACCAAGCAGCGTATATCCAGCCCCCGTCGCTGCCGGCAGCCGATAGGTTGCAACGCCGCGTCCCTCGTCGCCTGCGGGCGCCGTTGCGCAAGAGCCGGGCCCCGTAACCGGATCGAATGCTTTCGAAACCGCCGCATTGCCGCCGGTCGAGAGAATTGTCTGAACTGCTGGCGAGCTGAAAGTGACCATGCCGGGGTGAAGCTCCGCCCAGCTCGCCGCCGAGTACGGTCCGCCGGACGGTGCAGCCTTTGGGCAGGTCTGCGTTAGCGCGGTTACGTCCAGCGCAGGCTGTGGCCCATCCCCCTTGACGTAGTGGTTGAAGAACGCCTGGACACGGTCGCGCATCACCGTCAGGTCGGCCGGCTTGCTCTGAGCGCGCTGGTGGCCGATGTCGCCGAATAGGATCTCCACGGGCGCTGACGGGTACATCTCGCGCAGCTTGTTGTAGTAGAGCAGCACCTGGTCGGCCCAGAACACATCGTCGGTGAAACCCTGTCCGAAGAACAGCGGCGCGGGCGCTCGCTTTGACAATCCGTTGGCGCCGGCCAGCAGGTTGTAGGACCCGCGGAATTTTTCACCGTCCTTGATCATCGATCGGACCAGCGGTTTGTCGTAGGGTTCGCCCGCCGTGATCAGCGCGAACTCCTGGGTAAGGTCGGGCTCGGCGCCGGGCGGCGGGTAGTAGGATCCGCTGATGCCAACCTGGAACAGGCCGCGGCTGATCGACATTTTCTGCACCCCGTACGCCGCAGCGAGGTTTGCCGGCGTGGACTGCGTGTCGAGCCAGCGTCCGTTCGGCGCCAGGGCGGATTGGTCGCTCCATCCGGCGAAGGGCGCGGCGGCGGCTATGTGAAGCGGCGCTCCCCTGGGGCTGGTCCACGGGCTCAGCGTGCCATCGATATTCATCACGCGGTCGTTCAACGTCGCCAGCGCAAGCGATGCTCCCGCGCCATAGGATTCGCCGTGGGCTCCGATGCGGTTGGGATCGGCGATCCCCTCGTCGACCAGCAGCCCGGCGGTAAATTGAGCATCGCGGATCTCGTAACGGAGGTCGTCGCGGCGGACGTAGCCGTTCATGCACCCCGGCAGATAAAGCAGCCGCGAGTTGATGCTGCCGCACGAATTGCCCCAGCCGCGCGCCGTCAATTGCACAACGGCATAGCCTTGCCTCGCCCACTGGCGTGCGGTCGGGCCGCCATATTGCCCGTCATCCGGCCCGCTCGGGGGATCGCCCCACCCGTGACTCTGGATCACCAGCGGGTAGGCGCCATCAGACCCGGAAGAGGGCGCCGGTGGAAGCGTGACGTAAAGCGACAGCGGTGTGCCGTCGAAGCTTTTCATGCGCAAGTCGGCGCCGGTGGGGCCGACCCCATCGCCATGACATACCCGCACGCCGTCTGGCTCTGTGACACACGGGATCGGCTGGGCGTTCACCGTGTATCCGGCAAGCACGGAGCTTCGTACGGCGATCGCGTCGGGCTGTGCCCAGACCGCGCTTGACGTCAGAAGGAAGCCGGCCGCGATGACTACGGCCCGTCCCGCTTTTGCGATCTGCATGGACCCTCCAAAAGCTCACTGACGGCGCCGCAGCGCCGCCAGCCAGCAGGACTTCGATCCCTCTATCTATTTCTTCGGATTGATGAGCGCCTGGTAGGTGAGCGTGCGCGCCATCGTACCGAGATCATCGCCGCCACTACCGCCCATGCGCTGGATCATGCCGACGAAGATCACGTCGTTCGCCGGGTCGACCCAGAACCAGGTGCCGGCCGCCCCGCCCCAGCTCATCGTTCCGTCGCCTTCATTGAGGCCGGCGGCGCGCGCATCCTTCACCACCTGGAAGTCTAGGCCAAAGCCGACGGCTTCGTTGAACTGCGCCACGGTCGTGCCGTTGTTGGAAACCAGCACGCTCTTCGGAATGACGTTGGTGCCCATCAGCTCGACCGAGGACGGCGCAAGGATGCGCACGCCGTCGAGCTCGCCCTTGTTGGCGATCATCTGGCAGAAACGGGCATAATCCATTGTCGTGGAGGTGAGACCGCCGCCGCCGCTCTCCAGGTTTGGCGGTTTGGTGTAGTCGGGCATCGGGTTGCCGAAGAGGTCCGTGGCCTCGCTGATCTTGCCGGTCTTGGGATCGCCGACATAGACGGCGGCAAGGCGGCTTGCCTTGTCCGCGCCAGTGTAGAATGCGGTGTCGTTCATTTTCAGCGGCTTGAACAGGCGATCGGACATGAACTGGCCGAGCGTCTGGCCCGTGATTTTTTCGATAATGTAGCCCTGGATGTCGACGGCCGAAGAGTAGGACCAGTTGGTGCCTGGCTGGAACATCAACGGGATTTCTGCCGTGCGATCGATCATCTGCTTGAGGCCGGTTGCGCTCAGCACGCCCTTGGAGCGGTAGAGCTTGTCGACAGGATGCACCTCGGCCAGGCCATATCCGAAACCGGCCGTGTGGCTCATGATCTCGCGCATCGTCGGCGGGCGCTTCATGTCTTCGAGAACCATCGAGCCGTCCGGCTTGATTGACTGGACGACTTTAAGGTTCTTGAACTCCGGCACGAAGCGCGTCACCGGATCGTCGAGGCGCCATTTGCCTTCCTCGAACAGGATCATCATGGCCGCGCCGGTCATCGGCTTGGTCATGGAATAGACGCGGAAGATCGTGTCCTTGGTCATCGCCTTGCCGGTGGCGAGGCTGGCTTTGCCGTAGGTGTTGAACTCCACGATCTTGCCGTGGCGGGCCAGCAGGGTCGTCATGCCGGCGACGCGGCCATCGGAAACCACCTTGGCCATGTAGTCGTCGAGCTTCTTGAGCCGCGCCGAGTCAAAGCCGACCGCTTCCGGATTTGCGGCGACGGGAAGTCCTGCAGGTGTCGCAGTCTTTGCAGCCGATACCGTCGTCGCGGTCGTCGCCGTCTGGGCGAACGATGACGCCCCTGAAGCGAGAAGTATGCTGGCCAGCACAACGGCCAGGCTGGAATTGCGGCGCATTACAAAGACCTCCCTGATCTGTTTCCCCGTTTGTTTCACCAACGCACGCTGCTGAAAAGCCCCGCAGCGAGGATCGCATCGCGGCGCCCCGGCGATTTCCTAGGGTAAGGTCCGGCTGTCTCCGCCGCCTACCAGATCTGCACGCGTTTATCCGGCGCCAGGTAGTTCTTGTCCGCGGGCTTCACGTCGAAGGCCGCGTACCAGGCGTCGATGTTGCGGACCGGGCCGATGGTGCGGAAGTAGGCCGGCGAATGCGGGTCGGTTGCGATGAGGACACGCAGCGCCTCGTCCCGCACCAGGCCGCGCCAGACCTGGCCCCAGCCAAGGAAGAAGCGCTGGTCGCCGCTGAAGCCATCGAGCACGGGCGCCTGCTTGCCGTTCAACGCCTTGTGATACGCGACATAGGCCACCTGCATCCCCCCATTGTCGCCGATGTTCTCGCCCAGCGTGAGGCGGCCGTTCACATGCAGCCCCGGCAGGGCCTCGAAGGCCGAATACTGGTCGGCGAGGCGATCCACCAGGGACTTGAAGCGCGAGACATCATCCGGTCCCCACCAGTCGCGCAACACTCCGTGGCCGTCTGACTTGGCGCCCTGGTCGTCGAAGCCGTGACCCATCTCGTGGCCGATCACGCAGCCGATGCCGCCATAGTTCACGGCGATATCCGCATTGGGGTCGAAGAAGGGCGGTTGCAGGATCGCGGCGGGGAAAGTGATCTCGTTGAAGACGGAATTGTAGGAAGCGTTCACCGTCTGCGGGGTCATGCCCCATTCCTCGCGGTCGGTCTTCTGGCCGAGGCGAGTGAAGCGCCGGCGCTGTTCAAAGGCCGAGGCCGCGATGGAGTTGGCGAAGGCGTCGTTCTTGACGATGGTCATCGCCGAATAGTCGCGCCACTTGTCGGGATAGCCGATCTTTGGCCGGAACAGGGCGAGCTTCTCGGCGGCGCGTTTCTTGGTGTCCTCGCTCATCCAGCTGAGCTTGGCGATACGCTCGCCGTAGGCGGCGCGCATGTTTTCCACCAGCGCCTTCATCTTGGCTTTTGAATCCGGCGGGAAGTGCTTGGCCACATAGAGCCGGCCCACCGCCTCACCCATCGCGGCGTTGAGCGCCGCGATGGCGCGTTTGTCGCGCGAGCGTTGTTCAGGTTGGCCGTTCAGCGTCTTGCCGAAGAACGCAAAGCCCTCGTCGTCGAATGCCTTCGGCAGCACATCTGCGGAGTTACGCAAGGCGTGATAGGTGCAATAGGCCTTGAGCGTCGACAGCGGCGCGGTAGACCACGCTTCCGCAAGAGGTCCGACGGCGTCGAGCTGGCGCACAATTACGGTCTTCGCGCCGCCAACCAGGCTGGCCTCGAAGGCTTTGTCCCATGCAAAACTGGGCGCCATGGTTTTCAGTTCGGCGACAGTGCGCGGGTTATAGGTCTTGTCTCTTTCCCGAAGCGCTTCCGGCAGCCAGTGATAGCTCGCCACCTTTTGTTCGAAGGCAAGGATGTCGGCTGATTTCTGTGCTGCGTCGGCGACGCCCGCGAGCGTCAGCATCTTCTCGATGTGCGCCTTGTAGGCGGCGATGATCTCAGGCTTCGAGGTCGGGCCCGAATAGAAGGTGCGGTTAGGCAAGCCGAGGCCTGACTGGTTCACAGACAAGGCGTAGATGTCCGGGTTCTTCTGGTCCGGCCCGACGCCCCAGCCGAGCGGCGCAATGACAGGCGAGCCCGGCCGTGCAGCGATGACGGCCAGCGCTGCGGCGTCGGCGGCCGCGTTAATTTCCGCAAGCAACGGCTTGATGGGGGCAAGTCCCTTCGCTTCGATCGCGGCCGTGTCGATGTAGGCGGTGTAGAAGTCCGCGATGCGCTGTTCATCCGTGCCCGGTTTGCCGCCACCCTTGGCGACGGTGGCGACCGTGGCTTCGACGAGCGCTTTCACATCCAGGTCAGCCTGTTCGCGCAGTTCGTCGAACGCGCCCCAGCGCGTGCGGTCGCCGGGAATTTTCGCGGTGCGCTGCCAGTTGCCGCCGTTGTAAAGTGCAAAGTCGTTCCCGGGGGCCACTGTCTTGTCCATGCCCGCCAGGTCAAAGCCCCACGGCTTGATCTTGGGAGACTTGGCCGCTGCTTTGGGCATGACAGCCTTGGGCGTGGTCTTCGGTTTTTGTGCGAGCGCACCGGTCATGCTCTCGCTGCCGACGGCGAGGGCCACAGCGGCTGCGCTGAAAAAGAATGTGCGACGGTTCATGACATCTCCCCGTGTTCAGGCGCCATGCTAGGCGACCGCGCGGGGTGGGACAAGAAACGCGGGCTAGACCTTCTCGCTGATCCGGATGGCGAGGCGGCAGCCGGTGCGGATCAAGGCTGAAAGGACCGGGTAGCCCGGGGCCTGGGCTGCGCCTTCGGCGGCGGCGAGGTCCTTGTGGGCGGTTTCCTCGTCGCGGAATTTGGCGAAACGCTGGGCGAGGTCATCATCGCCCGCTTTCTCAAGCTCATCGACCTGATCGCCGTAATGTTCCTCGATCACGGTTTCGACAGCCTCTGTGCAGGCATGCGCAGCTTTCTCGCCCAGCAACGCGGTGGCGGCGCCAAGTGCAAACCCTGCGGCGTTCCAGATTGGCGATAAAGCCGTAGGGCGCACATGGCCATCGGCGAGCAGCTTGTCGAAGGCGTCGAGATGATCCTGCTCCTGGTTCGCCATGTGCTGCAGCTGGCCGGTGATGCGCTCACGGCCCTGCTGGCGGCGGAACACGGCAAGCTGGCCGCGATAGATGGCGACCGCTCCGTATTCGCCTGCGTGGTCGACGCGAAGCATTTCATGTCGGCGGTTGTCTGAG
>DASZSI010000121.1:0-3015 GCA_035548775.1 Hyphomonadaceae bacterium
AGGGCAGCCTTCAGCGCGTGAAAGATCTCCACGCCCGCGCGCAGCGCTTCGCCGTAGCTCGGCAAACCCAGCGGCACCACCATGAACTCCTGCACCTCCAGACCGCTGTCTGCGTGCACGCCGCCGTTGATGATGTTCATCATCGGAGTCGGCAGGACATGCGCATTGGCGCCGCCGACATAGCGATAAAGCGGAAGGCCAACCGCGTTCGCCGCGGCCTTTGCGGTCGCCATTGAAACCCCGAGGATCGCGTTGGCGCCCAGCCGGCCCTTGTTCTGCGTCCCGTCGAGATCGATCATCGTCTTGTCGACCAGGCGCTGGTCTTCCGCCTCCATGCCGACCAGGGCGGGATAAATCTCGTCATTGACCGCCGCGACCGCCTTGAGGACGCCCTTGCCGCCGTAGCGAGACTTGTCGCCGTCGCGCAGCTCCACCGCTTCGTGAGCTCCAGTCGAGGCGCCCGAAGGTACCGCCGCCCGGCCCGCCGATCCGTCTTCCAGGGTGACCTCGACTTCGACCGTCGGGTTGCCCCGGCTGTCCAGGATTTCCCGTGCATATACGTCGACGATCTCGGTCACTGGCCGGCCCCGTTTTTCTATAGGTTCAAGACGCACGAAACGCCCTGCGGTCACCCGCAGCGCGAAAAGCGTGCCTGCTATGTCTTGAACCGCCGCCGCATGCAATCGGGCAGCCAGCAACGGCGCGGAAATCCGATCAGACAGTGGGCGTTAAGCCTACTCGTCCTTGGCTTTCAGGATCTGCTTGCCGCGGTACATGCCGGTTTTGGGGTCGACATGGTGGGGACGGCGCAGTTCGCCCGATTCCTTGTCTTCCACGTACGTCGCCTTCTTCAGGCGGTCGTGGGACCGGCGCATGCCGCGGACGGACGGGGAGGTTTTTCGCTTAGGAACGGCCATAGGAGCCTCGAAATAGGCTGAAAAGCGTGGAGAACGGGGCTGCCCCGTCCTTGCGAGCGGGCGTCATACGCGCTTCGATGCAGTGCCGCAAGACCGGCATCCTGCGGCGGATATAGGCAAGGCCTGGGGTCAGATTCAGGCAGTGACATCGAAGGACGCCCCCACGCTCATGCGCGAAGCGCAGGAGCTGAAGGCCGTTGGTCGCCTGGACGAGGCGATCGAGCGGTATGGCGAAGCCGTGGCCGCAAACCCGAAGTCCGGGGTAGCCGAGCATAACCTGGCCGCCGCATTGGGCGACGCGGGGCGCTGGGCCGAGGCCTTTCCGCATATCCAGGCCGCCTTCTCAAAGGGAATCGACGCCCCGGAGACCTGGCTCGTGAAAGCTCGTGGCGACCTCGCCCTCGGCCGGCTGGATGCCTCGGACCGGGCCTTCCGGGAGGCAATCCGCCGCCGGCCGGGGATGTATGACGCCCAGCGCGAGCTCGCCCAGCTGGTCTGGATGCGCACCGGCGATGCCGCGGCGGCGCTCAAGGATGTCGAGACCGCTCTCAGGGTCGCGCCGGGAGATCTCCGCCTCGCCATCGTCAAGGCTCAGACGCTCGAATTCGCCGGCAAGCAGGATGAGGCATTCGCCCTGATTGCAGCCCTGTCGGGCGCCAATCCCGGCGAAGCCGGTCTGGCCCTGCAGGCGTCCCAACTCGCGGCGGCTCTCGGCCGATCTGCCGAGGCGCTCGCGTGCGCCGAACGCGCCCGCCGCGTAAACCCGCAGGACCTCGCGACCCTGATAACGCTGACCGAGGCATTGCTCTCCGCCGGGCAACCAGATCGCGCATCCGAGATCGCCGGAAACCTCCGCCGGCGCTGGTCAACCAACCAGCACGCCATGGCGCTGCAGGCCACCGCCTGGCGCATGCTTGGCGACCGCCGCTATCGGGAACTCTATGATTACGACGCCTTCGTCAGCAGTTCGTTGCTCGATGTTCCGAAGGGATGGACGTCGCTGGAAGCCTATGTGGCTGATGTCTCCGCGGCGTTGAATAAGCTTCACGCCTTCAAGGAACATCCGTTCAACCAGTCGCTGCGCCATGGCAGCCAGGCGGTCGATATCCTCCAGCAGCCTGACCCTGCCCTGAAAGCCCTGCGCCAAGCCCTCGACGGTCCGATCCGCCGCCGCCTTGCCGCGCTTGGCCGGGGTGACGATCCGCTCCGCTCGCGCAACACCGGCGATTACAAGTTCCAGGGCATGTGGTCGGTCCGCCTCCGGCCCAGCGGCTACCATGTCGACCACGTCCACCCGCAAGGCTGGCTCAGCTCCGCCTGCTACATCGAAACCGTCCAAGCCAATGGCCGTGAAGGGTGGATCAAGTTCGGCCAGCCCGGCGTGAAGACTCACCCGTCGCTGGAACCCGAGCATTTTGTCGAGCCCAGGCCGGGCTTGCTGGTCCTGTTCCCGTCCTACATGTGGCACGGCACCGTTCCATTCTCCGGCGAAAAGCCCCGGCTGACCTTCGCTTTCGACATTGTCCCGGCGGAAGCCCCGCCTGAGCCGGATTCGGAGCCCTGAAGTCGCGCGGCTGTGAGGTTCAGGCCATTTCCAGCCGCCCCGGCCTGTGTTCTCCTGCACGTAAAGAGGGTCGGAACTGACCCGGAGGAGGACGTCATGAGGATCGCAGCCACTGCCCTCGCCGCTTGCCTGCTGCTCGCCGCGCCCGCTGCGATCGCGCAGGACGCCAAGTCGCTGACCTCGCCCGGCTATCAGACGCCGCACACCACATGGGGCGTGCCTGATCTCCAGGGCTTCTGGAGTAACGCCTCGCTCACCACCATGTCGCGCCCCGCCGGCGCCAAGAAACTCGTGGTGACCGAGGAAGAAGCGCAAGCCCTGGCCAAGCGCAACGTCTACTCCGCCGCCGCTCGGCAGGAAGCCGGCGCGTCCAAGGTCGACGAAAAATCCTCGCAGGAACTGCTCGCCGACAAGAACCCGTCGCGCGCCTACAACCGCTTCTGGATGGATCCCGGCACCACGCTGGCCAAGGTGCGCGGCGAGTATCACACCTCGTGGATCACCTCGACGCCCGACGGCACGATCCCCTATTCG
>DASZSI010000122.1:0-16944 GCA_035548775.1 Hyphomonadaceae bacterium
TGAACCTCTCGGCCGCTGCGTTGTCATTCGGGCGCACGTCGGGGTGCAGCTCTTTTGCGAGCTTGCGGTAGGCTTTTCGTATTTCATCGGCGCTCGACGATTTGGGCACGCCCAGCGCCGCGTAGGGATCCCAACTCAAGATCACCGCCCGGGGTTCGAAGTATGCGTCTAACGTGAGGCCTCAACCCCATGTAAGACAAGCCAAAACATGATGTTTTTCGGATCGGGGCCCAGGCTGCCCTCCCATCAAGGCGCCGGAATGGCAATGCTCAGTCGGGTCCAGTCTCCGGGTTCGCCGTCCGGTCCGATCTGCGCCGCCTCGATCAAGACGTCCGCGCCCGATGGAAAGTCCGTGGCCTGATCAGCCGCGGTATACGTTGCCGAAGGCGCGCCAACCTCCCATTGCCGTTTCGTCACGCCGCTTGCCGAAACGCGGACGCGATAGTTTTCAGCCGATTCGAGTGGCGGTTCTCCGGGAACCCATGGATCGCCTCCCTTCCTGGCGCGCCTGATCCAGGACAGCTGCAGATCGCCGCCGGACCAATCGCCGGCGAAATGACAAGGCGACCACGTGCGGCCCGCTTGGGCCTCGAATGGCCTGTCATCATTCCATGCTGTTTCCTCAGCCGGTGAGTCGCGCCAGGCGCGCCATTTGAGCGACAGGCCGCGTTCCCAGTCCGCCACATCAAGTCTCTGCTCCGCCCCGCCAAGGAAAAATATACGCGAGCCAACCGCCGCGCCCGCCGCGGCAGCCTCTTCCGACCCCTGCTGGCCGCGTAGGAGATAGGAAAGTTTGTACGTCTCCGTATCCACGAGTTCGGCGTCGCGAAATTGCAACAGCTCCCAGCCCGCCTCGGTTGCCACCAGCGCGGCATTGGCGCCATTGAGCACGGCCCCTTCGGTCCGGCTCGACGGCGCCGGCCCGGGTAATGCCACCCACACCGAAGCCTCCTGCCATCGCCCGGAGACGTGGGGATAAAGCTCGGTTGTCAGCCGCCCTATCGCGCAAGGCGCCGCGACCCGCCCGCGCTCCTTCAGTTCCGACAAGTCTCCACCCGCCGAAAATGTGAGCGCGCCGATCCACGGCTGGGCGAATGCAAATCCCAGGGGACGAATGTCATCCTCTTCCCCAGGCAAGGGCGGTCCATCGACAACCACCGCGTCCGGTTCGACCGGCGGTGCGATCGAAGGAGCAGCAACTGGCGCGGCCGTCTCAAGGAACGGCGTTGGCGAACCGGCTCGCACAGCTTCGAAGCGGATGATCGTTCCATCCGAGACTTCCGCGATACGCCACGCTTCGCCGTCGATCCGCGCCACGTCTCCAGCTTCCAGCACCGCGCCATCCGCCGCCATGGCGAAGCGTACTCGCTCCCGTTTTAGAGCAGCTTGCTCGGCAAGCGCATCAGCGCACCGCTGGGCCTGATCACGATCAAGCGACAGCGCTGCCTCAACTTCAACCATCGAGGCCGCAGCGGGCCCTGCCGACACGACAATGCCAGGCCCTCCGTCCGCGCCCACGTCGATAAACCGTACCCTCACCCGCCGCTCGCTAGTCTCCATGTCGCTCCGGATCAGTTGTACGGGTGGAGCGTCATCCTCGACCAGCCGCGTCTCCTCGACCTCTATCTCACCGTCATCAGGCATCCGGAAAACAATTGCATCGCCCCGCTCGGTAGCCTCCAGGCTGTAAACGGCGGTCAGCGGCTCCATTGCTGCACGAGCTGAAACCTGGCCGTCGCATTGGTAGCCACTCACCACCCCCGCTAGCCCGCTGGCGTCGACGTTGGCCCCGGCGCGCGCGCCGAGGTCTTCGACCACGTCAGACAGGAGCGCCAGGCCGACGCGCCCATTTAACCAATGACCCAGCCGCCAATTGCCCGTATCGCCCCACACGTCATCGCGCGCCGGAAACGCGGGATACGGTCGCGCATCCCATGCCCACAACGCTATCCCGTCCTCGGGCGTCATCGGACCATCATAAACCCCAGACGTCGGATTGCGGCCCTCCTCCGACCAATAGGCGTGAAACGCCTCGATCATTCGCCGCTGAATCAAGTCATCACGCGAACCGTTCGAGAAATACGGCAGCGCGCTTTCCGAACTCTTTGGATCGAAAAATACGTTCGGCTGATTGGCCCCCTTGTCGACGGCCGGACAGCCCATCTCGACAAACCGCACCGGCTTCATTCCCGCCACCCAGGCGGTCGGCGTGGACGACCTCACGCCCCCGACTCGCGGATAGTGTGGACTGCTCCACCAACCTGCGATGTCCTTTTTTCGAAAAACGAACAGCTCGCCATAGCCGCCATCGCTTATGGTCAACCGATCCTGTGCGAGTCGCCCTGCCTCATCGGCATAGTACCAATCGAATAACTCGCCGCCTGCAATATTGGCCGTCAGGTAGGCAAGCGAGCGGCTATCGCGATACGCGGCGTCGGCATGGCTATCGCCATCGCGCCAGTCTGCCATCGATGGATACCAATCGAGCCCGACATAGCTGATCGCTTCGTCCGCCCATAACGCATCGAGCGGAAATTCAACATTGTCGCCCGCGACCTGCGCTCCGTATTCCGTCCAGTCTGCGCCATAGCTGATCTCGACGCCCGGCCCGACCGCAGCGCGCACATCGCTCGCCAGCACGCGCAGCGCCTCTACCCCTGGGTATGCGCCGCCATCCGAGAGCCGCGTCAGGCCGACCAACTCCGAACCGATCAACATGCCGTCCGCCCCGATTTCCGCGGCGAGCTCCGCATAGTGCAAGACGAAACTCCGGTATCGGCTGAAGAACGTATCAACCTGCACAGCGACATCTCCAGCAGCAGCGGTGATCCGGCCACGCCAGGGAAATGCAGGTTGTTCGACTCCACCGGATGGATCTGGCAGACCGTTGCCCGGTGGGATATCCATCAGCAGCATCGGATAGAGCGTCACGTGAAGTCCGCGCGACTTCAGCACCGCCACTGCCTGTTTTGTTGAAGCATCCGAAGGCGTGCCGCCATAGTTCGGCCGTCCCTCGGTCGCCGACACGACGTAGGCATCGGCACGTTCGACGCCGGCAACCGACCAGCTGTCTGGCGAAGTAACCTTGTCTGAAATCTCTACGCCTGGGCGGATCAGGCACTCTCCGCACCTCAGGTCATTTCCGAACCACGCCACAACCAGGTTCACGCGCGTCAGGTTCGGCAACTCCGCCAGCAGCTGATCGAGCGAAACCTCGAAATCGCTTTTCGCTACAGGCCCGTGCAGGTTTTCTGCGGTCTCTCGGCCTGGCCCTGTCCGGCGCCTTACAATGTCCGTCGCCAGTGCGAACTCTCCGGCGCCGGGGATCAGGTTCACCGCCCGCACAACAGACTCGAGCCGGTTCCCGCCCTTGGCCGCCGGCCGCACGACCTCAAAAGACATCTGCGGCATGTGCGCGCCAAAGTCATCAACGCCCAGGTCCTCGAAAACGATGTAGGCGATGCCGCGATAGGCCGGCGCGGCGCCTGGCCCCTCGATGGCCTCGATAAGGGGATCGACCCCTTGATCCTCGGCGCCGGAATAAAATCGCCAGGTCGCTTTGGACAGGTCGAACGGCTCGCCGTTGGCCCAGGCCCGGGTCACTTCGGCAACCTCGCCCTCTCCCAACGCCAGAGCAAAGCTCAGCGTGTACGAATAGTCTGCCACGCGCGGCCCGCCCTTGCCGCTCTCTACTTCGCGCCGTTCCTTGAACTGGGCCGCCCAGATCAATTGCCCGCCGACACGGCATCGGCCGAAGACAATCGAAACACCGGCGCCCTCACGCCCTTCGGTAAGGTGAAACTCCTTCACGCGCGGTCCTTCGATCGGCGGCGCCAACCGTTCACCGATCGCCGCCCCCGCCAGGCGCCCGAGCGCGCCGCCGAGAAATGAAAGGCCCTTCGGCAGGATCGCGGCGCCTGCCGCGGCCCCCAGCCGGCCTAGAACAAGCTCTGCCATCAGTCCTCAACTCCCGGAAACTGGAATGCGCCTGCGATGCGCCTGCTCCACCATGGAACTAGCTGCGTCTCGACGACGGCGCGGCCCCAATAGGCGTGAATGGTCTTGCCAGGCGCCGTGATGATCGCCGCATGCTTCGCGGGCGCGCCTAGCCCCATGCGAAACAACAGCACATCGCCAGGCTTCGCCGCGCCGATCGCGACCTCGACGAGGCGCCTTCGCGCAGCCTCGAACAATGTGTCCTCGCCCATGTCCGCCCAGTTGGGCGTATAGCTCGGCGGCTTTTCCGGCTCGGCGCCAAGGACGCCGCGCCACACACCCCGCACCAACCCAAGGCAATCCGCGCCGACACCCCGAACGCTGGCCTGGTGCCGGTAGGGCGTGCCAAGCCAACCACGCGCTTCAGCGACGATCTCCTCGCGCGAAAGGCTCATCCGCGCCTCCCGCCGTCATTGGCCTGATCGGCCGCCGGTCCCGCGAGAACCGCCTCGGGCGCGGGCATATGTGGAAAGCCGCGGAAGTTGACGCGGTTGTTAAACCTGGCGCCGCACATCGCGAAGCCCTTGTCGCACCCGACGGTGACAGTGAATGAATCACCCGCCTCGATTGCAAACCTCGGCGCGGCCGCGAGCTCGATCTCGCCGCTCGCATGCCGCAGCACCCGCGCAACCGCGCCCACATTGGCGCCTCCCGTCCAGCTCAGAACGCCGCCGGCAAACCAGCCGCTATCGAACCCACCAAGGCCGCTGGTCAGGAAGCTCTCGGCGCCAAGCGCTTCAATAACGACGCCTTCTGCACGATAGGCAGCATCGAACAAGTCGACCTTGCATCGCGCATCGCCGACGTCGGCGTCGCACTGGCGTGAATAAACCCTGCCGATTGGGCGTTCGAGATCCGCCTTCAGGCTGACCAGCTCAGCGGTGAACTTCGTCCCCTGCCTCGACACTTCGGACAGCTGGCCTGACCAGATGCAAACCCCATGTTCCGGCGCTTTCCAGTCGACGCGCCAGACCTCGACCTTCGCGCCGTTCCACAATCCGGCGCCGAGGTCTGCTTCCGTCATGAAGTCGAGCGACAAGGCGCCTTCCGCCATCGCCCGACCGGGCGCCAGTCCAGCCGAGGTTTCGAAAGTAGCGCCTTGAAGCCCATTCGCCGGCTCATAGCTCAGCCCTCCAAATGCCACCGGTTCGTCGTGATCGGTGGCGCCGAACACCGCTGCGTCCGTGCGCCGCCACCGCCAGCACAGGCAAAGGCTCGTGACGTCCGCCGCCAGCCGGGCGGCGAACGCATCGCTTATCTGTCTCACTTGATTATCCTGCTATCTCGATCACAGCCGCGCGCGCAACGCGCAACACGTTTGGCGCTTCCACCGCGAACTCGATCCGGTCCGTGTCGAAGCGGGCCGGCACGTCGAACTCGAAGCCCGCAGTCAGCACAGCGCCTTCGGCCGGCGCGGCATCGAAAGTCACAACACCGGTTGTCCAGTCGACACTGAATTCGGACGTGGCGTCGCCGTCGATTGCCACAACCACAGATCCTTCCGCTGGTTTCAGAATCGTCCGCGTGAAACTTACTTCACCACAGGTGTAGTGCTTCTGCAGCTGGAAGCCGGATGTCACTCCGTCGCCAGTCCCCAGCGCCTGGTCCGTTGCAGAAATCTGCGCCGCTGGCGCACAAGTCTTCCAATCGACCGGATCCCGGAACCGGAAACCGAACACTCGCCCGCCTCGCGCTTCGAAGAAAATGCTCAGCTCCTGCGCCTGGTCAGGCCGTAGCTTCAGACCACCCATCTCCCATCGCCGCCTTGCCGAAGCCCAGCGTGCGTTTCGGCTCTCGCGCCCCGAAGCCAACTTCACCACTTCGCTCGCCAGTATCGGCCCGCCCGTCGCGCCGAACGCCAACGCCAGCGGCAGCCTGATCTCATGAAATCCGCTCATGTGAAGCGCGCGCCTCGCCGCACCGCTTGTGCGATCACCGCGGCAACCTGGTTCAGCGAGCCAGTGAACTCCTCACTGTGATCGTCTCGGTTTCCAGTCGCACCCAACGCACCGTCTAGCGCCACTCTCGCCAAGCCTTCAACAATGGTCGCGACCAGGCGATCCGCGTCGTCCTGGCCCTTGCGCATCACGCGCTCCAGTTCGGCTTCCACCGACGAAACCGCGCGCATCAGCGACTTCTCCAACGCATTGCCCGCCGCTGAAACGGCATCATCCTCTTCCAAAGCCATTCGGCGTCTCCTCAATCTGCCTCAAACGAAATTGCGCCCGCGGAGAGCAGGCGGATCGAAATCGTCGCCACGTCGTCGTGCGCGCCAGCATAGCTAAGCTCCGCGATCGCGAACGGTCCGGTGAACACGCCAAAACCCGGAACCTCCAGCTGCAGCCTCACTGCCTCACCCGAAAAGTATGCCGACCGCATCCGCGCGTCCGACGCCGCGTCGCGGAACGCACCGGCGCCGGCTACTTCCATTTTCTTTGGCGCCGATCCTCTGATCAGCTCACGCCAGCCATCCGGGCTGTCGGCGTTGGTCGCATCCACCGCGCCAGCGAGCAGGCTGAAGGTGCGCGTACGAATACCCGCCACGGTCACGAAGCTTTCCGGTGAACCGCCATCCCCGATCTTGATCAGCAGGTCGCGGCCTCTCTGCCCCGTCATATGACTTTCCTTTTCTGCAGGAGTTGACAGGCAACCGTTCGGTTGCATATTGAAATGCATGGATCAGGTGTTCCGAGCGCTAGCGGACGAAAGCCGCCGCTCCCTGCTCGACAGCCTCAGCGCCAGAAGCGGGCAAACGCTGTCCGAGCTGTGCGGCGGCTTGTCGATGACCAGGCAGGCGGTCTCGAAGCACCTTGCAATCCTGGAGGAAGCCAACCTCGTCGCCACGGTGAGACATGGCCGGGAGAAGCTTCACTTCCTGAATCCTGTTCCGATCGCTCAGATTGCCGACCGTTGGATCAGGAAGTTCGAACGCAAGCGCGTCGATGCTCTTGTGGAGCTGAAGAAGAGGCTGGAGTCAGAATGACGGAATTCACCCTCAACAACATCGCTATCGTCTTTATTACTGCCTCGCCCCATCGCGTGTGGGACGCCCTCACCGACCCTGAAGTCAGCGCGAAATACTTCATGAACAGTCGGGTGACGGTCGGCCCTGTCGGCGGCGACTACATCGTCGCAGCAAACGGACAGGTCAGCGTAAGCGGCAAGGTATTGGTGCGCGAACCGCCGCGTCGCCTGCGCGTGACGTGGGTCGTGCCCGCGCCGTCCGGCATGAAATTTCCCAACTGCGAAGTCGAGTTCCTGATCGAAGCCGCGGAAACAACCGACGGCAGCGACGTGACAAAGCTCACCGTCAGCGAATTCACCAACGGCCCGGTCGACCCGAAATTCCAGCGCGCCGGTCGCACCGGCTGGGCGCTCATTACATCTGGCCTGAAATCCTGGCTCGAAACCGGCGCGCCCTTGCCACGGGTCAAGCTTCAACCGCCGGCCTGAAATCGGCTGGCCGCATCGAACCATCGCCTTAGCTAAATCTCAGAAGGAGATACACGTGCCCGGCTCCAAATTCGTCTATGTCACCTACATCCGGACAACGCCGGAAAGACTCTGGCAGGCGCTGATAGATCCCAAGTTCACTCGGCAATACTGGGCCGGCACGCACCAAGTATCTGACTGGAAAGTCGGCGCCGATTGGAAAATCATGATTCCCGACGGTCGCGTCGGTGACAGCGGCAAGGTGCTGGAATTCGATCCCCCTCGCCGCCTGAAAGTCAGCTGGCGCAACGAATTCAAGCCCGAGTTGAAGGCCGAAGGCCACTCCTTCTGCACCTACGACCTCGAACCCGCCGGCAGCGCCGTGAAGCTCACCGTCACGCACGAACATCCGGCCGAGAATTCCAAGACGATCGAAGCCGTCTCCGGCGGCTGGCCGCACCTGCTGGCAAGCCTCAAGTCCCTCCTCGAGACCGGCGAGTCCCTTCTCGAATCCCGCAGCTGGCCGGAAGGGGTGTGAGGATGTCATCAAACCCGCCCACTGCCATCGCCGTCCAGACATTCAACGTCGGCCCGGGCAAGGTCTACGACGCCATTCTCGATCCCAAGATGATCGCCCGCTTCATGTTCGGCCCATTGTTGCGCGAGGAGGAAATCATCCACATCCGCAATGAGCCGAAAGTGGGCGGCGAATTCTCCTTCCTCGTCCGTCGCGGCGCCGAAGAGATCGATCATGTCGGACGTTATCTCGAACTTGCCCGACCCAGGCGCATCGTCTTCACCTGGGCGGTGGACAAGGACGACGGCGGCTCCGTGGTCTTCATCGACATCAAGCCGACCGAAGAAGGCTGCACGCTGACACTGACCCACGAGATGCCGCCCCAATGGGCAAACTTCGTCGACCGTTCCCGGGGCGCCTGGGAAAAGATGCTGGGCGTTTTGGCGACGCTGCTCTAGTCGTCCTCGAACACGTCCTCGATCCGCTTACCGAACAATCTCGCGATGCGGAACGCCAGCGGCAACGATGGGTCGAACTTTCCCGTCTCCACCGCATTCACGCTCTGGCGCGACACATCGAGCCGCTCAGCTAGGTCCGCCTGGCTCCAGCCCTTTGCCGTCCGCAATTCGCGGATCGAATTCTTCACTTGAAGCGGCGCCATGTCAGCAGCTGGGCTGGACACAGGCACACCGCCCACAGCGGAAACACCGCCCACGCCTCGACATGCGGAACCAACCTGTAGAGGTCAAGGAAGCCATAGACCGTGCACACGGCCATGGTCAGGCCCATGGCGATCAGCTGCGACTGCGCCGCCATCGCTTTCAGGAATTCGTCGTCCTCTTCCTTGTGGTAAAGCATCACCGCCCGGATCGCGAACAACACGGGGATCGCCGGGGCAATAGCTATGGCCCAAGCCAGCAGCCCTGTCGGCTTGGCCTCAACGAAGTAGGACGTTCCCGGTATCAGGATCAGCCCGTAGATGAACATCGCCGGCAGAAAGCGCATCGTGTAGCGCCGCATCGCGGGGCGCATCTTAACGCCGCCCTTCATTCGGCTTTTCAGCAGGTAGGGTGTGAAAGCCACGGCGAACATGACAACCATGAACACCACGACCACGATCGTGCCCCACACGGGCGACCACAAATTGTGCGTCACCGCATAGAACATCCCGAAGATATATCCGCCGCCCAGCAGCGCGATCAGCGCAGACCAGCCAATCCAGAACACCGGCCCCAGCTTCGCCTTCGGCTCACCGTCAACCATCGCGTTCATGCCGCCTACCTCCGCGCATGTGTCAAGTATACATGACACACGGGCATGTCAAGTAAACATGACTATCTCGCAGGCGCCTTTGGATTCTTGAGGCCGGTCTTCAGCTTGTTGCGAACTTCGCGTTTCACGCGGGCGGCCAGCGCGGCTTCGTGTTCAGCCAGGAACGCTTTCACCGCCTTGGGATCCCATGGTGTGAGCGAGCGCAGCGCCCAGCTCATGGCCTTGACGACCATGTCTTCGTGGTCGGCGACCAGTATTTTGCAGATCAACATCGTGCGCTTCGTGTCGCCTATCCCGCCGCGCGTCTTGCCATTGAGGCCGACCGTCGAAACCAAGGCCGCGCGGCGTCGCCACAAGTCCGGCGATCTCGCCCAGCGCATCACCTGATGGTCGCCGATCCGGCCGCGCAGCCAGGCCGGGCCGGAAATCAGTATGCCGAACGTATCGACGTCGACCCAGCCGGCCATGCCTTGCGAAAAAGCTTCAACCTCTTTCGCCGTTAATGCATCTAGTGCGCCGCGATGCACATTGACCACTTCATAGCCAATCCAACGCCAGCCGGCTGTCACGAGCGCCAGACTCACAGCCTTCACATCTTGCGTCGGCGCGCCTTTGAGTTTCGCCGAAATCTCGCGACGGACGATGCGCAAGTTGGGCGTCGTGCGCACCTTCACGGCATAGAGCTTAGCCACCGCCTCCCTCACCAGCCGATCGCGTTCGGCGGGTGTCATGGGGTTTTTCGTGGAATGATTGTGCTGGCAGCCTGGATCATAGCATCCGCAATCTCGCGTTCGCCCGAAACGATCAGGTCGGCCCCGAATCCCTTGAGATGCTCCACCTCCGCATCACTATGGGCGCGAGCAAAGACCTTCAGTTTCGGATTCACTTGCCGCGCCAACTCGACGATACGGCCGGCCTCGAACCCATCGGGCACGGTCACGAACATCAAGTCCGCATCTGCAACGTCCGCGGCCTTCATTGCATCGGCCGAGATGGCGTTGGCGGCCACGGCCGTGACGCCGCGCTTCTGCAGGTCCTCGACCACGGCCTCGCGGTTTTCGATCACCGAATAGTTTGCGCTGGCGCCGTCCAGCGCCTTGCCGATCAACGAGCCAACCCGGCCATACCCAACCAGAACCACGCGTTTCATCGGCGCCGGCGTAGTCGCGGGCGGTTGCACCACGATCGGCGACGGCTTTTTCGTCAACCAGTCCGTCAGCATGAACACGAACGGATTGAGCAGGATCGAGATGATCGCGCCGCCCAGGATCAGGTCGCGGGCGCCCTCCGGCACAAGGTTGAACTGCAGGCCCAGCCCGGCAAGGATGAAAGAGAACTCTCCGATCTGCGCCCGGCTCGCCGCCACCGTCAGCGACGTCTCCTTGTTCTGCCGGAATAGCAGCAACAGGCCGGCGCTCGCCAGCGTGCGGAAGATGATGATGATCCCGACAGTCGCCGCCAGGGGCCAGGGATTCTGGACCAGGATACGCGGGTCGAATAGCATGCCGACCGAAACGAAGAAAATCACCGCGAACGCGTCGCGCAGCGGCAGTGTCTCGTTCGCCGCCTGCTGGGACAGCTCGCTCTCCGCCATGATCAGCCCGGCGAACAGCGCGCCCAGCGCAAAGGAAATATCGAAAAAGGCAGAAGCCGCATAGGCAACGCCCAGCGCGATCGCCAGCACGGCCAGTCGGAACAGCTCGCGCGACCCCATGTGCACCACATGATGCAGGATCCACGGCACGACGCGCTTGCCCACCGCCAGCATGATCAGGGCGAACACCGCTACCTTTCCCAAGGTCAGCAGAACGGCCAGGCCGGCATCCTGCAATTGCATCGCGGTGATCTGGCCGCCGTCGGCCACCTGCCCGCGGATATGCGCCCAGGTCGGGATCAGCACCAGCGCCACGACCATGGCGAGGTCTTCCACGACCAACCATCCCACCGCCAGCTTGCCGCGCTCTGTCTGCATCAGCCGGCGTTCCTGCAGGCTGCGGAGCGCCACGACCGTCGAAGCCACGGACAGCGCCAGCCCGAAGATCACGCCCGTCTCGATGTTCCAGCCGAACATCAGCGCCGCTCCTACGCCGACCGCGGTCGTCAACACGATCTGCAGCAGCGTCACCGGGACCGCCACGGCCCGCACCGACAGGATGTCCCGCGGCGAGAAATGCAGCCCCACCCCGAACATCAGAAGGATGACGCCGATTTCGGCCAGCTCGCTCGCCAGCTGGCTGTCAGCCACAAATCCCGGCGTAAACGGGCCCACAACCACGCCCGCGATCAGATACCCGACCAGCGGCGACAGCCTCAACCGCACCGCAGCTGCGCCGAGAAGAAAGGCAAGCCCCAGGCCTACCGAGAGAAGGGCGATCAGCGGAGCGTCGTGAGGCACTCAGGCGGTTTCTTTCTGCGCGAGTTGATCTTGGACCAACCTTCGCAGATCGCGGATTCGAATTGCAACAAATACCTCGGTTCTTGGCCGATTTTCTTTAGGCCGGACGCAAGGCCGTCACAGCCGGCTAGTGCTCGACCATCGTCTTGAGCCCGTCCAGCACCATCTCCCAGTTCTTCTTCGTCTGCTCTTCGGCGCCTGAGCAATTGGTCTGTGTCACCTTCAGGTCGGTCTGGTCGCCCTTGCCCTTCAGGTCATAGGTCACGGTCGCATAGTTCTCCGGTTTGTCGGGCTTGCCGGACATCTCGCTGTAGTGGGTGAAGCTGAGCGAGCGCTCCTCCTCCACCTTCTTGATCTCGCCTTTGTCCTCGTACTTGCGGCCCTTGTATTCGCCGCGGAAGGTGATCGGGCTGCCCGGCGTCCAGTCCGTGTCGACTTCCGATCCGAAAAAATATTCCTTGATCTTGTCTGGTTCAGTCAGCGCTGCCCAGACCTCGGATGGTGGTGCGTCGATGGTGCGCTGGACGGTAACGGTGTCGGCCATGGCGTCTCTCCATGTGTTGGGTGACGACGGCTGAACCCCTCCCCGGCCCGAATGTTCCACCCGTAATCAGCCAACAGCGGCGAGGCGATCGGCCAAATACCGCCGTCCTCGGCAGCCGAACCTTAACTATCTTGTGCCATTCCTGCCTATCTGACGGGATCAATCATGCGTTTTCGAGACCCAAAGCGGCTCCGCATTATCTCGGGCGCGACACTTCTCCTCGTGCTGACGAGCGTGCCTGTGTTGCTCGGCCTCACACGCCCGGCGCCAGGCCACGAAGCCAGCGCGCCCGGCATAGTGAAGGTCTACACCTCGGGCCTCACCGCCATGGGCTGGGGCGGTTGGATCGCGCTCGGCTTTGCTGTTCTGTTCGGGCTCTGGCTGATCGCCGGAGAGCGCCAGCAAGTCGCCCGCAAGTTCCTTGCCCCCAGTTCGCGCCGCAAGCGCAACCTGGTCGAGATTCCGCGCGCGCTGGCGATCATCTTCGGCGCCGCCGGCATTATCGTCGGCACCCTCTCGGGCCTCTACACCGCAATGGTCGGCGCCCGGCCGGATCTGCTGGCTTACCTGCCGCCACCGCCGCTCAGCATCTCGATGGCCGTGACCTCGCTGGTCGTTGGCGCGGCAGTCTATACAATGGGCCGCATCGGCCGTTACGGCCTCTAAACCGCCAGCCCGACCGTCGGCATTGCCGGACACCCGGTTCTCGGCTTACCTCCGCGGAACGCGAAGGGGCCCCTGAATGACCGACATGACCGCAGCGCCTGCAAGGCGCATCGAATTCACCGGCCGCGCCCTGGTCCTTGGCTGCCTGCTGGGCGGCATGTTCACCGCCGCAAACGTCTACCTCGGCCTCAAGGTCGGCCTGACCTTCGCCTCGGCTATTCCAGCAGCGGTCATCTCGATGGCCCTGCTGCGTTTCTTCAAGACCTCGACCATCTGGGAAAACATGACGGTCCAGACCGTCGCCTCGGTCGGCGGAGCGATCTCCTCGATCATCTTCGTACTGCCTGCCCTGGTGATGATCGGCTGGTGGACAAACTTCCCGTTCTGGCAGTCCTTCCTGATCTGCACCTTTGGCGGCGTGCTGGGCGTCACCTTCTCGATCCCCCTTCGCCGCGCCCTCGTCATCAATTCCGACCTGCCTTACCCGGAAGGCGTCGCGGCCGCCGAAGTGCTGAAAGTCGGCTCGCACGGCGAACGCCAGAGCGAGGCGGCCGTCCGTGAGAACCAGGCCGGCCTCATCACCGTGATACTGGGCTCGATCAGCTCGGCCCTGGTCGCCTGGCTCGTGGCGGCCAAGGTCTTCGTCGGAGAAATCGCAGGCTATGTTCGCCTGCCTGCCGCGCTCGGCGGCGGTGCAACCGGCTTTGGCGGCGGGCTTTCGCTAGCCCTGCTGGGCGCCGGGCATCTTGTTGGTCTTGCCGTCGGCATCGCGCAATTCGTCGGCCTCTTGATCGCGTGGGGCGTCGCTGTCCCCTTGATTACCGGAATGCAGCACACCGAAGGCGCCGCAGACGCCGCCGCTGGCGACGTTTGGCAGCATCAGGTCCGGTTCATCGGCGCCGGCACGATCGCCATCGCCGCTGTGTGGACCCTCCTCAAACTCATCGGCCCGTTGGTCGGCGGCGTAACGTCAGCCCTCGCCGCCCAGCGTGCGCGGAAAGAGAACATCGCCCTCGACATCACCGAACGAGACATTCCGATCACGCTGGTCGGATTCATCTCGCTGGGCGTTCTTGCCGCGATCGGCGTCCTTCTCTGGACCTTCACCAACGGAACGCCGCTGGCCGGCGCCGCACCTGCACTGGTCGTGGGCGGCCTCATCTACGTCGTTTTGATCGGCTTCATCGTGGCGTCGGTCTGCGGGTACATGGCGGGCCTGATCGGCTCTTCGAACAGCCCGGTTTCCGGCGTCGGCATTCTCGCCATCGTCTGCGCCTCGCTGCTGATGCTGGGAGCCATGGCGGTCTTCGGCATCCAGGCCGATCCCTCGATCATCGCCTTCGCGCTCCTCATCACGGCAATCGTGTTCTCGATATCGGTCATCTCCAATGACAACCTGCAGGACCTGAAGACAGGTCAGCTCGTCGCGGCCACGCCCTGGCGCCAGCAGGCAGCCCTCATCGTCGGCGTGGTCGCCGGCTCATTGCTCGTTCCGTGGGTTCTCGACCTTCTCAACCAGGCTTACGGCTTCAACGGTGGGCCGGCCCCAACCGTTGCCGGAGCCAAGCCGCTGCCGGCGCCGCAAGCCACGCTCATCTCCTCGCTCGCCAAGGGCGTCATCAGCGGCGACCTTCGCTGGGACCTGATCGGCATCGGCGCTGGGCTCGGCGCGATCATCATCGCAATCGACGAGGTCCTCGTCCGCACGTCGGGCGGCAAGCGCAAGCTGCCGCCGCTGGCCGTAGGCATCGGCATCTATCTGCCGATGGCCACCACCGTGATGGTCACCATTGGCGCCATCATTGGCACGATCTACAACAACTGGGTCTCGAAAGCCTCGTTCGCAGAGACTGCCAAGCGCCTGGGCGTGCTCCTCGCCTCCGGCCTGATCGTGGGTGAGAGTCTGTTCGGCGTTCTCAACGCCGGCCTCATCGTCGCCACCAACAACGGAGACATCCTTGTACTCCTAAAGGATGGAGCATCCTGGAGCTTCGCTGTCAGCGTCCTCGGCTATGTCGGCCTCATCGCCGGCCTCTACATCTGGACCCGAGGCAAGGCCGCGAAGGTTTAGCCCGGCTCGACAATTGCCTTCAACCGCATCATCGCGCGCCACTCGCCGGCGTGACGGCGCACCGCGTCCATGAACACCGGCGCGAGCAGGATGCAGGCCCAACCCTCCATCTCAAGCTCGGCGGACGTGACCGCAGTTCGTACCGCCGCCATGGCAGCCTTGGCTTCGACGCTCTCGGCCTGACGCGAGACCACCTGCAAGTCGATACGATGCACGGTCAGGTCAGCATCAGTCCCGCCCGCCGGTTCGCTCTGATGCCGCACCACCTCCAGATAGGGAAACATCGGCCGCGGCGTCTTTTCTCCCGCGATGCGCACCACATCGCCCAGGTACGCCTTCACGCCATCGTCCGAGCCGATCACCTCCAGAATCGCCGCCTCCAGCGCGTCCTCAACGCCCGTCACAGCCGCACCCGGCGCCACGGAGCCACCAGCCCCGCAACGTCCTCAGGCAATTTTCCCGCCAGCGTCTCCGGATCGCGAGCATGATAGGCGTGCGCCGCAAGCCGCTTCACCGCCAGCTTCAGGCTGTCGGCCACCTCTTCCGGTCCCTCGCCGAAGCCCGCGACATAGTCGATCTCGATCCCATTGGCGCGTTGGCCGGGCCACGGAAAACTTCCGCTGGTCCAGGTCAACCGCGCTGACCGCCCCGGCGCCAGCGTGAACCGTCCGGTCACCACTTCTGCTACGCCCGAACCGTTGTAGACGCGCACTGCAACCAGCTCGCTCGCCGGCCTCACCGGCAAGCGCAGGTTGCGAGTTTCAACCGTCCCCTGCGGCCACCAGTCCAGAGTCACGCGCAGCGTGCGATTGATCATCGCAACGCCCGCCGCCTCCTCGATCCGGGATCGCGCCGCGGCGATCAGTTCGCCCGCCAGCTCGTCCTCGCCGTCATAACCGATGCGCAGATAGTCCTTCACCTCGGCCAAACCCACGGGTTCAGCCGCCGGCTGCGCCAGCGTCGTCACGATCATTGCCTGTCCTCTTGTAAGATCGCCCGCGATGCGGCCGGGCGCGCCGATACTTCTGTCGCCGGCGAAAAAGGCCTAGGGTGCCGCCCTCATCAGGAGCCGCCCATGCTGTCCGGCCTCAACCACGCCAACATCTCGACCACCAAGCTCAAGGAGACGGTGGAGTTCTTCACCAGCATCCTCGGCATGCACGTCGGCCCGCGCCCCGACTTCAACTTCGGCGGCGCTTGGCTTTACCTGGGCGATCAGCCGGTCGTTCACCTCGTCGAACGCCCGCACGCGAAGGAGCCGGACGGCGCGCTCGACCACGTCTCCTTCACGGTCTCCGATCTCGCGGCGGAACTGCGCCGGCTGGACACGCTCGGTGTCCCCTATCGCTGGAGCGAGATCCCCAATGGCTTTGGCAAGCAGGCCTTCGTGAAAGACCCCAACGGCGTGACGATCGAGCTGACAGAGGTCGGCAAGAGGTAACGCCACGTCACCACTAGGCGGGCGCAAACCCGTGCTTTAGTAGCTTTCCGCAAACGTCAAAGACCTTACGAAGGAAACGCCATGCAGCTCGATTCATCCGTCTCCGCCATCGTCACCGGCGGCGCCTCCGGCCTTGGGGCCGCCACCGTGAAGCTGCTGCGCGCCAAAGGCGTGAAAGTCGCCATCTTCGACATGAACGAGAAGACAGGCGTCCCCTTCGCCGCCGAAAACGGCGCCACCTATTGCAACGTCAACGTCACCAACGAAGCCTCGGTCGATGAAGGCTTCCAGAAAGCGCGCGCGGCAAACGGCCAGGAGCGCATCCTGGTCAACTGCGCCGGCACCGGCATCGCGGTGAAGACGGCCGGCCGCAAGAAGGAAACCGGCGAGATCACCTCGCACCCGCTCGACCAGTTCGATCGCATCATCCAGATCAACCTGATCGGCACCTTCCGCTGCATCGCCAAATCCGCCGCCGGAATGCTCAGTCTGCCCGTGCTGCCGGACGGCGACCGCGGCGCGATCGTCAACACTGCCTCCGTCGCCGCTGAAGATGGGCAAATCGGACAGGCCGCCTATTCGGCGTCGAAAGGCGGCGTCGTCGGCATGA
>DASZSI010000123.1:0-2718 GCA_035548775.1 Hyphomonadaceae bacterium
GGCGACACCGGCAGCGGAGCATTGTCAGCGGCCGCCACAACCGGCTTGGGCGGCATCGTCGCGGCTGCGGCCGGCGCCGGCGTTCCCACAGCGGTTTTCACCTGGGCCGGCGGGGTCATCTTCACCGGCGCAACCGGAGCAGCAGCTTTGGCGGGCTCGGCTTTCACCGGCTCGGCTTTTGTCGGCTCTGATTTGGTTTCGGCCGGCGCTCCGGCCAGCGGCGGCGGGGCGACCGAGGCGGCCGGCTGCTCACGCACTTCCGGCGCCGGCTCGGCTAGCGGCTTGGTCTTCTCGATCTGGTCGAACACGCCGGCCTGGACATCGCCGTCGCCCTTGGCCTTGCTCTCTTCTGGTTTCGACTTGAACGAACCGGACGAAGCCAGCTCGATCGCACTGCTGGAATCCTCAGGCTTCACGCCGTCACGATAGGCGTTCCACACCACGACGCCGAACACGGCGACGATCACCAGCGCGCCGACCAGCAGCATCGGCCCGCGCTTGGCGCCTTCGTCCGCCTTCAGGCTGCGGCCCTCTTCCGGCAGGGGCGCGAAGTCTCCCTTGCGCCGCTTGATCTTGCGGCGGTCCGAATTGGCGCGGTCGATAAGGTCGCCCACCTCGGCCGGCGGCAGGAAGTCAGGCTCGCCATCGCCGGACGGGGCAGCGCCATCGCCGCCCTTGCCGAACACGAGACGATCGATGTCGGAGCCCCCGTCTTCGCCCTTCGGGCGGCCGGGGATCACGGATCGGGAATAGCGGGTCATGGCCGGGAAACTCGCGCGGATTCACGACGCCTAAAGGCGCCCCACCGTGGCATCCTGCCCAGCGCCCGTTAACGAATAGGAAACTTCCGGGAAAAGTACGGAGGTATTGGGCGTTATCTGAAAATTCCGCGCTTGCCGTCCGATCTCAGCTGGAAGCGCAGCAAAGCTAGGCGTCCCCGGCGGAGGCCGGGGTCCAGCCGCAGCCCGAAGTGCGCGAAGCGCTCAATGGAATTCGATGGAGACTCGCCGGCGCGTCCTGGCCCCAAACCGTCGTTCGTAGCGGCTGCGAGTCTCAACCGCCCAGGTGCTTGATCCAGTCGACCACAGCCAGCCAGGCCGGCGTTGCCGCGATTGCCGCGCCGACTGGGCTCATCACAACATAGATCGGAAGGCCGGCCGCGTAGATTGGCGATACGCGGCGGCGCGTACTCCAGTCAAACGCCACAGCCACAGCCCCGACCGCCGCGGCCGATAGAGGCGGTCCAAACGTCACCAGCAAAAGCGTGCCGGCATCCAGTGAAGGCAGAGACGAAGCGGCGGATGCAGGGCCACCCGACAGACCCAACAGCACGCCCCACCACCGTCCTATCGGCGCACCCAGAAGCGATATGGTGGCAAGGAGCATGAAGCGCTTGTGCACCTCCGGCCGCCGTACACTGGCCAGAGCAGCGACAACACATGTCTCGAAAAAGAGAATGCCCGAGAGATGGATCATGGCGAAGATCGGCGGCTCTGCCGGGGTCTGGTTGAGTCGCACGGCGTCCACCGTGATGACTGAAAACGCCATCGCTGCAGCCAGCCCCACGCCGACCATGCCCCATTCCCGGTGCCCGGTGACGCGGCCCATGGCTGCAAGCCATGTCTGCCAGCAAAAGAAGACGATCCACGCGAAGAACAAGAGGCCGTGCAAATGCACCATGGGCTCGCGCGCCAACGTCCCCTGCGCGATGGGTACGAAGTAGGTCGGCAGGAAACCGACTAGCGTGACGGCAAGGCAGGCAAGCGCCATCCAGTGGTAGAACCATCGGCGCGCGTCGACCCGTTCCGCGGCTTGCGCTCCGGTCATTTGTCAGCCCCTCATTTTTCATTCGCGACACTGCTTGATCGCGACTGGAGCGATTTCATACCCTGGCGTGCAACACGGGTGGTCTGAAAGGTTCTGAAATCGTCATGAGGCAAGGGTCAGTCATCCGGATCGGCGACTGCCGTCTCGACGGCGACCTTCGGCGGTTGACCCTGGATGCTAGCGGCGAGCCCGTCCCACTCGGCTCGCGCGCCTTCAGCGTTCTGCTTCACCTGACCGAGCGGCCAGGCGTGCTCGTTGGAAAGGCTGAACTGATGCAGGCCGGCTGGCCTGACGTGACGGTGGAAGAGAACAGTCTTGCGCAGTGCATCTCATCCATCCGAAAGGCGCTGGGGCCATCGGCGGGACATATCGTCACCGAGGCCGGCCGCGGTTACCGCTTCGTGGCGGCGGAGGGCGGCGCATCCGTCGCCAAGTCCAACCGTACGACGGCCAGTCCCGCAGCGTACCAGGCCTATGTATCCGGTTGGTACGCGCAGTCGCGGCCGGGGCGCGAGAGTCTGCAGCGCGCGATGGAGTGCTATAGCAAGGCCATCGCCATCGACCCGGAGTTCGCGCTGGCACATGTGGGTGTCGCTGATTGTTTCTCGCTCCTTGCCGTCTTCGGTTACGCCCGCGCACGCGCTGTCACAGAACAAGCGCGGGCGGCGATCCAGCGCGCTCTGGACTTGGGCGGCGCGGAAGCGGAGGCACTGGGCGCGCTAGGCCATCTCGAGGCGATGCTGGAGCTGAAGCCTGCGGTCGCCGAAGCGACGCTGCGCCGCGCGTTGGAGATCAATCCAGACTCACCCCTCGTCCTCTTCAACATGGGGTTGGTAAATCAGATGCAGGGCCGCATGGACGAGGCCGCCATCTACGTGAGCCGCGCCCAGG
>DASZSI010000124.1:0-1842 GCA_035548775.1 Hyphomonadaceae bacterium
CGTCGTGAACGGAAGGTGGCGCGACAGGGCGCAGGGTCGCCTTCAGATCGGAGCGGTGTCCGCGCGCGTCGCCCCAAATACATTGGCGAAGCTGGCTCTAAGCGCCGCATCCGCCTCATCCATGCTGACCGGCAGACCAAGGTCCACAAGGCTGGTGACCCCATGCTCATTCACGCCGCAGGGCACGATGCCTGAGAAATGCGTGAGGTCGGGGTCGACGTTGAGGGAAATCCCGTGAAACGACACCCAGCGGCGAAGTTTCACACCAATGGCGGCGATCTTGTCCTCCCTTGGGGGCATGCCGACGGCTTTACGTTCAACCCAGACCCCGACCCGGCCCGTCCGCACTTCGCCTTCCACATTGAAGGTGGCAAGCGCCCCGATAACCCAGGTCTCCAACGCCGTGACGAAGGCGCGCACATCGCGTTGGCGCCGAGTCAGATCGAGCATCACATAGGCCACCCGCTGGCCGGGGCCGTGATAGGTGAACTGCCCGCCGCGCCCGCTTTGGAAGACCGGAAACCGATCCGCGTCCAGGAGATCGCCGGCGCGGGCCGACACGCCGGCCGTATAAAGCGGCGGATGCTCCAAAAGCCAGATCAGCTCTCCTTCCTGGCCAGTCGCGATCGCCCCAGCTTTGGCCTCCATCGCCGCGACAGCTTCAAGGTACCCCACAGGGCGCCGTGAAACCGCCCAGCCGACGGGTTCGTCGTCGTCGCGGCCGAAGATTGGCGCGGATCGCTGTGGATTTAACACCCGGTCAAGCATGTCGGGGCCAATGTGGGGCTTGGGCCTGCTGTGCGCAAAGCCCATCGACGGCAAGAGGCGTAAATCGGTGAGCCAGGTCAACGCGGTCAATGTCGAAATCCAGGTGGTGCTGGGCCGCTCAACGCTGCCCATGCAGCAGCTCTTGCGGATGGGCCGGGGCGCGGTCATTCCCCTCGACGCCTCGGTGAACGACGAGGTGTGGATTTTGGCCAACAACCACCCGATCGCCCGCGGCGAGATCCAGATCACCGACGAGAAAATCTCCATCGCCGTGACCCGCGAGGCGGATGTCTACGACTTCATGGCCGGCGGCGTCGTCTAGCCACGGCGCAAGCGGCGCCACGCGCCCTTCACAAAGGCGTCCGCGTTTGCTACCCCCCGCCGCTCACCACGTGCGGTCGTGGCGGAATTGGTAGACGCGCAGCGTTGAGGTCGCTGTGGGGCAACCCGTGGAAGTTCGAGTCTTCTCGACCGCACCAGTGAACCTAGAGTCCTAAAATTCTTCAGGAAAAGTCTGTCTGACACCAGCCAAGAGGAGGTCCGCATGAGCCGCGAAACGGACGACCTCGAGCTGTTGGATTCGAAGACGACCTCGGAGCCTGAAGAAGACCTCGAAGACCTCGCGCTTGGCGAGGACTACGCCCTAAATCCTGAATATGTGCCGATGGTCGTAGATGCGCTCGACCGCGGCGACGCCGAGCGCCTGCGTGACCTCCTGGGCGCCCTGCATCCGGCCGATATCGCCGACCTGATGGGATTTCTCTCCGCGGGAGACCGCGAGGAGCTGGTTCCGCACCTCGATCCAGAGGCGCTCGCCGAAATTCTGTCGGAACTCGACACCGAAATTCGCGAGGAAGTCCTCGAACACGTCCCCTCGGCGACGCTCGCCAAGGCGTTGGGCGAGATGGAATCCGACGACGCCGCTGACGTCGTCGATGACCTGGAGGACGAAAAGCGCGCCCAGGTGCTCGCCGCCATGCCCGATATCGAGCGGGCGGCGATCGAGACGACGCTGGCCTATGAAGACGAGACCGCCGGGCGGCTCATGCAGCGCGAAGTGGTGGCGGCGCCGCA
>DASZSI010000125.1:0-27072 GCA_035548775.1 Hyphomonadaceae bacterium
CGGAAATCCGCCCGCTGTCGGAGCGTTGCATCATGAGCTTCACCGGGAGCTACGGCCCGGTGATCGGCAACGGCATGTACAACAACACGCTGCAGATCGTTCAATCGCCAGGCTCGGTGATGATCCTCGCCGAGATGATCCACGACGCCAAGATCATCCCGATCGTCAAGAACAAGGAAGAAGCCAAGCACGGCCCGGGTGTCATCCCGAAGTGGGGCGGCGACGCCGTCGGTTGGTATGAGGGCGACACGCTGGTCGTCGAGACGGTGAACTCCAACCCCAACCAGCGCTCCTACATCACCAAGGCCGGCAAGGTCATCGAGCGTTTCACGCGCTGGTCCAACGACCAGATCTTCTACCAGTTCACCGTCGAAGACCCGACGCTCTACAAGACCTCGTGGGGAGGAGAGATGGCGCTGAACACTTCGCACGAGCCGCTCTACGAATACGCCTGTCACGAAGGCAACTACGCCCTCAAAGGCATCCTCGAAGGCGCCCGCCAACTCGAACGCGAAGGCCGCCCGCAACCGATCGAAAAACCCATCTTCGCCGGCGTGGACGTGTCGGACGGGGAGTGACGGCTAAGTTACCGTGTTCTGCGGTCGCCGGCGGGAAGGCCGCTGAGGTCGGCGGCCCTCGACTGCGGGGCCTTGCGCAGCCAGTTGCAGAATTTTATTCTCGTTAGCTCGTGGAGTGCAATTGGCTCTAGCGATGCGTAGAGCTGGTTTGGCGGAGGGGCCATGCGCGCAGCCAACACACTTTGCTTCATCGTCCTGGCGCTATCTGTAGTCATTACGCAGGAGGCTCGAGCAGACGACCGGCTTCACTGCACCCAGAAAGATCAGCAGAGGACGCTTGGAAAACTACTCGGCACTGGGGCGCCATCGGAATTCGACCTGATCATCTCGGAGAGCGCCCAGACGTTCACAATCATCCAGCCGGGTGAGCAGCCCGAAGTTCACAGGTCGAGCCCACCGCAAACCATTAAGGTCAACCCGGACAGCGGAATACCAGTCAAGACTGAGGATGGCGCTCCGGGATACATCGTGTCCAAGGAAACCGTGAAGATCAGCAGGGATGCTGCGTCCTACAGCGACGTCAGCCAAATGCACTACAGCTATAGTGGCAAGGCAACCGGCCAACCATTGTCTGTCGGGATGAGTTTGGACAGAAATACTGGTAAGCTCGATTTTACAACCGACAATACAGGACTGAACGCTGGGATCGCACTTTTCGGCGGAGATTTCTCATGCGTTGGGGGCGGGACGCCCCGCAAGGCGCCTGCCCTGCCTGCGACTGTCGGCAATCCGGAAATGCCTGCAGCATCCTCACCGCCGAAAGCCCGGGGCGACGAGTCGAAGGCAGCTGCGAAGCCAACTACCCTCCAAACGCCCCGCGATGCGCTGCCGGCCGCCGGAGGCGGGCAGGCGCTTGTGCAAAGCGCTGCAGCCCAACCCCCTCCGCCGCCGCCTCCGGTGGATGTGCGCGAGACCCTGATGTCGATCTTGCGACGCTATGAGAGCAACAGGTTGTACGTCGCACCGAATATCTCTGCTCAGATCAAGCAGAACGCACTCTCGCATGCTGCGGGCCTTGTCGATGACACGGATATCTTGGCCATTGCAGACGATACCGTCATGCACAACGGAAACAACGGAGTCTATTTCTTCAAGACGGGGATCTTGAACGTGCAGGGATCGCTAAAGCCGAACTTCTACAGGTATGCCAACCTTAAAGGCATCACAGCGACCAAAGGAACCTTCGTCATCCGCTTTGGGCAGGCGGAAATTACGGCGATCTCAGTCGGCAAAGACACGATGATCGAGATCATGAACCAGCTCATAGCGGCTGCCCATTGATTTGCGCCCTCGCTCAATGGCGCGCCTACACCAGCCTGCTCTTGTCTCTCGCCGCCGCGATGAAGCTTGCGAATAGTGGATGCGGATCGAAGGGCCGCGATTTCAGCTCCGGGTGGAACTGGACGCCGATGAACCAGGGGTGGTCGGTCAGCTCCATGATCTCCGGCAGTTTGCCGTCCGGCGACATGCCCGAGAATAGGACGCCGTGCGGAGCGAGGCGCGCGATGATGTCGGTGTTCACTTCATAGCGGTGGCGATGGCGTTCGGAGATCGTCTGCGTACCGTAGATCTCCGCGACCTTTGAGCCCTTGGCGAGAATGGCCGGATAGGCGCCAAGGCGCATCGTTCCGCCCAGATCGCCATCGGCGGTGCGGACTTCCTTGGTGTTGCCCCGAACCCATTCGCCCATCAGGCCGACGGCGGGATAGTCGGGCTTGCCGAACTCCGTTGTGCCCGCGCCGGGAATGTTGGCGAGGTTGCGGGCAAGCTCGATCACGGCCAGCTGCATGCCATAGCAGATGCCAAAGCATGGCAGCTTGTGGCGCCTCGCATACCCGGCCGCGCGCATCTTGCCGATAGCGCCGCGCTCGCCAAAGCCGCCCGGCAGCAACACGCCGTCCGCCGTATCAAGCTCGGACAGATCCGCATTGGGATCGTCGTAACGGTCCGATGGAATCCAGGTGAGGTTCACCTTCACCTTGTTGGCGAGGCCGCCATGCCCCAGCGCCTCGACCACCGACTTGTAGGCGTCGTGCAACGCCACATACTTGCCCACGATCGCAATGCGAACCTCGCCGTCCGGATTCCGCAGGATCTGCGATGTGTTGATCCAGTGCTTCAGGTCGGGCGTGGTGTCCTTCTCAAGCCCGAAGTGGCGCAGCACTTCGCGGTCCAGCCCGCGCGCGTGATACTCCAGCGGCACTTCGTAGATGTGCTGGGCGTCCAGCGCCTCGATCACCGCCTCGGGCCGCACGTTGCAGAACAGCGCGATCTTGCGCCGCTCTTCCGGCGGGATCGGCATGGGCGCGCGGCACAAGAGGATATCGGGTTGGATGCCGATCGAGCGCAGCTCCTTCACCGAGTGCTGTGTCGGCTTGGTCTTCATCTCGCCGGCCGTGGCGATGTAGGGCAGCAGCGTCAGGTGGATGAACAGGCTGGCCTCGCGGCCCAGTTCCTGGCTCAGCTGGCGGATGGCTTCGAAGAACGGCAGGCCTTCGATGTCGCCCACCGTGCCGCCAACTTCGCAGAGAACGAAGTCGACATCGTCAGTGTCCGCCTTCACGAATTCCTTGATGGCGTCGGTGACGTGCGGGATCACCTGCAGCGTCGCGCCGAGATAATCACCGCGCCGCTCCTTCTCCAGGATCGACTTGTAGAGCCGGCCTGTCGTGGTGTTGTCCGTCTTGCGCGCCGAAACGCCGGTGAACCTTTCATAGTGGCCGAGGTCCAGGTCCGTCTCGGCGCCGTCATCGGTGACGAACACCTCGCCGTGCTGGGTCGGCGACATCGTGCCGGGGTCGACGTTGAGATAGGGATCGAGTTTGCGGAGACGGACCCGATAGCCGCGGGATTGCAGCAAGGCGCCAAGCGCTGCCGAGGCAATGCCCTTCCCGAGGGAGGAAACAACGCCTCCCGTAATGAAGATAAATCGCTTCATGACGGATGACCGCTTTAGCCCCGCTTTGAGTGGAGGTCGAGTCTCGCCGGAAAGCGGACTGTATTCCGTAGATTAGACGGGCACAGGCGGATCAGACGCCGGCAAATGCCCCGCTTCGTGGTGGAGCGATTCGGATGGCCCCGCCGAGGTTATTGGTTGTTTGATCCACCGTTTTGCGGAGGCGCAGCCGGTTCCTGGGTCGCAGGCGCAGGGGTAGCCGGAGCGGTCGCCTTCGGCGCCACAGGCTTCGGCGCCGGCGTCGTTTCCTTCGGGGCGGCCGGGGCTGTCGAAGAAGCCGGCGGCGTTGTTTGCGCTGTCGAGGGCGCAGGTGTTGCGGCGGCGCCAGGCGACGTGTTCACAACCGGAGCGAGCGGATCAACCGCCGGCGCTGGCGCGGGCGAGGCCGGCGCGGTGGTGGCCGGAGCATTCGCGCCACTCGGCGCAGCCAGCGGGTCGATCGGCTTCGAGTTCTCCTGCTGGATGCGTTTTTCCAGCGAGCTGGCGTTCTTCTGTGCGTTCGAGTTCACCGCCGTCATCGTTACGCTGGTCGCGAAAAAGACGGCGGCCAAGATCATGGTGGTGCGCACGAGGGCGCTCGCCGCGCCGCGGCCCGAGATAATACCGCCGGTGCCGCCGCCGCCCATGCCGAGCGCGCCGCCCTCGGATCGCTGGAGCATCACGGCGATCACGAGCGCAAGGCACGCGATCAGGTGAACGGTAAGCAGGACTGCAAGCATGAGGTGCGCCGCCTGAAAAAGGTTGCCGCGTCAAAGCATGCCCTAGGGCTGCGGCCAAGCCCCCGGGACTGCATTTCATATGGGTGCGGCGCCGGGGCCGGTCGACCACCCCCGTGTCAGAGGCAGGCCTGCGCAATCTTCAGGAAATCCGCAGCTTTCAGGCTCGCCCCGCCCACCAGGGCGCCATCGACCCCCTCGGCGTGCATAAGCTCCTTGGCATTGTCCGGCTTGACCGAGCCGCCATAGAGCAGCCGTGTCCGCCCCGCCAGATCCTGCCCAAATCGCTTGGCCAGACCGTTCCGTAAGGCCACATGGACCTCGGCGACCTGCGGAATTGTTGGGGTCCGCCCCGTGCCGATGGCCCACACCGGCTCGTAGGCGATGACGAACTCCGCCCTGGCGGCTTCCTCGGGAACCGATCCCGCCAGCTGGGTCGCTATTACGTCCAGGGTCTTGCCTGCGTCCCGTTCGGCCAGGGTTTCGCCCAGGCAGATTATGGGAACCAGGCCCGCCCGCATCACCGCCTGCGCCTTTGCGGCCACAATGGCGTCGGTCTCATGATGCATGGCGCGCCGCTCCGAATGCCCGACGATCACGTACCGCGCGCCGAGATCGGCCCACATTTCCGCACTGACATTGCCCGTGAAGGCCCCGGACTTCTCCGCATGACAATCCTGGCCGCCCAGGCGAACCGGCGTGCCTTTCAATATTTCTGAAGTCGCCCCCGCCAGCGTGGCTGGGGGGCAGATCGCCAGTTCGACGGTGGAAACCGATCTAGCCCACTCGATCATCGGCCCCAGCTCGGACAGGGCGGCTGCCACGCCATTCATTTTCCAGTTGCCGGCAACCAGCTTTTTCCGCGTGCTCATCCGTCCCTTATCCTGGTCCCGACCGGCCAGGCGCGCCCCTGCGACGGATGATCCGGGTCGCTGGCGCCACGGTTCGGGAAACAGCCCCGAAAACCTGCCTGATAATGCCGTATTGTCGCATTTTCCTGCGGCGAACCGGTTTCCCCTTCGCCGCAAAATGCTCTAGCAAGCCGTGTTCCAGCGGACAACCCGACCGGGTCGGGCCGCCCTTTTGGAGACTATCTGTATGTTCGGCTCGATGCGGAAATTCGTGCGATCGCCTTACGCAGCGGTCCTGTTTTTCCTGCTTATCGTCAGTTTCGGGATTTTCGGCTTCCGCGATCCGTTCACCGGCGCCATCGGCGGCGGCTTCATCTCGATCGGCGATCGCGAGATTCGCCCGTTCGACATCAACCGCGCGGTGGACCGTCAGATCGACCGTATGCGTGTCGAGCAGAACAAGATCATCTCGACGCGCGAAGCCGCCCAGCAGGGCATAACACAGGGCGAACTCGCCCAGCTGATCAACCGCACAGCGGTGCTGGCCTATGGCGACAAGATCGGCGTTCGCGCCAGCTCGGACGCCGTCAATACCTACCTTCTTGGCCTGCCCGGCGTTCGCGACGCGGTGGGCCGGGTCGATATCCAGTCGGTGCGCCAGCTGGCCGCCGACAACAAGCAGTCGGTCAAGCAGTTCGAGGATGCCGTCGCTGACGACCGGACGGTCGACTACATCGTCAACGCCGCCCTGCAGAACGTCGCCCCGCCGGAAGTGCTGACCAAGCCGCTGCTGACGTATTTTGGCGAGAAGCGGACGGTCTCTGCGGCCCGGCTTACGGCCGCTTCGGTCACTGCGCCCAAGGCGCCGACGGATGACGAGCTGAAGGCCTATTACGAGCAGAACAAGGCGCAGTTCGAACAACCGGAACGCCGCCGGATCTCGGTGCTGACCTTCTCGCCTGCCGATTTCGCCAACCAGGTCACGGTCACTGACGACGACATCAAGAAAGAATACGACCGGCACATCAAGGACTACTCAACTCCCGAAACGCGGGACATCGCGCAGTTCACGTCCAAGGATCGCAAGCCGGTCCAGGATTTTGTCGACTTCGTGAAACAGGGAAACACGCTGGAACAGGCGGCCGCCAAGGTTCCGGGCGTCGAGCGCGCAAACCTGCCCGTCAAGCCGGGCGACCTGAAAGACAAGGACTATGACGGTCACGTCTTCAACATGAAGACGGACGTGCTCGACGGTCCCTACCTCGTCAACGGCGCCTATTACGCGGTCCAAGTCCTGAAGATCACACCCGGAGTACCGACGCCCCTGGCGGATGTATCCGACAAGATCCACGAGAAGCTCGCCCAGGCCGGCGCCGAAGGAAAATTCAGCGAAACCTATGAGCAGATTCGTGACCTCGCCGGCGGCAGTCCGCTTGAGGAGATCGGCAAGCAGATCGGCGCACCCGTCATCCATCTGGCGCCCGTCGACGCCAATGCCGTAACCATCAAGCGCGAACAGTCGACGCTGCTAGCTTCGCATCCCGACATCGTGCGTCAGCTGTTCAGGAACATGACGGCAGGTCAAATGACTGACATCGTCGAAGGCGACAGCGAGCGTTCGCTTTACCGCCTCGACGAGATCGTACCGAAGTACACGCTTTCCTTCGATGATGCGAAGGCGGAGGTCCGCGCCCGCTTTATGCTGAAGAAGGCGCAGGAAGCCGCCGACAAGGTCGCCAACGACATGATTGCGGCGGTCAAGGGAGGCAAGACATTCGAGCAGGCCGCCGCCGCCGGAAAACTCGCGACCATCGGCTCGGTCAACATGGTTCGCGCCGAGAACAGCCAGGTTGATCCGGCTATCAAGCAAGCTGCCTTCGCCATGAAGGAAGGCGAAGTCGGCATCGCTCACGCCCAGAGCGGCGAGCCTTGGGTAATTCGCGTGGACAAGGTCGAGCCCGCGACCAGCCAGGTCGAGACCGCCTTGAAGCAGCAGATTACCAACGAAATCTCGCAGACGCTGAACCAGGACTTCGAGGAAGTCTTTGTCCGCGGTGTCCTAAAGGCGGTTCCGGTCAACCGGAACGAGAATGCCATCCAGGGCTATTTCGACGGCATCCTCAAGGAAGACCAGGGCCAATGACGTCTGCCCTTCCCCGGCTTATCGTCAGGCGGAGGGTCGACGACACCGAGTCGCCGGTCTCGGCGATGCTCAAGCTCAACCCGATGCAGCCCGGCCTGGTGCTGTTCGAGAGCGTGATGGGCGGCGAGACGCGCGGTCGCTATTCCTTCATCGGCATGGCGCCGGACCTGTGGTGGCGCGTGCGTGGCGGCAAAGCCGAAACCTCCGTCACGGCGGACTTCAAGAAAGTTCTCTCCACATCCGGCGACCCGATGGCCTCGCTGCGCGAGTTCATTGAAGCCTGCAAGGTGTCGGGCATGGACGGCTTGCCGCCGATGGCTGCGGGCGCGTTCGGCTTCCTCGGTTACGACATGATCCGCTATGTCGAACGGTTGCCGGAACCAAAGCCCGACCCCAGCGGCGTTCCGGAAGCAATGCTGATGCGGCCCGGCGTTGTGCTGATCTTCGATGGCGTGAAGCAAGAGATTATCATCGCGGCGCCCGAGCGCGGCGGGGAAGCAGCCACCATTGCCAGGATCGATGCCATCGAAGCCAAGCTCGATGAGCCGATGCCTCCCTCGCGTCCCAACGACGCTCCGGTCGAGAAGATCGAATTCACCTCGAACACGGAAAAGTCCGACTACCTCGCCAAGGTCGAACGGGCCAAGACATACGTCCGCGCCGGCGACATCTTCCAGGTGGTGCCCAGTCAGCGCTTCACGGCTAAATTCGAACGGTCGCCCTTCGCGTTCTACCGCGCCTTGCGAAGGCTCAACCCTTCGCCCTTCATGTTCTACGTGAACTTCGGCGAGTTCCAGATTTCGGGCTCCAGCCCCGAAATCCTGGTGCGCGTGCGCGACGGCCTTGTCACCGTTCGCCCCATCGCCGGCACCCTGCCGCGCGGCGCGACGCCGGAGGCGGACGCCGAGAACGAACAACGCCTCCTGGCCGATCCCAAGGAGCGCGCCGAGCACCTGATGCTGCTCGACCTCGGTCGCAACGATGTGGGTCGGGTCGCCGCGCGCGGCACGGTCGAAGTCACGGAAAGCTTCACCGTCGAGCGCTACAGCCACGTGATGCACATTGTCTCCAACGTGCAGGGCCGCCTCAAGGAAGGTGAGGACATGGTCTCTGCCCTGGCGGCGGGCTTCCCGGCGGGCACGACCTCAGGCGCGCCGAAGATCCGCGCGATGGAGATCATCACCGAACTCGAGCCCCATGCCCGCGGCGTCTATGCCGGCGGAGTGGGCTATTTCGGCGCCGGTGGCGACATGGACACCTGCATCGCGCTGCGCACGGCGGTGTTCAAGGGCGGCAAGATCCATGTCCAGGCGGGGGGTGGCGTCGTCTACGATTCCAATCCCGAAAGCGAGTTCATGGAGACGGTGCATAAGGCCAGCGCCCTTTTCCGAGCCGCCGAGGAAGCCTCGCGTTACGATCGGGGCAACCGATGACCAAGGTTCTCATCATCGATAACTACGACAGCTTCACCTACAATCTGGTCCACTACCTCCAGGACGTCGGCGCGGACGTTGAAGTCGAAGTTGTCCGCAACGATGCGCTGACGGCGAAGGATGCACTCGCCAAAGGCGCCGACGCGATCGTGCTGTCCCCTGGTCCTTGCACCCCTAACGAAGCCGGCATCTGCCTGGAGCTCATCAACGCGGCGCCGGACGATCTTCCCATTCTTGGCGTGTGCCTGGGCCACCAGGCGATCGGCCAGGCCATGGGCGGCGTGGTCGAAAGCGCTAAGGACATCGTCCACGGCAAGGCCTGGGACGTCAAAGTAATGGGCGGTGATCTTTTCGAAGGCGTGCCCGAGCACTTCAAGGCAGTGCGCTACCACTCACTCGCCGTGCGCCGGAAGGGCTTGCCGGATGCGCTGGTCGTCGACGCCGAGACAGCCGACGGCGAGATCATGGCCGTCCACCACAAGAGCCGCCCGGTCTTCGGCGTCCAGTTCCACCCGGAATCCATCGGCTCGCAATACGGCAAGGTCATGCTCGCCAATTTCCTCAGACACGCCAAGCCGAGGAAGACGTCCAAGTGAGTGACGCCGTCCGCAGCGTGGTCCAAAGCCTCGCCTCCGGTAACCCCGAGCGGCCGGACGGCGAAGCCATGCAGGCGGCGTTCGAGGCGATTTTCCGAGGCGAAAGTGACCCTTCGCTCACCGCCGCGTTCCTGACCTCTCTCGCCATGCGCGGTGAAAGCGCATCTGACATCGCCGCCGGCGCGGCCGTCATGCGCGCGCATGTGCGCCGCGTGGCTGCGCCTGAGGGCGCAATCGACACCTGCGGCACGGGCGGCCTTGCCTGGGTCAGCCTCAACACTTCGACCGCAGCCGCCTTTGTAGCTGCCGGCGCCGGCGCCGTCGTCGCCAAGCACGGCAACCGCTCCGTTCCGCCCAAGACCGGCTCCGCCGATGTGCTCGAAGCACTCGGCGTCAACCTCAATCCCACCGATGCGCAGCTGGAAGCCAGCTTCGACAGGGCCGGCGTAGCCTTCATGTTCGCCCCCGCGCACCATGCCTCGATGAAGCATGTGGCGCCGGTCCGCAAGGCGCTCGGCATCCGCACGGTGTTCAACCTTCTCGGCCCGCTCGCCAACCCCGCAGGCGCCAGGCGTCAGCTTCTCGGGGTCTATTCCGAACTCTGGATGATCCCCTACGCCAAGGCCCTGCGCCGTCTCGGCTCGGAGCGCGCGTGGATCGTGCACGGCCGTGACGGGATGGACGAGATTTCCACCACCGGCCCCACTATGATCACCGAACTCAAGAACGGTGAGATCGACACGTTCGAAATCCGCCCGGAGGACTTCGGCCTCCCTGTCGTCGATCCGCAGGTCCTGCGCGGCGGTACGTCCGCCGAGAATTCGGCCGCGCTTCTCCGCGTGCTCGAAGGCAAACCCAGTCCATTCGCTGACCTTGTGGCACTCAACGCTGGCGCAGCGCTTACCATCGCCGGCCGGGCCGCTGATCTCGCCGATGGCCTCGCCCAGGCGCGCGCCTCCATCGCTTCAGGCCGCGCCCTCGCCGCGCTGGAAGCTCTCAAGAGCGCGACCAATGCCTGACGTTCCCGACAAGCTCCGCGCAATCCTCGACTACAAGAAGGACGAAGTGGCGGCCCTCAGGAAGCAGCGCTCCTTGTCCTCTCTCGAAGCCGACGCCAAGGCCGCATCGAAACCGCGCGGCTTCGCCGATGCGCTCCTGAAGATCGCCAGGGCCGATGGCAACGCCCTCATCTGCGAAGTCAAACGCAAGAGCCCTTCAGCCGGCGAGATCAACACCGTCCGTGCGCCTGACGAAGCCGCGCGTGGCTACGAGGCAGGCGGCGCTGCCTGCATCTCCGTTCTCACCGATGGCCCCAGCTTCGGGGGCTCGCTGGACGACATGAAAACTGTCCGCGCCGCGATCTCCCTGCCCGTCCTGCGGAAGGATTTCATGATCGACCCGATCCAGGTGCTCGAAGCGCGCGCAGCCGGCGCCGACGCCATCCTGATCATCATGGGCGCCCTCGACGACGCGCAGGCCGCCGAAATCCACGCAACCGCGGACCAGTGGGGCATGTCGGTTCTGCTGGAAGCCCACGACGAGGCTGAGCTGGTGCGCGCCTTGGGCCTGCCCTCGCCCCTGCTGGGTGTGAATAACCGCGACCTGCGCACCTTCACGACCGACCTCGCCGTCACCGAGCGGCTCTCCGACCTTGTTCCCCCCTCCCACCTCCTGATCTCGGAAAGCGGTGTCCGGATGCCCGACCATATTTCGCGTCTTAGGCGAGTAGGCGCCCGCGGTTTTCTCGTGGGCGAGAGTCTGATGCGTTCGGAAAATCCTGCAGAATCCGTACGGTCTTTAGCCCAAGCACGGTAAACGGTTTTGGGTCTCAATTGACCCATAACGTGAACGATAGTAGAACTATCCGCGACTCAAATGGTTGTGGAGGCGGAAGCCCGCGATGTTGACCAAGAAACAGCGAGAGCTGCTCCTGTTTATCAATGACAGGATCAAGGAAACCGGCGTTTCGCCTTCGTTTGACGAGATGAAAGAGGCGCTTGATCTGGCCTCAAAGTCGGGAATCCACCGTCTGATCACCGCCCTGGAGGAGCGCGGCTTCCTGCGCCGCCTGGCCCACCGGGCCCGCGCTCTCGAGGTTCTGAAGCTTCCTGAAAGCGCCGTGCCCCAATCCTCTGGCCGCGCCCCCTTCCGGCCCAGCGTGGTAAGCGAGGGTCGCCCGGCCCGCGGCTCAGCCGTTCGACCGTCCTTCATCCCTGTCATGGGCCGTATCGCCGCCGGTACGGCGATCGAAGCCATCGAACATGAAACCCACAAGGTCGCCGCGCCGGACGAGGATTTCGATCCGGATACCCATTTCGCGCTCGAAGTCTCGGGCGAGAGTATGATCAACGCCGGCATTCTGGATGGCGACACGGTCATCCTGAAGAAGACCGACCACGCCGCCTCTGGCGACATCGTGGTGGCGCTGATCAACGAGGAGACCGCTACCCTCAAGCGGTTCCGCAAGAAGGGCGGTTCCATAGCCCTGGAAGCGGCAAACCCTGCGTTCGGTACGCAGATCTTCGGGCCCGACCGCGTGCGCATCCAGGGCAAGCTGGTCGCGTTGGTCCGCAAGTATCACTGATCCTGGATTTCATCCTTCGGCTTTGAGACCTTCGGTCTCGGCGGCCTTGGATAAAGCGGCTGGGTCCAGGCCCGGCCGCTTTGCATTTGCGCCGCGCGAAGGCTGGCCTCGCCCTTCCAGGACGTTTCGATCACCGCTCCGCCCTTGCCAGCATAGGCGCATGGGTCGAGGGTGAGCGGCAGTCCCTGCCTCGGCGTGAAAACCAGACTGGCCGCGGCGGGGCATCCATCCTCCGGCTCCCCAGGGCCCGGCAAAATTTCAAAGCGTCCTCCGGCCATCTCCAGGCCGCACGCCTGCCCCTTCGCCACGCCTTTGGCATCGCTAGGACAGCCCGACTTGCGAACGTCATCCCCGATGATCAACGGATCGAGGCCGTTGCGCCCTCGCCAGTCAATCACCTGCACCCATCCTTGCCGGGCCTTCAGGAACACTGTTCCGTCGTCCGCGACATAGCCCACCGGGTCGGGCCCGGTGATCCAGATCACAAGCGCGGCCGCCGCCGGTATCGCGGCGAAGGCGCGCCCCCGTCGTGTCAGCACACACCCCAACGCGATCGCCGCCGCCGCCAAGGCCAGCCCGGCTTCGCCAAGGCGCGGCAAGTCGACCGGGGGAGACATATCCGCTGAATAGTGCGCGATCGCGAGCACGACCTCGATGCTTTTGCCCAGCAGCCACAAGAACGGCCCTTCCTGCCCTAGCGGCGCCGCCAATGCCGCCGCGGCCGCCGCCGGCGTGGTCCACAGCGTGATCACCGGTGTGGAAACGATATTGGCGACCACGCTGAACAGCGCTGCACGATCAAAGTGGTAAAGCGCGAATGGCATGGTCGCGAGCGAAGCGACCAGCGAGGTTGCGGTAGCGCCAACTACCCACGCCCATGCGCGGGCGAACACGCCGGGCCGGATCGGCTTGTCCAGCTTCGGCCACATCTCGTAGAGCGCAATCAGCGCGCCCGACGCCGCAAACGACATCTGAAAGCCCGGCGTCACCACGGATTCCGGCTGCAGCAACACAACGATAACCAGCGACACAGCCAGCGATCGCAGCGAAATCGCCGGCCGGTCGAACAGCTTCGCGCCAAAGCCGATAATGGCCATGACGTACGACCGTTGCGTGGCCACTTCCGCGCCCGAGATCGCAAAGTAGAGCGCGCAGGCCACAATAGCGCCGAACGCCGCTGCGCGTGGCGTCGGAATCCGCAAGGCGAGCGGCTCGACCAGTGGCCACAGCATGCGGATAAGGAAGAACACAATCCCTCCCGCCAGCACCATGTGCACACCGGAGATGGACAACAGGTGCGCAAGGCCAGAAAGTCGCAACGCCTCTGCATCGTCCGGCGTGATCAGGCTGCGATCGCCTGCCACCATCGCGGCCGACATGCCGCCGCCTTTCTCGCCTGCTTCCTCATAGACGTGCAGCGACAGGGCGCGGCGCACGGCGCCGATCCAGTACCCGACCTTCGAGGCGAGCGTAGACGGTGGAGGCGTCGGCAACGGCTCGCACTGGCCGACGGCAAATCCCACAGCCCCCAGTTGGGCGAAGTACGCGTCGCGGTGAAAGGCGTAATCGCCGGGCACGACCGGCCTGGGCGGCGGCGACAGGATCGCCTGGCAAGCCACGGCGCGTCCGGGGCTGTAGGGCATGTCCCCCTTGAAGCTGAACCGGACGAACTTCGGCGTCTGGTCCGGCGTCAGTCCCTCGATCGCACGGACATGGATGCGGAGTCTTCGGCTGCTCTGTCCCGCATCGATCTCCGCGATGACGCCCTCAATTCTAACCGGGCCGCCCGTCTCCTGCCGGAGCACCGGCGCCGAAACCAGCGCCGACCGCACGATGCCGGCCCCTACGCCGAAGCCTGCGCAGGCGATCATGCCAAAGGCCAGCGCGAGCAGGCCTCCCCCTCTCCGCTGCAGCAGCAGCCACAGCAGGACCGCTGGCGCTGTGATGGCGGTCACGATCCGCCAGTCCGGCTCGAACGGCGCTGACATGTAGAGCGCCGCGCCTCCTGCCAGCGCCAGCGGCAGCAGCAAGGGCCACCGCAAGGCCTGGTCGCTCACCGCACCCTTCAGGAAGGCCCATAGTCGCGCCAGCCAGCCCCTCTCCACGGCTTGCGCCGCCGCAGGACTTGCTTCGGCATGGGCGGATGTGGTCTTCAGGGCCCGCCCCACGGAAACTGGATTTTTATGACGGTCGTCACCCGCTTTGCCCCCTCCCCGACGGGCTACCTCCATATCGGAGGCGCCCGCACGGCCCTGTTCTGCTGGCTATACGCCCGGCACATGGGCGGCAAGTTCCTGCTGAGGATCGAGGACACGGACCGCGAGCGCTCGACCCAGGAAGCGGTGGATGCCCTGCTCGACGGGCTTGGCTGGCTTGGCCTCGGCGGCGATGAACCTCCCGTTCTTCAGTCCGAGCGCGCCGGCCGCCACGCCGAGGTCGCGTATGACTTGGTAAAACGTGGCGCCGCCTACCTTTGCCCCGTCACGCCGGAAGAACTGCAGGAGCGGCGCGACAAGGCTGAGCTGCTGCAAAAGAAGAAAGCGTCCGAAGGCCATCTCTCCCCGGGGGACGCTTCACAGCTTGCAGAGTTGACGCGGCCCTTCCGTTCGCCCTGGCGCGACCCCTCCAAGCCGTTACCGCCCGGCGCGCCGACAGTTGTCCGCCTGCGCATGCCGGACGAGGGCGACCTGACGGTCGAGGACCATGTGCAAGGCAAGGTCGCCCGCAAGTTTGCCGACCTCGACGATCTCGTGCTGCTACGTTCGGACGGCACGCCGACCTATATGCTCGCCGTCGTCGTCGATGACCACGACATGGGCGTCACGCACGTCATTCGCGGAGACGACCATTTCCTCAATACCTTCCGCCAGCTCCCGATCTATCTCGGCATGGACTGGCCCAGGCCGTCTTACGCCCATGTGCCGATGATCCACGGGGCGGACGGCAAGAAGCTTTCGAAACGTCACGGCGCCACCGCCGTCGACGCCTATCGCGATGAACTTGGCTACCTTCCCGAAGGCCTGAAGAACTACCTGCTGCGCCTCGGCTGGGGCCACGGCGACGACGAGATAATCCCCGAGACCAAGGCGATCGAGTGGTTTGACCTCGATGGCCTCACCAAGGCGCCCGCCAAGCTGGACTTCGCAAAGCTCGACTTCGTCAACAAGCACTACATGGCCCAGGCCGACGACCAGATGTTGTTCGGCTTGCTGCTCAAGCGGCCGGAGCTGCAGGGCGTAGCCCCCGAGGTTATGTCCCGCATCCAGTCAGCCATTCCCGCGCTCAAGTCGCGCGCCGCCAACATGGTCGAGTTGGCCAAGCAGGTGCACTTCCTGACCGACATCCGCCCGATACAGCTGTCAGGCAAAGCTGCCGCGCTGGTCGACGACGAGGCGCGCATACGCCTGAAGGGAATCATCGAGCGGCTGGCCAAGCTCGGCGACTGGGCAGAGCCGGCGATCAAGGAAGAACTCACGCAGTTTTGCGCCCAAAACGGCATCGGCATGGGCAAAATCGGCCCTGTTTTGAGGGCGGTGCTTACCGGAGGGGCCTCCGCGCCCGATATTGCTCTTGTGCTGGCTTTGCTAGGCCGTAATGAAGCACTCGCAAGATTGCGGGACCACTCCGGCGGGGCGGCCTGAGGCGTACCGGCGCGGGTAACTGAGGAGACTGGTTTCGATGGAAAACAAGGTGAAGCCGAACGGCAAGGCGACACTCTCCGCCGGCGGCAAGACGGTCGAGCTGCCGGTCTACAGCGGCACCGTCGGTCCCGATGTCATCGATATCGGCAAGATGTACGCCCAGACGGGCATGTTCACGCTGGACCCGGGCTTTACGTCCACCGCCTCTTGCGAAAGCCAGATCACCTACATCGACGGCGACCAGGGCATTCTGCTGCACCGCGGTTACCCGATCGACGAACTGGCGGAAAAATCCAACTTCCTCGAAGTCTGCTATCTGCTGCTGCACGGCGAACTGCCGAACGCCCAGCAATACCAGGAATTCCGCTCGACCATCACGCGGCACACCATGCTGCACGCCCAGTTCGACCGCTTCTTCGAAGGCTATCGGCGCGATGCCCACCCGATGGCAATCATGTGCGGCACGGTCGGTGCCCTCTCGGCTTTCTATCATGACTCGACGAACGTCGATGACCCGGTCGAGCGCAAGGTCGCCCAACATCGCATGATCGCGAAAATGCCGACGATCGCCGCGCGCGCCTTCAAGTATTCCGCCGGCCAGCCCTTCATCAGCCCGCGCAATGAGCTCGACTACGCCTCCAACTTCCTGCGCATGTGCTTCGCGGTTCCGGCCGAGGACTACAAGATCAACCCGGTTCTCGCCCGCGCAATGGACCGCATCTTCATCCTGCACGCCGACCACGAGCAGAACGCCTCGACCTCCACCGTTCGTCTCGCCGGCTCGTCAGGCGCCAACCCGTTCGCGTGCATCGCTGCCGGCATCGCCTGCCTCTGGGGCCCCGCACACGGCGGCGCCAACGAAGCAGCGCTGAAGATGCTTCAGGAAATCGGCACGGTCGACAAGGTGAAGCCGTTCGTCGACGCCGTGAAAGACGGTTCTGCCGGCACGCGCCTGATGGGCTTCGGGCATCGCGTCTACAAGAACTACGACCCGCGCGCCAAGGTCATGCAAACCACCTGCCGCGAAGTGCTCAAGGAAGTCGGCATCAACGATCCGCTGCTCGAAGTGGCGATGGAGCTTGAGAAGATCGCGCTCTCCGACGAGTACTTCATCAAGCGGAAGCTCTATCCGAACGTGGACTTCTATACGGGCATCACGCTCAAGGCGATGGGTTTCCCGACCTCGATGTTCACCGTGCTGTTTGCTCTTGCCCGCACCGTGGGCTGGATCGCCCAGTGGGAAGAGATGACCACGGATCCGACCCAGCGTATTGGCCGCCCGCGCCAGATTTATACCGGCGCCCCCCAGCGCAGCTACGTTTCGATGGATCAGCGCAAGTAAGCTCGGTTCAGGACAGTCAGGGAAAGGGCGGTCCTCGGGCCGCCCTTTTCGTTTCAGGCAAGCTTGAGAATGGTCTCGGCGGCGACCTCCGCCGCAGGCCGGCCCGAGCCCGCCATGACCGCCAACGCTTCTCGCTGCTTTCTCAACTGCGTCGCCAGTGCACCGGGCTCCGACAGAAGCCGCTCGGCAACCTTGGCGAAATGTCCCGCCGAGAACCGCGTCTGCACAAACTCTGGCGCGACTTCCTCGTTGGCGGCCACATTCATCAAGGTCACATAGCGCGAGCGCAACAGGAACAGCCGAAGCAACGCCCAGGTAATCCATCCCAGCTTGTAGCCCGTCACCACTGCAGCGCCCTGCGCTCCAAGCTCGGTAGTAACCGTGCCTGAACAGGCAATCGCCACTTCCATCGCGGCGAACGCATTCGCCTTTTCTTCCTCGCCGGTGACCAGTGTGTAGGGAAAGCGCCAGGACTTCGCCATGTCGCGCACCGTCGCCTCGGCCGATCCCGCGGCGACCACAACAACATGACGATCCGGATGCCCGCTGCAGATCTGTTCGGTCGCTTCCACCAGTGTCGGCGCCACGCGCCGCATCTCCGCCCGCCGGCTGCCGGGCAGCAGGCCGATGATGCGCTTCCTGTCGCCCAGCCCATGACGCTGGCGAAAGGCCTGGCCATCGCCCTGCTTCATCCGGTGCAGCGCAGGATTGCCGATCACCGTCGTGGCGAGCCCCCAGCGCGTGTAGAATGGTTCCTCAAACGCATGGATGCAGAGCAGGTGATCGCACCATTGCGCCAGCACGCGCGCGCGGCCCGGTCGTGTCGCCCACACCTGCGGGCCAATCAGCTTGATGCGCTTGGCCTTCACGCCGCGCTGTTTGAGCGCCTTGGCGAGGCGCCACATGAACCCCCAGCTGTCGATCAGCACGACTGCGTCGGGATCGGCCTTGGCCACCACTTCAGCTGCCGCCTCGACTGCCTTTTTCACGCGGCCAAACGCCTTGAGACCCTCGATAAGCCCCAGCACGGCCAGGCCCGAAAGATCGATCTCCGACGCCGCGCCCCGCGCCTTCATGCGCGCCCCGCCAATGCCGGATATGCGAACGTTGGGATCACGCGCGCGCAACGCATCGATCACGTCTGCGCCCAGCGCGTCGCCCGAATCCTCGACCGCGATCAGGAAGATGTGGCTCACGAAAGCTCCGCCTTCGTGAACCCGACAAGAAACAGGCCTGCGGCGTCAGCTGCCTCGATGGTCAGTTCGCGGTCGATCAGCAAGGCGCCGCCTGCTTCGACGGCAACACCTGCAAGACCTGCAGCCGCGGCATTCCGCAGTGTGTCGGGACCGATTGTGGGCAGGTCGATCCGCCGCTCCTGTTGCGGCTTCGGCCGTTTCACCAGCACGCCCCTCGGGCTCACGGTCTTCGGAAGCTGCGCCAGCATGGCGTTGGTGCCCTCAGGCCCCTCCAGCGCAATGACAGCGCCGTTGCGCGCAACCGCGCCCTGCCCTTCGTCGCGCGCGCCCAATTCCAGCGCAGCGGCGGCGGCGGCTTTGATGTTCTTCCAGTCGGCATCGTCCGGCGCGCATCGGCTCATCACGCCGGCAGGCGCCAACAGGTCGGCCAGCACATCGTCGGCGCCGATAACCGTGAAGCCCGCCTTTTCGAACGCCCCCAGCACCACGCGCAGCAGCGCATCGTCGCCCTTGGCGGCGGCCGCCGCCAGTTGGGGGATCAGGCTGGCGCCGTGGCTATCGAACTTGAGCGAGGCAATCTTCGGCTTGCGCACGGCGCCCGCGAAAACGATCTCGCGGCAACCGGCCTCGCCAAGCAGCCGGATAGCCTTGCCAATCTCGCCCATCGCCAGTTCCGCGCCAGGATGACATGCCAGCAGCGTCGGAGATGCAAAGCCGCGCAGCGCGATCACGAAGATCGGCTTGTCGGACATGCTGAGGTGAGCTGCGAGCCTCTCCGGCAGGTCGCCTGCGCCGGCAATCAGCCCGACCGGCGCACGCATCACTGCGGACCCGGCAGGCACAGGCCGCGTTTCTGTCCCGCTTCGATGAAGTCGGTGATCATGCGCACTTCCGGCGAGCCGCCATGCTCAGTCATCACGCGCGCAAAGCGATCCTCGAAATGACCGGCGCCATGGAACAGCTCGCGATAGACGGCGCGCAGCTCGTTGATGGTCTCGCGCGTAAACCCGCGGCGCTTGAGCCCGATCAGGTTGAGCCCATGCAGGCGGCCATGATTGTCCACCATGCCGAACGGGATCACGTCGCCCACGACAGGCGCGCCTCCGCCGATGAACGCGTATTTTCCCACCCGACCAAACTGGTGGATCGCCGCATTGCCGCCGAGGATGACGAAGTCCTGCACGGACGCACAACCGCCCAGCGGCGTGTTGTTTCCCATGACGACGTTGTTGCCGACCACACAGTCATGGCCGACATGGCTGCAGGCCATGAAGAATCCCCGGTCCCCCACGGTTGTCTCCGAACGGCCAGTCGGCGTCCCGAGATGGAAGGTCGCCCCTTCACGGATCACATTGTCCGTCCCGATGCGCAGGCGCGTATCTTCGCCCTTGTATTTGAGGTCCTGAGGCGGGTGCCCCAGGGCGGCGTTGGGATAGATTGTCGTCCGGGCGCCGACCCAGGTGTTGCCGGCTATGGACACATGGCTGACCAGCCTAACGCCTTCGCCCAAGCGCACCTTGGGACCGACATGGCAAAACGGTCCGATTTCGACCCGGTCGGCGATTTCCGCGCCGCGTTCGATCACCGATGAAGGGTGGATATTCGATGCCATGCCGGCTCCCGGGAGGCCGGAAAATCCCGGCTACTCGTCCTTGCCGGACCGCTTTTGCGCCGCACGGGCCAGCCATGCAAGCTCGCGCATCCAGGTGCGGATGGGCTTGGAGGGATAGCCAGCCCACGTCTCGCCCGCAGGCACGTCAGAGAGTACCGCTGCGCCGGCGGCGATACGGGCGCCTTCCCCGATGCGGACGTGATCCTTGAGCCCTACACGGCCGCCAAACTGCACCCGGTCGCCGACCTCGCTGGAGCCCGACACTCCCGCAAACGCCGCCATGACGACGTGGGATCCGATGCGGCAGTTGTGACCTATGTGACAGAGATTATCGATATGTGCGCCTTCGCCGATGACCGTGTCCTCGAGAAGCCCCCGGTCGATGCAGGAATTGGCGCCCAGCGATACGCCGTTCTGGATGATTACCCGGCCATAGTGCGGTGTCAGCGACACCCCCGCCGCGCCGGCATTCAATCCAAAACCCGATTCGCCCACCACGGCCCCGGTGAATATCCGCACGCCGTCGCCGATCAGGGCGCACTTCACGACGGCATTGGCGCCGATCGTGGTGCGGGCGCCGATCTGCACGCCCGGGCCGATGACGGCATTGGCGCCCACCCGGACATCCGCTCCCAGCGCCGCGCCCCGCCCCACGACAACGCCAGGCTCCAGCCGCGCCGTAGGCGCGATGCGAGCTTCCGGATGGACCAGCGGCTGGCCCGGCTCAAGCTCGCGCACACGGATCAGCCGCTCGGCCACGCGCGCAAAGGCCGCGCGGGGATGCCGGGTCTCGATCACCGTCGGACCGTCAGGAATGGCCTTGGCCGCCTCCGGCGTCGCGAGGCACGCAGCTGCAGCGCCGGCGCTCTTTGCACCGGCCGCTTCCTCCAGGAATGTGAGATCGGAGGCGCCGGCCGAACTCGCCGCCGCCAGGCTGGAAATCTTGCGGGTCGCGTCGCCGCGTGTAACTGCGCCGCCGGCGAGTGCGGCAATGTCCGAGGCCGCTAGTGGTCCTGAGACCTCATAGAACCTCGGATCGATCACCGCCCCGCCTTCATGTCTGCTTACTGTGGCTTGGCCGGCGCGGCAGGCGCCGGGGTCGCCGGGGCCGGAGCGGCGCCGGGCGCGGGCTTTGCGCCGGCCGGCGGCTGGATGGCGGCCTGAAGGGCGGCCAGCGTCGGAACGGTGGCGTCGAGCCGCGCGATGACCTTGGGCGTGATGTCGATCGCGTCTTTCACATACCAGGTCGAGGCATAGCTCACGACCACGTCGGCGCCGGCTGCCTTGGCGACGTTGTCGACGGCCGGGCCCAGCACCTGGGCGAACGCCATGTTGAGGTTGCCGCTCGATTGCTCGAGGCCGGAATTGAGGTAGTCGGCCTTCTGCTGGAACTCGACCTCTTTCTTGTTCAGCGCCTCGACGCGCGCCTTCAGCGTCGGGTTGGCGTCGAGCGCCTCTTTCGTCAGCGACTGGGTCTGCGGCTTCAGCGAGTCCTGCTCCGCCTTGATCTCGTCGCCGAGCGACTTCAGGCCCAGCTTGTCGACGCCCTGGTTGCGGACGTCGCCGAGCTTGGCGGTCATTTCCTTGCCGACCTTGCTCTCGCGGCGCACCCGCTCTTCGTTGACGACGTACACCTTGGTCTGGGCGAACGCGGCGCCGGCCATATCTGCAACGCCGACCGCGAGGACGGCTGCAAGGGCGAGGGATCGAAGTTTCATAACTCTAGAACCTTGTGTTGGTGCTGAACCGGAAGTGTTCAGTTTTGTCGTATTGTTCCTTGGCCAGGATCTGCGAGAGGTCGAAGCGAACCGGGCCGAACGGCGAATCCCAGAAGATACTGATACCGGCGCTGGCGCGCAGGCTGGCGCTGTCGTCGACCCGGAAGGTCGAGAAGGCGTCCGATGCGCGGCGATCCCGGTCGTTGTCGTCGAGCAATCCGACCGTGCCGAACTCGGTAAAGAACTCGCCGCTGATCCCGAATTCCTCGGGCGCGAACGGGATCGGGAACGAGAGGGCCAGTGAACCAATTGCATAGGCCTTGCCGCCGAGAGCGTTGAACGAGCGGATTTCCGCCGGCAACAGCTTACCAGAGGCGTCGCGCTGCGCAGATGTATAAAGCAGTTGCCCCGCATCGTTGGTCTGCTGGGTTCCGTCGCTGTTGAGCAGCGGCACCGAGAAGTCACGCGGCTGCTGGCCCACGTCCACCGCGATGGTTTCCGTGTTGTAGAAGTATTCGACCTCGCGCGGGCCGATGCCCGCCACGTCGAAGCCGCGGAACGTGTTGCCGCCCTTGAAGAAGCGGTTGTTGATGCGGACGCCCTCGTCGCCCCAGCTGTCAATGTAGCCGGCTTCGAGGTGCGCGCTCGCCGTCCATTTCGGCGCTATGCCGTGATAGATCGAGCCCTGGAATTCGCTGCGCAGATAGTTCACGTCGCCGCCGAGGCCAGCGATGTCCTGGCTGAAGTCGAACTTGTAGCCGCGTGTCGGCTCCAGGTAGTCGTTGGTGTGGTTGGCGCTGAGTGTATAGCCGAACGAGGAGGTCAGCCGGCTGCCCTGCTGGTCGCACAGCGACGATCTGAAGAACGCCGTCGAGGAGCAATCGGTGACGGTCGAGTCCAGCTGCAGGTCGTCGCTCCGCAGGTTGTAGCGCAAGCCGATCTGGTCGCTGTCGGACAGCGGGAACAGCAGGCGTCCGCCGGCGCCGACGATGTTGTTCCTGAACCCGGCCTCCTTGAGGAAGTCGGATTGCGTGAGGAACAGGTCGAGGCCGACCGCCAGGTTGCGGTCCTGGAATTTCGGCTCGGTGAACCTGAACTCGATGTCCTGCTGGCGGGACGTCGTCTGGATGCGCGCTGACAGGAACTGACCGCGGCCGCGGAAGTTGCGCTGCTGCGCGCTGACCGAGAACAGGAATGCATCGGCGGACGAGAAGCCGGCGGAGAACGCCAACTCGCCGGTGGCTTCTTCCTCCACCTTCACCTTCACCACCGTCCGGTCGGCCGTCGAGCCAGGCTCGTCGGTGATCTCCACCTTGTCCGGCGTGAAGAAGCCCAGCGCCTTGATGCGGTTCTTCGCGTTATCGAGGACGTTCGGGTTATAGGCGTCGCCCTCAGCGACCCTGATCTCGCGGCGGATGACGCGGTCAAGCGTTTGCGTGTTGCCGGCGATGTCGATGCGTTCGATGTAGACGCGCGGGCCCTCATCCACCTTGAACGTGATGTCGATCGTGTGCTTGGCGGGGTCGCGGTGTTCTTCCGGGTGGATCTGCACGTTGGCGTAGCCGCCCGTGCCGGCCGCGAATGTCAGCGTGTCGATAGCGGTGTCGACGCTCTTCGACTTGTACATGTCGCCCTTGTGCATGGGCAGGATCAGGGCCAGCCGGTCGCCCGACAGCTTCTCCAGTTCGGTTTCGACCTTCAGGTCGCCGAACTTGTACTGCTCGCCCTCGTCGACGGTGTAGGTGATGTAGAAGTCGCGGCGGTCCGGCGTCAGTTCGGCGACGGCGGACACCACGCGGAAATCGGCATAGCCGTTGTTGGTGTAGAAGTCGGTCAGCTGCGACCGGTCATACTCGATCTGACCGGGGTTGTAGTTGTCGCGGCGCTCGAACAACCGCCACCAGCGCGACTGCCGCGTGGTGATCTCGCGGCGCAGGCGGCCGTCGGAGAAGCGTTTGTTGCCGATGAAGTTGATCGACTTCACGCCGGTCTTCGGGCCTTCGTCGATCACGAAGATCAGGTCGGCGCGGTTCTGCGGCAGCACCTTGTACTGGGGCGTGACGGTCGCGGCGAACCGGCCTGCGCGGCGATAGACTTCCAGTACGCGCTGCACGTCCTGTTCGACGCGCGACAGCGTGAAGGTCTCGCGCGGCTTGGCCTTGGTTTCCTCGGTCAGCTTCTCGGTCGTGACCGCGTTGTTGCCCTCGAAAACGATGCGGTTGATGATCGGGTTTTCCAGCACCCGAACCACCAGCTCGTTGCCGCGCTGGACGAAGTCCACGTCGGCGAACAGGCCGGTCGCGAACAGCGCGTTGAACGACAGGCGAAGGCGTTCTTCGTCATAGGCGTCGCCCGGCTTCACCAGCAGGTAGGAAAGAACGGTGCGGCTCTCGATCCGCTCGTTGCCTTCGACGGTGATGCGGGAAATGACGCCGGGTTGTTGCGGTTGCTGCGCCCAGGCCTGGCCTGACGACATGGCCTCCTGCGCGGCGACGATGGCGCCAGCCGACGCAGTCAGCGCCATAGCGCTCGCGAACCAAGACCGCATCACCTACCCCTCACTCAACCGGACCGCCGACCGCGGCCTCTTTGGGCGCTCTCTAAGACAACATGCCGCTCAAAACCTCAAGCGGCAGGTTGTATCCGTCTAAGGCGAACCGGGGGGCGCCCCCCGGAAAATGTCCTGCCACGAAATCACCAGAGCAAAGCTGACAAGACATGCAACCCCGATTGTCAGCGCGACTCTTTGGAGTTTTTCGGGCACTTCGCGGCCGGTAAGGGCCTCTGCGACACACATTACAACCGCGCCACCATCCAGCACGGGAATCGGCAGCAGGTTGAAGAACCCGACGCCGATCGAAAGGATGGTCGCCAGCTGGATCAGCCAGAGGGCTTCCTGGGTCAGGAAACTCGCCAGCGTGACGCCGTCCTGCTTCATGAGAGCGTTGGTGCCGCCCCCCGCGATCTTCACGATGCCGATCGGACCGGAGAGCTTGTCCAGCCCGTCCTTGCCGGTGACAAGACGCCGCAGCACCGTGACGGTCGCCGCAATGTTTTCCCCGGTCTGGGCGACGCCGTAGCTCACCGCCTCGATCGGATTCATCGGATAGATTTTGAGGCCCCGGTTCTCGAGGTGCAAGCCGATCCGGCCGATCTTCTCCGTGACGTTGAGCCCTTCATTGGTCACCGATTCCTGGCGCGGCGTCGCCACCAGCTCCAGCTCGTCAGCGCCGCGCCGGACGCGATAATGAACCGGCTCGCCTGCCATCAGCATTGTTGCGCGGCTGATGTCATCGGCCGTGACAATCTTTCTGCCGCCAGCTTCGATGATCTGGTCGCCTGGCTTGAAGCCCGCAGCTTCGGCCGGCGTGCCCGCATCGACCGAAATGGCGACCACCTGCGCGGCCTTCGGAACGCCCATCGCCATGCCCATGGCGGCGAAAACGACGATCGCGAAAATGAAGTTGGCGGCTGGGCCGCCGAGCGAGATCGCCATGCGTTGGAAAGGACCCAGATCGAGGTAGCTCTTGCCGACCGGGCCTTGCACAGCTTCCTGCTTGTCAGTGGGCGCCTGGATCTCGCCGACAAACTTCACGAAGCCGCCGATCGGCAGCCAGTTCACGCGCCAGCGCGTGCCGCGCTTGTCCTTCACTTCGAAGATCGGATTTCCCATGCCGACCGAGAATGACTCGGCCGCCGCATTGAATATCCGGCCAACCCAATAGTGTCCGAGTTCATGGACCGTGATCACGACGGAAATCACGATCAGGAAGGAGAGCGCATAGCTCAGGAAGGCGGCTACTAGTTCCATCAAGCGTTATCTCGCACCACTCTTCCGATTGCCGCTACGCCGCCAGGCGCAGCTTTTCGAGGGTTCGCTCGCGCACCACGCGATCGATCTCAAAAACAGCCTCAAAGCTTTCGGGGGCGACGGCGGCCGTACGGCTTTTCAGGAACTCGTCGAGCACTTCGCCTGCCACCTGAGCTATGGTCAAGAATCCAATACGTCGCTGCAAAAAGGCCGCCACCGCGACCTCATTCGCCCCGTTCAGCACAATAGGCGCCCCGCCCCCTGCGGAAACCGCCGCCCTGGCTGTGCCCAGGGCCGGAAAGCGCTGGGGGTCAGGCGGCAGAAAATCCAGCCTTCCGATCTTGGCGAGATCAAGGCGTTCGAGGCCCGGCAGCGGCATCCGGTCCGGCCAGGCCAGGGCAAATGAAATGGGGGTGCGCATGTCCGGCAGGCCCAATTGGGCAAGAACCGACCCGTCATCATAAGCCACAAGGCTATGGATAATGGACTGCGGATGGATCAGCACCTCGATCCGAGGCTCAGGAATGTCGAACAGATAGGCCGCTTCGATCAGTTCCAGCCCCTTGTTCATCATGGTGGCGCTGTCGACCGAGATCTTGGCCCCCATGTCCCAATTAGGATGGGCGCAGGCCTGCTCGGGGGTCACGTTAGTCAGGTCAGCCAGGGGGGTCGCGCGGAACGGGCCGCCTGAAGCGGTCAGGATTAACTTCTCGACCCTCTCCCGCCGGTCCAGGACCTGGAAGATCGCGTTGTGCTCCGAATCAATCGGCAGCAACCGCGCGCCTGACCGCCTGGCCTCCTCGCGCAGCAGGGCGCCGGCGCAGACCAGGCTTTCCTTGTTGGCCAGGGCCACCGTCGTTCCCTGCCGCACCGCGGCCAGCGTCGCCCGTAACCCCGCGATCCCTACAATCGCCGCCACCAGCCGGTCCACCGGCCGGACGGCTGCCTCCACGACCGCATCTGCACCCGCCTGGGCCTCGATGCCCGTGCCTTTCAGGCGCGCCTTCAGCTCACCATAGAGCGAGGTGTCCGAGATCACGGCGACCTGCGCGCGCACCTTGATGGCGGCCTCCGCCAGCGCGGCCACGTTGCGGTAGGCGGTCAGCGCCACGACCTCGAACTCCGGCCCGCCTGGCGCACGGGTGCTCACCACATCAAGCGTCGATGCGCCGACCGAACCAGTAGCGCCCAGGATCGAGACCCGCATGCGTGACATCAGGAACCGCCCGCGGACGAAAAGCCCGGCGCGAGCGCGGGCAGGAAGCGCAAGGCCAGCGCCGCGAACACCGCCGCCGCCATCAGTGCATCAAGCCGGTCCAGCACGCCGCCATGACCCGGCACGATGCCCGACGTGTCCTTCACCCCGTAGAGGCGCTTGAAGCGCGACTCCAGAAGATCTCCGCCCTGCGCCACCACGGACAGGGCAAGGCTGAACACCAGCCAGTGCACGAAATCTCCGCCTGCCGCGCGCGCAACTGCCGCCCCGGCAAGCCCGGCGCAGACCAGCGCTCCGATGGCGCCCGTCCATGTCTTGTTCGGGCTGTCTTTCGGCGACAGAAGCGGACCGCCAAACCCGCGTCCGGCGAAGTACGCTGCGATGTCGGTCGCCCAGACAATCGCCAGCACCGCGAGCAGGAATATCTGCCCGTCCGGAGCGTCTTCGCGAATCCAGACGAACGAGCCGAACGGCAGGCTGGTATAGATGGCGCCGAACGCCATCGAACTCAGGGAGCCCTTGCCGAGCCAGGCAATGGCCGACGCCAGGATGCAGCCGCCCAGCGAGGCGAGCGCCACGTATTCCAGGCCATAAGGCGCCACAATCGCTGCGCCCGCCGCCGCCGCCGCCATCACCGCGAACAGGATGTAGCGCGCCCACGCTGCTTCCGCCTGCGCCG
>DASZSI010000126.1:0-1686 GCA_035548775.1 Hyphomonadaceae bacterium
GTCATGGGTCGAGAAATACCAGAACGCGGCGACGAAAATCAGAGCCAGCAGGATGCCGAGCCCGATCCACACGCGCAGGAACAACCGGATCAGCCACATGCCACAATCCCGACCCTTCCGCGCTAGCCGATCCGCGTCTCCGCAACTTCCTGCGCGATGGTCGCCTCGATGGCGCCCAGCCTCTCGACCTCGACGCGCACCTTGTCGCCCACCTTCACGAACTTCGGCGGGTCATAGGCCGCGCCCACGCCCGCTGGCGTGCCGGTAAACAACAGGTCGCCGGGCTCCAGCGCGAACGCCTTGGTCAGGTGTTCGATCTGCGAAGCAACATCGAAGATCATGTCGCCGGTGTTGCTGTTCTGGCGCAGTTCGCCGTTCACCCAACACTTCAGCGCCAGCTTGCCGGCGTCGCCGACTTCGTCCGGCGTCGTGATCCACGGACCGACCGGCGCGTGGGTATCGAAGCCCTTGCCCATGATCATGGTCTGCGTCGCCCGCTGCCAGTCGCGCACCGAATAGTCGCACCCCGTCATATAGCCGCCGACGATCTCGTGCGCCCGCGCCTTCGGCACATGCCGCCCGCGTTTTGCAATCACCACGACCAGCTCGACCTCGTAGTCCAGCGCGGTGGACACCGCCGGCATCAGAACGGGGTCAAAGGGACCATGCAGCGAGGTGGTCTGCTTGTTGAACCACATCTGCACCGTCGGCGGCTCGCGGCCGGTCTCCTTGGCGTGATCCCGATAGTTGAGGCCGATGCCCAATATCTTGCCAGGCCGCCCGACCGGCGCTTTCAGCTTCACGTCCTTCAGCTTCAGGCGCGGGGCGCTCTTTGCCGCTGCGGCCGCTGCCTCCAGGCCAGCTTTTCCAGCCGCCAGAATATCCACAGGATTCGGGGACAAGTGCGGGGCCGCCTTGCGGATGTCCGCGACCTCTTCACCCAGGACAACCCCGACACCGGCGCCATCCGGACCTTCGAAAACGCAAAGCTTCATTTCGCTCCCCGATCAATTGTCAGCCGGGACATTGGACCCGGCGCGCAGGTATGGGTAGTAACCCCACAGTTCAGTCCGGACGCGTCTTTATGTCTTCAACGCCTATCAACGCTGAAGTTTTGCGGATCCGCGATGTCTTCAGCTCGACGGCCGACATCCGCGTTCCGCCTTTCCAGCGCAGCTTTGCGTGGGGCGACGAAGAGACCGGCATCATGCTCCGGGACCTGCTCGACGCCTTCCGCAATGGGGTGATCTACTTCCTCGGCGCCACGGTTGTCATCCGCCCCCGTGGCCGTGGCCCGTCCGATGTGGTCGACGGCCAGCAACGCCTCACCACCCTCACCATCCTGCTTGCGGTAATGCGCGACCTGGCCTCGTCCACCGACGAGCAGGCCCTGCTCCACACCATGATCGGCCACGAGACCATGGGCATGATGTTCGGCGGCGGCCAGCGATGGCGCATCACCCTCAACACGCTCGATACGCCTTTCTTCCGCCGCTACGTCCAGCAACGCGGCGCCACGGTGAACCAGGACACCATCCGCGAAGCCGCGCGTGACAGCCGCTCGGAAAGCCAGGCCCGCCTCGCCGCCGCCGTGAACCTTATCTACGACGAACTCTCCGACATGTCGGACGAGGAACGCTCGCGCTTCGGCCAGTGGCTGCTCGATGAAGTCACCATCGTTCGTGT
>DASZSI010000127.1:0-2007 GCA_035548775.1 Hyphomonadaceae bacterium
GGTCCCTCGGTCGCGACGCGCACGCTGATGGCGATGGCCGGCGAGGGCGAGGGGCCGAAGACGGCGGACATGCTCGCGGCCCTCAAGCGCCACGACAGCTATGTCGATACGACTATCGGCAACCTCGCCGATCTCAAGCGATGGGACGATGCAGCCAAGGTGCTGGAACAATGGGGGCCGAGCGAACGCAGCACCATCTTCGCGCTGTTCCGGGCGCAATGGGCGCCGCTGCGCAAGACGCCGCAGTTCTGGGCGATCATGGAACGCGAGGGGTTGGTGGAGTTCTGGAAGCAAAGCGGCCAGTGGCCGGACTTCTGCGTGCACGAGCCGGTGTGCGAGGCTCACAAAGGATCCTAGTCCCCGGGCTTAGTGCTTGGGCTCGGCCGGCGCCGTCGCGGAGGCCGCCGTGGCCGCCGGCGGGGTTGGCTGGGGGATCATCGCGAAGGCATGGGCGGCGCGGAGGTCGCCCACTTCGAACACCACGCGCACGACCTTCTGGTCCTTGGCGAGGGGCGATGGCGTCACTTCGATCGACACGGCTTCGCGCGGGTCGAGCGCCTCGATGTGCTGGATGGCGGCAGGTGAAAAGGTGCAGATGTAGAACCAGTCGTGGACCGTGTTCTCTTCTTCCTTCATTTCGCCGGCCCATTCGATGCGCGAGACCGATTTCGGCGGCGGCGCCAGGGTGGCGGTGGGCGGGCCGCCCAGCGAGGTTCCCAGCCAGGGCTCGGGCAGCTTGTCCGGATCACGCAGGAACAGCTTCACGGACGAGGGCGGCTTGTAGTCATACGGCACGGCGACGGCGAGCTTCAGCACGCCGGGCGACTTTTCTTCCTGGTGCAGGCCGAACACGTAGGAGCTGGCCTTGTCGGTCTGGCTGACGGCCCACTGGTCGTGCGGCGAACGCGAGGCGCCCCAGGTGGATCGGCCGGAAGGGTATTCGAGATAACCGGTCCTGGAGAACTGCCGGTAGCTTGAGCGGACGGTCGCCGCCACCGCGGAAACATCGGGATGGTCGCAGCTCATCTGCCGGGCGTGAACGCGAACGTCGCGCGACATCTGCTCGATCTCGCCAGGATCGATCTTGGCGCGGAGCAGCTCGCCTTCGGCCTGGTAGAGACCGGACTTCAGCGCCAGCCTTTCGCCCTCGGAGAACAGTCCGCATTTTTCGTCCGCTGCGGAAATCGCGGAGCGCTCGAGGAAGGTGCGTTCGACCGCCGCCGTGTCCGCGAAGGCGGCCGGGGAAAGGGCGGTCAAGGCGGCAAGAAGTGTTAACGGACGGGCCGGCATGGCCGAACCCTAGGCCGGCGCGATTGAGGATGCGTTACGGCCTGGCGGCCAGTTCGTTCCGCACTTCCTTGATGCAGGAGATGATGCCGGAAACCAGGAGGCCGAAGACAGCGGCTGTCACGTAGACGCCGATGCGCTGGGCCGAGGGCGAGGGTTCGGCGGCGGCCTGGAAGGCGATCTGGGCGGCTGCGGCGAGGATCATCGGAGGGCTTGCCCAAATCGTTTACGGCGGTCTTGCCCGAAAGGGTGCAATGCGGGCGCCAACGCGGGAAATCGTGGTAAATGAAAACCCATGCCGAGAGAGATTCCCGCTCATATCTGGGTTTCAGCCCTGCTGCGCCGCGCCAGCCAGGGCGGGGCTTTCGCCGCCATCGTCCATCGCGGGGACGCCGACCGGGGCGACGTGCTGGTGAAGGTGACCAGCGCGCGGGGACAGGCGCGGCTTTACGCGCCGGCCTTTGCGCCTGAGGGCCCGTCGCGGTTCGAGCGGTTGACGACCGAGGACGAGGCGGAGGTCGACGCCCAGATCGCAAGACGGTTAAAGGCGGACCGGGATCTGTGGGTGATCGAGATCGAAGACCGGCAGGGGCGGCATTTCTTGACGGAGGGGGTGAGCGATCAGGGGTGAGGCCGATCTGGGACCGCCGGGCTCCTGCCCGGCCTTTTGGGGTCACCAGCAGCCGGCGTGACTGTTGAAGCGCCTTGCCGGGCAGGAGC
>DASZSI010000128.1:0-30677 GCA_035548775.1 Hyphomonadaceae bacterium
TCGACGATAACCAGCAGTGAGGTGCACTCTCTGAAGTTCGGCCTGTTCACGTTCGCAGGCTAGAACCGGCGACAGTTCCGCCAACTGTCGGCCTCGCGCATCTGTGAACCCACCTGCGGGGGCAATTAGCAAGATGGATGCGAGCCGGGACGACCGGCCGAGCTCACGTAATTCTGGTAGCAAGGCATACCGCGCCGGCTCGAGATCGAGCGCTGCAGGTGCATAGGCGGCGAGATTGTTTGCCTTGGCCGCATCGACCAGCCAAGCCGCGGGCTTGCTCTCTGGCCCGGCGATGCCAGTTTCTCCCGGCGGCGTTACGCCTAACAGAGCAGCGCCGCCCCGAAACGCGACAGCGGCAAGCAGGTTCTGCACAAGAGCGGAAGGCGCGAAATCGAGAAGATCGGCGCTGAAGATCACCGGCTGCTTGAGTGCGTCGACTTGACCGAGAATGCGGTCGAGATCTGCGTTGATGTTTTTGCTTGAGCGATCCGACAAGACGCGCACTGAAACGCGTTTCCACGCCCCTCCCTCTTTCGGGAGCAGTGGCGTTCCGACATAGACTTCGATCACATCCCGCCCGCCAAACAGGGCCGAAAGCATCGCGCTGAAGGTCTCGCCCAACGCCGGAAGTTGTTCGGCCGCAACAACGGGCTGCGCAAATCCCGTTGATGCCAGCGCCTTGGAGCCAACCGGAGCGACAACGCCAAGCGAACGCCACAGGTCTGCGAACGGCGGGTGCTGAAACCGGAACTTCTGGTGCCGGGCCAGGAAGTTCATGATGCCGGCCCTCACGTTAGCGCCCCAAAACCCGACGCAATCGTGCAGCGCTATGAACCCGGCTGGCGTCAAATGTTTGGCGGCGAGTTCAAGGTCGGCAGACACTGCGTCGGCAGTGTGCAAGCCATCGATGAACACAAAGTCGAACGGCCCGTCCCGGTTGCAAACCGTGGGACCAACGAGTTCTGTCAATTCGCCTTCGCCGGTCAGGGTGGAAGAAAAGGTCTCTCGGACGGCAAAGCCGCCTTTTACGAACGCGATGCGATCAGCGATGCCCAGCTTTTCCGCGGCTGTGCGAGCGATGGCCAGGGTTGTCACCCTTGCATCGACGCCGCCGAGGGCCGAGCCCGTGGCGCCCATTTCAATTTCCAGCGGCAGATCCGGATCGACGGTTACGATCCTGGCGTCCGGGCAAGCCAACGCCAGCAACATGGTCGAGACGCCGACATAAGTTCCGACCTCCAGTATTTTTCGAGCCTGGGCGCGGCGCGCGGCGGCAAGAAGATCAGGGACGTCGTGGGCACTAATTGCCCAGGAATTCACGATCGATGGCGGATAGCCAAGACTTTCGTAAACCGCCAAGACCCGTTGATAGAGTTCTTCGGGTTGGGCAATCCCGGTATCTGTGACGCTGATCTGTGACACCACCTAACCCTGTATAACTGGATACTAATTTTCCACGACCCGCTTAGCCCTGCTGCTCGCATGCGGGCCGAACGTGAGCCGCTTTCAGCATTCCGCGCCAATCGAGGCAATATTGACCAACAGCTTGTTTCACAGCAAGAAACTAAGCGTTGGGTAAATGCATGCCGGGACCCGCTTCACTCGGTGGACCATTCGAAGCAATAGGTCGAAATGAACGACGCGTCCACCGAGCAGATGACCTCGCAGCTTCGCCCCAGCCGCGATTCCGAGGCGGATAAGGTACTGGATTTCTGGCGCGAACACGGGCGAGTCTGGGCGCTGGAAGAAGGCGCTCCTGAAGACGCCGCCCGCGTTGCTAAGATCGCAGAGGCCGCAGGCGCCCTGCCCCCTGAAGAGGCCGCCCAGCATGTTCAAACGGAGCTAATGGCCGTATGGCGGAAGGGGTTCGCAAAGTCGACCGACGCCTATGGCTGGGACGAGATGGGCGACCAGTTGCCGCCGTCTGCTTTGCTGGCCTTTGCTCGGGGCGTTCAGAGCGCTCAAGTAGCCGCGCAGGATCGAATGTAGACCCGAACTTGCCTGAGGCATCAGGGTCAGGCCTCTGAGTTCCATCTATCCAGGAGCGGCGCCTACCCGTTGAAACCGCGGATTGCGTCGATCACCTGATCCTGGTCAGGGGTGGTGAGATAGGGATGCATTGGCAAGGACAGCACGCGGTTGCGGATCGCCTCGGTTACCGGCAGGCCACCAGGCGCCTTTGGGTACCGCGCATAAACGTCCTGCATGTGAATCGGGATCGGATAGTAGATCGCCGTCGGCACGCCTTTGGTCTTGAGATGGGCAGCCAAAGCATCACGCTTGTCGTGCTCGATCGTATACTGCGCCCAGTTGGAAAATCCGCCGTCGATCACCTTCGGCACAGCACGGACATAGGGTGCCAGCGCTTTCGAATAGCGGGCTGCAATCGCGTCGCGCTTCTGCAGCTCGTCAGGATAGATTTTGAGTTTCTCTGACAAGATCGCCGCCTGGATCGCATCGAGGCGCGAGTTCACGCCGATACGCATGTTAAGATAGCGCGGATCGTTGTCGTACTTTTTCGCCGCCATATCCTCGGCGCTGGCCTTGCCGTGGATGCGGATGGAATCGACGAGATCGGCAAGATGCGCGTCATTGGTCAGGACCGCGCCGCCATCGCCATAACAACCGAGCGGCTTGGCCGGGAAGAAGGATGCGGTCGCGACATCGGCCCATTCCAACGGTTGCTTGCCGTTGAGCGTGCAGCCGAAGCCTTGTGCCTGGTCGGCGACAAGCCTGAGATCATGCGCGCGCGCGATCTTGGCGATCACAGGATAGTCCGCCGGCTGTCCGAAGAGATCGACCGCGATCACAGCTCGAGGCTTCAGCTTACCGTCCTTTTTCACCTGCGCGATCGCCGCTTCGAGGCTGGCCGGGTCCATGTTGTAGGTGCCAGGCAGCACGTCGACGAAAACCGGGCTTGCGCCAACCAGCGGAACGACCTCGGCCGACGCGACAAAGGTAAAACTTGGGACAAACACCGCATCACCCGGCCCGATGCCCCAAGCCCGCAGCGGCAGCAGCAACGCATCGGTTCCATTCGCGCAAGACAGCGCGTGCTTCGCTCCGGCGAATTTGCCGAGCGCCTGTTCGAAGCCGGAGACCTCAGGGCCCATGATGAAGCCGCAAGTCGTCAGAACGCGCGCGATGGCGGCATCGATCTGAGGCGCGATCCGCTGGCGCTGAGCCTGAAGGTCAATGAAGTTCATGTGAGGACACTCACGCTGGAGAAACCGGCGGCGAGCAATGCCTCAAACCGATTCCGGGCGGCAAATCACCATGACGCTGCAATCTGTAATGGACGCAATGCCGCCTGCGTCAAGCTGTCCGGGTCGCCCCGGGAGCCGCCTCGTCAGGGCCTTCTAAGCCGGAAGAGACCGCCCACGTCGGCGAGGGCTTCGGCCGTCCAGGCCGGCGGAATGGGCCGTCCCGATTCTTTCAATCGCCGAAGCAGGTCCTCGACATAACTGGCTGAAACCTGATCGTTGCGCTCATAATGCTCGATTACGAAGCCGGCGCCAGTAAGGGCGGCCGCATAATCAGGCTGGCGCCGCTGCGATCCGAACTCCGCATGCACCGCATCGTTGATGGCCTCGAACTTTTCTTTCGGCAGCAGAAGATGCTCAAGCGGGCGATCGAAATTCCTGTGATCGCGGAAATCCACCTGATGAAGACCGACGCCGCCGGGGCGCGTTATCCTGAAAAGCTCGGCGAAAGATTTGTGTTCGTCCTTGATGTGCTCCAGCACAGCGTTCGACACGACAGCGTCAAACGCCCCATCGCCAATGGCGGACAGATCCTCGGCCGCACTGTAGATGCAGCGGATCGTGCTCTCGCTATACCCCTTGTCGGCCACCATCTGGCGCAGAGGCGCCACGTCGAAGCCCGACACGCCGTCTAACTTGTCGGCAAGAGCCGAATAAACCGGCCCGTGGAACGGATCACTCCACGCCGCCAGCCATCGGTCGGTCACCGCGACCTCGGCGCCAGCCGCACGCAGCCAGGCCATCCCGCCAAATGCGATTCCCGGCCCCACCTCGAGGATGCGCGCACCGGCGATGTCAATTCCCATGTCCTTCAGGCGGTCGCGATAGAGCGAGCCATTGGTGATGGCATAGTCGACCTGATAGGCGATGTCGGCCGTGGTCGCTGGCGGAACTTGCAGGTTGGTCGGCATAGGCGGCTTGGCGAGTGGATTGCGGACACCGAGTCTCCGGACAGCAGCTCGCGTCAGATTGTAGGCTGCGTGGACAAAGCTAGGCGGCAAGCGGACTCCTCGCTGACGATATCTGCATATGGACTGAAGCGAAACCAAAATGAAGGGCTGGCAGAGGACAGCTCGCAACCAGTCATATTCAGCTATCGCAGCTCGTAGCTACGACCGTTGGTATTCGGATCGGAGTTGTCTGACGCGGAAAAATAGATGGTCGCGCCTGACTTGCCGTCAGTCCAATCTGAATATCGCCCCATGCCGATCTTGCGAATGTCGTCATGTAGAGAGTCTGCTGGGCCGAGTTCCCTACCGTCCTCGAAGACATGATACTTGCGAACCGTCGGCGGTTGATCGATATGCATTGTGAAAGCAAAGCCGTTCTCATGGGCAAACGGTGCCTTGAGCGACACCGCAGGGGTAACAAGCACGGCAGCTGCAGGAGCTACTGGGCCAGACGTTCCAGCGGTCGAGCCGATTCTCTCATCAAAGTCGCAGGCACTTGCGAGAAACGCGCTCATTAGAAGCGCTGTCGCCTGGCGGTCGAACCTGAGCAACATGCAAACCACTCCCCACCAACCCTTTGGAAGGGTTCAGATAACACGCAACCCGTCAAGGCAGCGATTTCACGCTGAAACCGCCTAGGGTCACCCGGACGGGACTTCAGTCGCGGTAGCGCGCACACGCAACTGGCAATAATGAAGACACGGATTTTGCCGCCGGGCAGCGGACTGTTGGCATTTGTTGTAATTTGGCTAGACCGGGTGCGCCGCTAGCTATTCGAGGGACGGGGGGACGCGGGCGTGTCGAGTATCACTCAACCAGAACGACCGGCCATTCGGCCAGCGATGTGGGCGACTCTCGTCCTGTTGGCACTTATGACCGTGGCAAGCGTGGGCGTTCTTGCGGGACTGGCTGGCGGATTTACTCACACTATGCATTTCCGCGGGCCTTTCGAGATGGATACAATGTCCGGCTCGCACATGGCAGCAATTCGCCTACCTCCCGATACGCGGTTCAGTTGCTGCGCGAAAATTCCAAACGACACGGGCCCCACCGGTACTGAATCCCGGCTCCGTTTGTGGATTGGCGGGGTCGAAGCTGGGCCGGCCCATACCCTTCATGAAACAATCAGGAAGGGCGGACCTGGTTTCAGTCATTGGGGAGATCAGGTCCTTTTTTCATTCCCCCGCGGCGTTCCGAACGACGCCTCGACCGAGGTCGTCGTACGATATCCCTATCAATTTCGCGCTTTCATGGCCGCAATTCCGGTCGCGACGCTCAGCCTCGGTTTGGGTCTGATGGCAATGGTGCTCATCCGCGGCGGAGTCAACTTTCGGCGCCTAACACTCACCATGGCTGGAAATTTCGCACTTTCTATGTGCGGCCTAGCCACCGTGGGCGTGATCATCCTTCAGCTCGGCCTGATCCGTCAAAGCGAAACTTTTCGCGGGCCTTTCACCGCTGACCAGAATACGGGATCACAGCTCAAATATGTGACGCTTAAAGACCTGGGCGCGTGGGGCCTCGTCGGAAATCGCATCCCCGATTCGAAGGGCATTTCGGATCTGCAGTTCTGGATCAACAACACGCCACTGCCACAACCCCATTCTTTGCACGACCAGCTTCGCAAGGGCGTGACGGGCTACAGCCACTGGGACGACACAGTCCTGTTCGCTCTGCCGCCGGATACGCTCAATTCTGAGACCACAGTGGCTCGCGCTGACTATCCCCTGACCCCAAGGCTTTGGACCTTTATTTTTCCCGTCCTAACTTTTGGGCTAGCAATTCTCTTGCATCGCAGGCGCATGTTCCGTTGGATCAAGGGTAGCAGCTTGAGTCTGCGACTTGTGCTGTTATCTCCATACGGTGCCTTGATAGCTCTTGGCTGGGCAGCGGTTGCGGGCGGCGCTGCATTCGCCGCAATTCAGGTTTGGGCGATGGCTACCGGAGAAGCGCTTACTCTGGCTCTGCCGTTTAGATCCAAGCTGGTCAGCAATATATACAGCTGGCTGGATCCGGCCATCCCGCTCTTTCTGATCATCCTAAGCATGATCGGCGTGGCTCTTGGATGGGCGGCCGTCAATCGCAGGGTCAGACAAGCGGCCCAACGAACGGAGCTAGCGATCATTCGCTGGATGAGATGGTTCGGTTTGCCTGTACTTGCAGTTTATTTCCTGGCTTCTGCTGGCGCTTCATGGGCAGGACTCTATCGCCAGGGCCAGATCACGTCTTTCCTCGGCCTCGTTCCATATTTCGACGCTGGTGGATATTTCTCAGACGTCGTTAGCTATCTTCGCGACGGACATTGGTCTGAATTCACTTCACGAAGGCCGTTAGCGGGCGCCTTCCGTGCAACGGTTATGGTCCTTGGTGACATGCGCTATACGCTCGCCATCACGGTACAAACTGTGGCGCTTGCCGCGGCATCGTACTTTGCCTGCATGTCGATCTTGCGATGGCGCGGCGTGTGGGCGGGGATGACGTTTCTTGCCCTAGTTTATCTGACGATCCGCTCGCAGCTTTCCACGACAATGACCGAACCGGTTAGCCTGATCGTAGCGATCTGTGCGGTTCCCTTTTTCGTCGAAGCCTTGCGGACGAAATCGGCTTGGCAGGGCCTGATCGGTGTATTCCTGATGTCCGCCGCGTTGTGGATGCGGCCGGGCGCATTGTTCTTAATCCCAGCGCTTCCGCTGTGGTTCGGGTTGTATTTCGGCAATTCGTGGTCCGACAAGGCAAAGCGATTTGCAATCGCGACGAGCGTGGTCCTCGCCATGTTCGCTTTTGACATTCTACTCGGTCTTTTGTTTGGAAGCGGATCGCCAGGCAATTTCGCCTTCACGATCTGCGGGCTAAGCATCGGCGATTCCTGGTCTGCCTGTCTCACCCGCTTCCCTGAAGAGTATGCCGCACATAGTCATTCCAACGGAGAACTGATTGCATGGCTTTATTCCAAAGCAATAGAGAACTTGCGCCATGACGTGCGGCCTCTGCTGCACATCATGACCACTGATCCGATTAGATTCATGAGTGAAACGCCCCGGGCAATGATCCGCGGCTACTCAGCAATGCCGATGGAAAAAGGGTTCCCGATGGAACTCTGGCTCTTGGCGATTCCAGTAAGCTATCTGGTTACATTGCCTTATCGCAATTGGCGTCGCGAGGGCCTTTTCTGGGGAATCGTGGCGCTGGCTGTCATCTCCTCGACCACGATATTTTATTTTACGGACGGCGTGCGATCCTTCTCGGTTGTTTACGTATTGATCGCGGCATTCGTGGGACTTTGCATGTTTTCCCAGTCTTCGCGCCGTCTGGATTCGCATCGCACTGCCACGAAGCAGCTGAGAATTGGCAGGATAGGGGTCGCGTCGGGGATGGTCGCGCTGTGCGTAATTCCGCTACTTGGCAGACTAGTCCTCGGATTTGCGCCAGTGCCGACGCCCATCGCTCCCGGCACCAACGAAAGAATAGCCGTGGTCAAAGGAGCGGAGTGGGCTTCCGGTGTACTGGTTGTGGCCGACGATCAACCCCTGCCCCACGGCGTGCCAGCGGTTCACTTCCAGCAGTTCGCCGACAACGTTCGACTCACGGGAGCGGAGGAAAGTCAGGGTATCATAACGCCGACGCCACCGCCGCTGCCATTCGGGTTCATGATCATGTCGAGGGTGGATCAGGGAACCGGCTCGATCACCCTCATTACTCCGCCGGAAATGGTGACACGCAAGGACGTGCCGATGTGGCGAGTCAGTCTGGAAGGCTGGCTGCAAACTGGAAAGTTGTTCTCCGAGAACTGGTTCCACGTGATCAGTGCGATGCCTTACCGGCCAACCCCTCCCAACGACTAGAATTGCGCGAACTTCTTCCCAAGCATCGAACAGATTCAAGCACTGACCTTGCGCTCTATACGTCCTCGCCCTAAGGCCGTCTGACTCAGCTAAAAGGTGAATGCCTTGTCACAGCCCAATGCTACAGCCCCGCAGATCAAGGATGTTCAGGCGTATTGGGAATCGCATCCGCTTCTTAGCTATGAGTTTGAGGAGCCCGGCTCTCCCAAATTCTTCGATGAACTCGACCGCGTGAAGCGACAAGACATTGAACGCTTTGCTATGAAATACTGGGATTTCCCGGCATGGCGCGACAAGAGCGTTCTCGACATAGGTTGCGGCCCAGGATGGGTCACGGTGCAATACGCCGCGGCCGGCGCCAATGTCAGTTCTGTCGACCTCACCCACGCCGCCGTCGATCTTTGCAAGAAGCACTTGGCCTATCGAGGCCTCGCTGCCAATGTGCAACAAGGCAACGCTGAGCAGCTTCCCTTCCGTGACAACCAATTCGACATGGTTTTCTCGTCAGGCGTGCTGCATCACACTCCCGACACCCAGAAATCCTTTCGCGAAAGCCTTCGAGTGCTGAAGCCTGGCGGTGCAGCCAAAATCACTCTTTATCGACTCGGCCTGCTGCACAGCCCTGCCGTGTTCGGCGCGACGCGTGGCATTATGAAGATGCTGGGAGTAAAACACCCCGGCGCCGATCTTGGACGCGAGGCGACCTCAGTAGCGGATTTCATCCGGCAATATGATGGCAAGGACAATCCGATCGGGATAGCCAAGAGCGATCGCGACTGGGCGCGGGATCTTGAAGCCGCTGGTTACCGTGTGATGGGATGGGAATCACATTTCTTCCCAAAGCGTTTCGTACCGGCAGGTAAGGTGATGCCCAGCTTCGTGCACGGCATGCTCGACCGCAGCGTCGGCACGATGGTCTATTTCCACCTTGTGAAGCCGTAACCACTAACGTGCTTTCAGCGACCGCAGGACATAGGACTTCGACAGGTTCACGTGAGTTCCGCCGATACCAAACGGCCAGGAGGATGTGCGTTCGATTTCGAAAAATTTCCGGAACATGTTTTCCAGCAAGAAGATCGTGTTGCAATGATCCTTACGCTGGGCGATCCGGCTCTGGGCTGCGGTCAACCCGATGAGCTTGCCATTCCGCGACGAGGTGTAAAGCCGAGCGACATCTACTGCGATGCTGCCTTCGGTCGGAATCGCGACATAGAAGGCGCCGTCGTGCGCCAGGCTGCGCTGAATGTGGGAAAGCGCGCTTTCAATATAGAAGACGTGTTCCAGAACCGCGTTGGCGAAGATGCGTTTCAGGCTACCTGACCGAAAGGGTAACGCTCCGAGATCGGCACGGAACAGGGAAGCTTTCGGGAATCGCTCCTGCGTCTTCTTCAGCAGCACCACTTCGAAATCCACGCCAATGATCTTCTCCTCCGCACCGATCAGCGGAAATCCATTTCCGAGGCCGCACCCCAGATCAACGCTGATATCGCTGGAAGGCTTGACCAACTTGAACAGGTCGGCCTTCACGCGGTTTTCGATGCCGTTAGAAAAGCTTCCCTGCTGATAGTGCGCATCGTGAAGAGTGGAGATGCTCTCGATAAAACGACGGTAGTAGGGATCGTCATAGAACACAGGCGTCTGAACGTTGACGTCGCCCACGAAGTCGATGATGCCGCCGTCGACCGCGTACGACTTGCCGCATCCTTGGCAGATGACCGCATCGGGCCGAAGATCAAGCGCGTATGACTCGCAGCTCGGGCATCGCAGTAGCGACGACAACAGATCCCAGTTAACTTGGGGGAGCCTACCAACGGCCGGCGCGCTCACCGTGGCTGTATTCGCGTTTGGCATTTCACCCACCCGGCTTTTCCCGACGGTCATTTCGTTTGGCAGCTACCCCTAGCACAGGCTCAGCCGCCAATGACACGAAAATGCCAATCACCTGTGCGAGTAGGATGGAGAACGAAACCGCCACCGCCTGCTCAGCAGGGCGCCCCAGGTGCGCGAAGAACGATACTAGCATAATGTCTCGAGTTCCCAGGCCAAAATAGGTTATGGGAATAGCACCAGCGACACCTGCAAGGCCTACGCTGGCACCAATTTGACCGACATCCAAATCCGGCTGCATCGGATGAACGAGACACCAGATCATTGTGATGTAGGCAATTGCAGCAACAGTAGTGGCCATCACGACCTGAAGCGCCCTACCTCCCGGAAGCCCGCCCCCCAACGCGGGCAGTAACTCCGCAAAGCCAGGGACGCGAAGCAGAATCGGAAACAGCCTAGCTGCCTGACCTGCAATCCCTCCAAGCGCGAACAGCATCGACACTGCACCGACCAACACAGCTCCGGCCAAGATTGGTCCCCATGGTGCGGCCAGTGAAAGATACAAGAACCCACCAAGGCCTATGGCGGTATAGGCACCGAGATCTATCAGCAGGTCGATCAGAACGAGGCTGCTCGAGGCAGCCAATCCCCATCCCCGAACAACCGAAAGATCCGCGGCGCGGCGAAACTCGCCGACCCGCCCAGGCGTTACCAGGCCGAGCCAAATTGAGCGATTGCAGCTAACAATCAGACTCCACAACTGCTGTTTGGCGCCGACAGCTAAGGTCAGAACGCGCCAGCGCCAGTATCGACCAACTAGTAGGAGCACGAACGCGCCAGCGGCCATGACGATCGGCCCAGGACCGAGACGCTCAAACTGTTGCAACAACCGATTGAGGTCGATATTGAGAAGCACGACAACTAGCAGAACAATGCCGATCAGACGCCACGGCGCCTTGGCAATACGGGTCGCCCAGCCAACCGACTTGGGAGCCGCTGGTGGTGCGGCTTCAGGTGTGGCACTCACTTGCGCTGCTCCATCACGACGGTGCCCGTCGAACCGTCGATGGCGAATGACAGCATCGCTGCCTTTCCCGCATTCAGCATGGCGGCAGCTGTAGACAGCATGGCGTCGGGGAGCTCGACATTACGCGCCGCGTCCTGCCGCGCCGACGGACTGTGCATGGAAATTGTTCGCGCAACATCGAGGCGCCTGATATCCGCAAGACCAGAGCGCGGTGTGAGAGTGTCCTCTATCCGAAGTCCCGTGTCGCCGATCGTTATCCTGCGATTGAGCTTCAAACCTGACACGGCTTTCGGCGCGACCATCTTTCTCTTTATCAGACTCTGAAACCCCTCGGCGAGGCCACTGTTTCCAAGAAGTCCGACGGCAAGCTGGAATGGCGCCATGAGATTCTTTAACGGTACACCCGAAGAAGAGGCACGGAACTCGCTTGTGGCTGTAACCACGCCATCTGACGGCGGCTGGCAGGACGACTCCTCCTCCCAATTTGCGGAGGAGAACCTGCCCGCAGTAGTGTCGATCTCATATCCGAGTTGATAGATTGGGGATTCGAGTCCACCGTCGAACGCGATCGCGCCCCCGAGCCGGCGACTGATCAGGGCTGACCAGCCACCGCGGTTGGCGATGACCAGGCCTGATCCTGCCTGATCGATGATGGCCTGCCGTTGGGAGCATTGGGCCAAAACGGGCGTCCCCGACTGTGCGGCCTGATAATAGGCCAGAGCAAATTCGGGGAAATAAAAGTAGGCAAAATATCGGTCGTCGATTGAGACGGGTTGAGGGGCCGCGCCAGCGAATAAGCCACCTAGCCACGAAGTGGTCAGCTGGGCCGCATTTTCGTCTTGGCTGGCAAAATAGAGGGCGCCAAATGGGAAGACGTGCGAGGTGCCACGGCTGCCGACGCGCCCCCCAAGAGAGCGCCACCCCCCCTGCACTTCTGCTAGGAATCTAGTTAGCCCTGCCGCCATGCTCCCGGCACCGCCGCCGGCGAGCCGGTCGTAGGCAGCGAGCAGATCGAGCGCGAGCGTCGAATAACCGAGGTCGGCGCCGGAATATTCGGGAAACCAGCCTTCCGGGTTCTGGTTCCTGCGGACCCGCTCCAACTTCTCTTCCGCCGCGGCCTTCCATTTCGGGTCAATCTTTGACGCGCCTGCCAAAGCGACCGCCGCCGCAAGATTCTGATTCATCACGGTCGGGTTGTAGCGCCTCTGCAGCCAGCCGGCGGTTCGGCAAAGAGCTTCCGATGCCTGGGAGCGAATCTCCGGCGCGAGCTTGTCACCCAGAAGGTCAAGCGTCTGGGCAGCCCCGGCTCCCGTGATCGCCGTAGGACAATAGGAAAATTCGTTGAGATACCATTCATCGTAGGCGCCATCGCGGTGCGAGATGCGGGCCCAGTAACTAAGCGCGGCAGATGCCGCCTCCAATGCTTCATTGTTTCCGGCGAATGGGTTGCCGGGGTGCGCGGTACGATAGAGCGCAGCAAGACCGAGCATCACCTGCTGCCAGGTTGACCCCGAGAAGTTGGTAAGCGTGCGATAATACCAGTAGGGACGATCGGCGCAGCCATAGGTAGCCGACGTGCGATTGAGATCCATGAAGGATCGCGCCCTGGCCCCGAGGGGGGCGATCAGCGGCGCCAGCACGTCCGCAGCGACGAGGCCAGCCGGGCTAGTGGACGGCGCCATTTGCATCGAGCCACATGTGGAGAGAGGCCATTGCCACGAGGCGCTTCGAGGCAACAAACTCGCCGCGATCAAGATCAGCGAGACTTTCCGCAACGAAGGCCTGTTTGAGAATGCCGTGCTTCGCAACCTGCGCAGGCGAGAGCCATTCCCTGCATAGCGCCTCCAGGCTGGGCTTGTAGCGTTTTTCCATGGGCACGTGGAACGCGAATTTGGGCCGCTGGGCGTCAACCTTTTCCTTCGCGAGCACTCGGCGCAGCAGCACCTTGTTCTCCGTTGGCGTAAGCATCAGGGAATCCGGCGCGTGGGTCATCAGTTCGTAGATGCGAGGATCAAGGAAGGGTACACGCGCCTCCAGCGCATGCGCCATGGACAGCTGATCCATCTTGTTGAGGATCTGATAGGGTAGCCACGTCTTCATCGTCTCCAGCATTGCGCCCGAAAGCGATAGGTCCATGTCACCGGCAGGCGTGGGCGGCGGCACGTTGGCGGCGCGAGCAATGTCCCAATCGTCGATGATAGAAGACGACAGTCGATAAACGGCTTCGCGCTTGTTCACCGACGAGATCATCCGCGAGACCTTGTCCCGCCCGATATGACCCAAGGAAGCCTGATAGTCGAATTGTTGGTTGAGAAGCCATACTGGCGCCAAGCGCACGAGCGGGCCAAGCTTATCGAGAAATGGCACCATGCGTTTCAATCGCGCGAGTTTCTCGAATGCGCCGAAATGCACGTAGCCGCCAAAGATTTCGTCAGCGCCTTCGCCGGTCAGCACGACTTTGAGATCTTTGCCCGCCGCCTCGCAGAGCTGGTAGGTCGGCAAGATGATGGCATCGCCAACCGGCGAATCCATGCACGCAACCGCATCGTAAAGACGCGAGAAATCGTCGGCATGATCCGGAACGACCTTGATGTGTTTGGCGCCAACGCGCTCAGCGATCACGCGCGCTGCATCGAGTTCGTCATCCTCCCCGCCCATGGAGAAGGTGTAGGCCGTCATCTGATATGAGCAGTGGCGAGCTGCATATGTTGCAACCGTCGATGAATCGACGCCGCCCGACAGAAATAGCCCGACCGGAACATCGGAGCGCAACTGGAGCGAGATCGCGTCCTCAAGCAAGGCCGACGTCTTGTCGAGCCACTCGCCTTCGGAATAGCCGTTGGCGACTCGCTTGGCCGGTTGCCAGAAGCTCTTCACTTGCGCAGGCGCGCCAGCTTTCCATTCGAGATAGCTTCCCGGGGGCAACGTTTTGATGCCGCGGAAGAAATGCTCGCCGCCGGGCACATAGCGATACTGCAGGAAGTCGCGCACCGCGTTTAGATTGAGGGATCGGTCAACGTCCGGATGCAGCGCCACAGCTCGGGCGCTGGAGGAGAAGACGATGCCGTCTTTGGTTTCCGCGTAGAACAGCGGCTTGATGCCAAAATGGTCGCGAACCAGGACCAACTTGCGTTCGGCCGAATCCCATAGGCCAAAAGCGAAAATCCCATTCAGATCCTTGAACAGGTTCGGGCCGAAAGCCGCATAGCCTAGCGGGAGGATTTCGGTATCCGACGTCGTCTGGAATTCGAAGCCTGCACGCTCGATCCTCTTGCGCAGCTCTTCGTAGTTATAGATTTCGCCATTGTAGGTGACCGTGTAGCGGCCATTGCCACGCGTCATCGGCTGGCCGCCGCCCGATAAGTCTACAATGGCAAGGCGAGTGTGCCCAAAGTTCACGCCGTCGGATTGGAAGACACCATCACCGTCCGGTCCGCGCCGCCGGATAACGTCGACCATCTTCGCGATGAGGCCGTCATCGCGGGGGCCTGTGAATCCGGCAATGCCGCACATAGCGACTTATCCTCTTGCCTTAGGCCGCGACCTGCAGCCCCAGACGCGGCATATTGGCCTTGATCGCGCCGAAAGTCTCGCGAATGTGCGCTGGACTGGAAGCGCCCACGACCACGCCATCGATATTTTGAACCTTTCCAAGATAGGCATAAGCCTCGTCCGGCTTGAGGAACCCTGAAGCCAGCGAACCCATAGCAAGGATCGAAACGTCGAATTCTGCCGTCGCTTTCTCACAAGACTCACGGTCGGGATTCATGTGGTAGCCGACCTTGTTGAAATGGGTCATGACAACCGGCCTGGGCAGACCCCACTCCTTGAACCGGGCCAAGAAGGTCGGAAGGTTCTTGGTCGCAAAAGCGCCGGTCGCCCCATAGGTCTTCTTCATCTCATCGATATAGAATTCGAAGACATCCCGCATGCCGAACGCCAGCGCCAGATCTGTGAAGGCATCGTGCAGGAACACGGCCGGCACGTTGAGCTTGGCGAATGGCTTGAGCTCGACCTGCATCACGGCGGACAGCACGGCGTTGATGTCCTTGGCCACGACGGCCTTCACGCCACTGGTGAAGAGATTGATCATGCCGCTCATCGACGTGCCCTGAAGCATCTCAAGGACCACGTTGACCATCCCTACTTCGTTGGAGCGCGTGACGTATTTCTGCGCATAGGGAAGCAGCGGATAGATACGGAAATCTTTGGCAAGCGATGGATTTGCGACAATGAGGTCGGCGATCGGGCCGGCTCGTTCGTGTGTCGACATCATCATGCCCCCAGCGCCGTGGGCGACGGCCTCATCGATGGTCGCCATGATGCGCTTAGGATCGGAGAAGTGGGCGGCGCGTTCGGCCCCGCGGGCGGCCGACAAGTGATCGACGCCGAAAAAGGCGTTGTGGCCGAGCATGATTGGGCAAAGCGGTGTTGACGACATGGGAAGCTATACCGTCGCTTTGACTTGGACCGGGACGCCGCGTTGCTCGGCCGAGCTGTAAGCAGCATCGATCACACACTGCACCGTGTAGGCGCTCGCGACGTCCGATTCGACCTTGTCGGTCTTGCGGATAGCGCCAAGGAATTGCATCGCCTGATCGGAATAGTTACCGCCGCCGATATCGAACGCCGAACCGTGCAGCAGGTCGGGCTTCTGCCAGGTTGTGAAACCTTTAGCGTAGGAAGCGGAAGCCTCCTCGAGGAACAAACGGACTTCGTCATCGCCGACATCAAGCGTGCCGTTCTCGCCCTGCACATGGATTGCCATCGTCGGAGTTCGATAGTGCTTGGCGGACCAAGAGCTGTCGAAATAGCCTCGTAAGCCGTTCTTGAACTGCATGAAGACGTGTGCGCTATCTTCGACGCCCTTGGAATACAAGAAGGTTTGTTGCGCACTGACCCAGTCCATCGGCCCAAAATACCAGAGTAGCATGTCGAGCAGGTGTGAGTTCTGGGTCATCAACACGCCGCCGCCGGATTGGCCCTTATCATAGCGCCAGCCCTTACCAGTGCGGAACAGCTGGCCGATATACATGCTCGAGCGCAGCATCTGCAGCTTGCCCAGCGAGCCGGATGCGACGATCTCCTTCGCCTTCCGGTAGGTTGGAAGAAAACGGGTCATATACCCGACCATGTTGACGACCGACTTCTGCTTCAGGGCGTCCAACAACGGTTTGGCCTGGGCGCCGTTCAGCGACAGCGGCTTCTCGATGAACACAGGCATGCCCTGAGCGATGCAGTCGAGCGCGATCGGCACATGAAGCCCCGTCGGCGTCGCGATTGCCACGACATCGGGCTTCACGTCTCGCAACAGCTTTTCGTGGTCGGTGTAAGTTTCAACCCCGTTTGTCCGCTCCTTGAGCGCCTGAAGAACTGTCTTGTTCTTGTCGGCGACCGCCACAAGCTTGCATCCGGGGAGGACGTTGAAGGTCGCGGCATGCAGCAAGCCCAGCTTGCCCATGCCGACGACTGCGGTCCGCAGCGTCTGCGCGTCAGCCATTTCCGCTGCCTCCGGCAACCTTTCGCAGCGGTTCACCACGCGTGGGCGGCTTTTCCTCTCGCCGATCGCGTCTTCGATAGACAATCCGGTCAAGCGATCGCTTCACCTGGTTGAGCAACTGAAGGATGAAACCAAAGAAGAAGAGCTGGATGCCCGAAATGACCATCAAGGCGACCAGGATAAGCGCCGGAGTGCGATTGCTGAGACCACTGACCGTGAATCCTCCTTGCCACCACACAACGAGGAAGTACGCGAATGCAGCGATCACTAGCCAGATGCCGATCGAATAAAGCAGCCGAATGTGATAGCCCGATCTCAGCAGGATCACCGGCAAAGTGTAGAACACATATTTCGGTATCGAGCCCACCACGCGTGATTTGCCGTGCTGACGGACACGCCATGCGCTTGGCAGCTCCACGACGCGGAAACCCTTCTCAACCGCGTCGATAATGGTTTCCTGCACATAGGTGTGCGAGCCGAGCATCTGCAGTTCTTCTACTACCGGCGCCGTCATCGCACGGATGCCGCCATGGCTGTCGGTTAGCTTGAGGCCGGTCTTGCGATTGAGCAGGAAGACCAGCATCCGCGTGCCAAGCCGATTGATCGTCCGGTACTTGTATTTGACCAAACCCGTTTCAGCGAAGCGCGAGCCCAGCACAAGGTCGGCACGGTCGTTGTCGATTTCCTCAAGGAAGCGCGGGATCTCAACCTTTGCGTCGGTCTGGCCATCGCCGTCGATTGCCACGATCACGTCGGGATCGAAGCGCAGGGCCTCTTTCAACCCGCGGAACATTGCGGTGCCGAGGCCTTCGCCCCCGCCGCTGACCACATAAGCGCCAACGCCGGCGGCTAACTTGCGCGTTTTATCGTGGGAGTCATCGGTTAGAAGAATCTCGACACGATCATAGCGCGTCGTCTTGAACGCGTCTCGGATCTCCTCGATCACGGCAAGGATCGAGTTTTCCTCATTGCGTGTTGGAATGACGGCGACCGCGGTCGGCATGACTTACTCTACCCTATTCCGCAGCCACGACGGCTTCGATGCCGAGCGCGCTCCGGCCTGGCCAATAGAGTCCGCGAACGCGAGCGCGGACCTGCGCAGCCTCCGTGAGGCCGATGAGATCGAATACCAATTGTTCGGAGCGCCACGGAAGCGCGGCAAAGCGCGCAGCTTTGATGTCGCGGGCAATAACCACGATGTCTGACCCAGAAACCAAATCAGCACAGTCCTTGACGAGCATGTTGGCGAGGTGCGGCAGGCTGGCCATCGCGAAGTTCCGGTTACCGCCAACAAGCTCTTCCGGCGAAAGTTTGTCGTCAAAAATCCGGACTTCGCGGCCCTTGCCGAGAAGATGTTCCGCCATCGCGACCATGGGCGACTCGCGCAGATCGTCGGTGTTGTCCTTGAACGCAAGACCGATGAGACCGATCCGCCGACGATCCGCATGCAGCACCTGGGCTAGGATCTGCTGAACCTGGGCTTCGTTCGACAGCGAAACGTGCTCGAGCATAGGCAAGCTGATTGAATTCTGTCGCGCCCAAGCCACCACGCTTCGCAGATCCTTTGGCAGGCAGGACCCGCCATAAGGCAAGCCGGGTTTCAGATATTTGGGCGAGATGTTGAGCTTGGTGTCGAGGCAAAAGATGTCCATCACCTCGCGAGCGTCAACGCCGAAGGTGCGCGCCAGCATGCCTATTTCGTTGCCGAACGTGACTTTGACCGCATGGAAACAGTTGTCAGCATACTTCACCATCGCAGCGACGGCTGGCGGCGCCATCACCACCGGCGCACCAAAGCCGGGATAGAGCTGCTTGCATGCGGCTTCTGCGGCTGCGTCACTGCAGCCAAAAATGATTTTTGGCGGATCGAAGAAGTCCGCGACGGCCTGACCTTCGCGAAGGAATTCCGGATGGACGCAATAGGCCGGCGGTTGGCCTTCGGCGGTCTTGAGCAGGATGTCGATCAGTTCCTCGTGCACGGACGGCAGGGCGGTGGAACGGACAAAAACCGGGATCACACGTTTGGTCCGGCTTCGAACCTCCCCAACTGATCGAACAACCTCGATTAGAAACCGCGCATCCACGGCGCCATTCTGTCGCGAGGGGGTACCGACGCACACCAGGCAGGCGTCGCAGGATTCTATCGCCTTGCCAGCATCATTGGTCGCCGAAACGCGGCCAGCGGCGAAAGACTCGGCGAGCAGTTCTGGAACTTGAGGCTCAAGAATGGGACTCTCACCTCTGCCCACAAGGGCGACCTTGTCGGCCGAAACATCGACACCGATCACGGTATGGCCAAGTTTTGCCAGGCACGCCATCGAGGTCGCGCCAACATAGCCAAGACCCAAAACAGCAATACGCATGGCGATACACCCCTTGCCCGATCCCCAATCGTTAACCGTTTTTCGGGCAGTCCGGGATGCGATTACCGCACCGACTAGGGCTTGGCAAACGGCAATTCCTTCTTGCCGGATTACCAATAGTGAACCTCGCTGTGGGGCGAAGGCTAGCCAGCGGTAGGGTCCAAGGGCGATCGGACCTTCGCCCAGTCTCCCACATCCCACACTCTTCTGCGAACAGCGCGGAACCCGGTCATTCCACTTGAATGCAGGTGCACGTGGAGCGGTGGTTGAGTCGGTTTGAACGGGAGCCGACCGATGAGAGAGACACCACGCACTGCAACATGCATATCGGATGTGGAGCGCGGGACCTTTGCCTATGTTCTCCGCTTTGACCGCCCGCCGCCAAGATATCGCAGGCGTCCCGATACGCCGCGCCCTCTAGGCCCTCCCCAGCCCCAACCCTCACCGCAATCCGCACCTGCGGTTCAGCCGCGGCCCTGTCCGGTCGTTCGCACGAATGAGGTGCTCTGATGGCCCGCGCCCCTCGCACCACGAAGAGCCCGGCTGATCTCTCTGCCCCAAATGCCGGCGGATCCCCGGCAACGCCACCAACTGAAGCGGTCGCGCTCAAGCCCACCCTGCTCTCAGACGTGCCCTCCGATGCCATCGCCACCCAAGGCTGGCATCGGATGGAGGATGAAACCTACCACGCCGATCCCTGCCTCTCACCATCGCTCTCTTCGCACGGTGCCATGCTGGTGATCGGCAAGTCTTTGCTGCATGCTTGGCGGGCCCATCCAAGATCGCCCTTTGGCGAAGATTATGTTGCAAGCTCAGCTGCGGATCGCGGCAGCGCGGTCCACAGTGTCTTGTTCGGCGGCAAGCCGGTCGAGCTGGTCGATGCGGAGGATTATCGCACATCAGCCGCTCGAACCGTACGCGATGCCATTCGGGCCAAGGGCGGCATCCCGATCCTTGCGAAGGAAATGGCGGCCCTCAATGCGATGGCGGAGCCCGCGCGCGAACGGCTCTATGCCCTCCACGGCGGCACGTTCCTCTGTGAAGAAACCGCCCTCTGGAAAGGCGAGACCGCTGGCTGGCGAAGAGCACGGATCGATACGATCTCGCCCAACCGGGCGCTGATCGTCGACTACAAGACCACCGAAGGGGCGGTCGATGCTTATGCCTGCGAGCGCCGCATCGCCGACATGGGACTCCAGATACAGGCAGCTGCTTACGTTGACGCGGTCGAGACGCTCCACCCGGAACTGCAGGGCCGGGTGAAGTTCATGTTCCAATGGCAGGAGCAGAAGCCGCCGCATGCTCTCTCCCCGCCTATAGAGATGTCGGAGGCGTTCCTTAGCTTAGGGAGGGCGCAATGGCGGGCGGCGGGCAAGCTCTGGGATCAGGCAATCCGCTATAGCTGCTTCCCCGGCCACTCGACCAAACCCTTCCTGGCCTCGCCACCCGGTTGGGAGCTGGCCCGCTGGGAAGAGCGAGCGCTTGCTGAGCAGCTTATCTCGGGGGGCGAGCAGTGATCGATCTCTCTTCAGACCAGCCTCGCCGTCAGTTCCGCGTAGTGCCGGCCGTCAGAGAGCGCATGCCACTCTTGATTGGTCTCACCGGTCCATCGGGATCGGGCAAGACATACTCGGCTTTGAGACTGGCAACAGGGATCGCCAAGCATGTTGGACCGCCTGCCGGGATCGTTTTCATCGACACCGAGAACAAAAGATCCCGGCATTATGCCGGGGAGTTCACCTTCCAGCATCTCGACTTTGCTGCGCCCTACTCTTCAGGCGACTATCTCGAGGCGCTCAACGCTGCCGCTGCAGTCTCCCCTTCGGTCATCGTAATCGATAGCCTCTCCCACGAGCATGATGGTCCCGGCGGCATGCTCGATGCGGTGGGCGCCGAGCTTGACCGGCTGGCGGGTTCAGATCCCATCCAGCAGCAGAAGCTCGCCGCCGCGGCCTGGCGACGGCCCAAGACCTCCCGTCGCGCCCTCCTCTCCCGGCTCCTCACGCTCAACATCCACGTCGTCGTCTGCATGCGGGCGCAGGAGCGTTCCCGCATGCCGAGGGATACTTCAGGCGTTGAGCCAGTCGAGATGGGGTATGTGCCGGTGGCCGCCCCCGAGATCATGTTCGAGCTGGGATTGTGTGCGCTGCTCAAACCCGGCGCCCAGGGCGTCCCCACTTGGACAAGCCCGCTCCCGGGCGAGCATGCCGCGATCAAGCTGCCACGGCAGTTCGAGAAGATATTCCAACGAACTGAGCCTCTAAGCGAGCTTCATGGTGAGGCGCTAGCGAGATGGGCGTCAGGAGAGATGACTCAATCGATTCCTTGCAGACGACGACGCCGGAGACAAACCCGACCGTCACCTGGGACACCTAAGGATAGGATGTGCGAACCGATAGGGCTTACTCCACTCTCCGCGACTGAGACCATCCGTAATCCCAAAGAGAGACAAGACGAGCCTCGAGCCGAGCATCGTCGCCTTGAAGTAGAAAAGGAGAAGCGCTGATGGAGAGTCGACCGATTGTGGCCCTGACGGCCCCTGCGCGCGTGGCTCGCCGAAAACTGACTCGTGTCGAATTCGCGCAACTGATGCTCAACCAAGAGGGCTGTTGCGCTGCCTGCCGTGAAAAGCTCAAGGCGGATCTCATCATTGATGAACATCTTACGCCTCTTAGTCAGGGGGGATCGAACGAGCTAGAAAACCGGGCGCTCTATTGCAGGCCGTGCGCCTGGTCCAAGACGGAGGAAGATCAGCTCACCTCGCTCCACGGCCAAAGAGTGAGAGGCGAGATTGGGCAACAAGCCCGTCGCAGAGCTCGCGCACTGAGCCCCTCCTCCCAGTCCCGCACATTCCTCACCAATCGCGACGGCCCGTTGAAGCGAAAGATGAACGGCCAGGTGGTGCGGCGCCGCAAGCGTCGCGGCCGCAAACCTGTTGGCTGGCTGGGAAGACTGTTGCAGTCGAACGCCAACAAGACGACAAATCGTAGACGGGGTTAGTGAGCATCTCTGCTCCGCCGCTCTGCCCCCTCGCCGTCGATCGAGTCGCGATCGTAGCTGAAAAAATTCGGGTGTCTGAAAACGGAGGGCTCGGGATCATCTGACTCTTTCGACGACCCATTCAAATAGGCCTGCGCGTACAGCCTTCTGCGCTACAGTTTCGGCAAACCACATTTCTACACCGGCTGGTACGGAATGGACCCGCAACTTGCCTGCAGGCGAATGACATACGAAAAACATGCGATCACAGTCGCCGTACTCACGGAACCGCTCGATATAGTCTTGGAGCACTACCGGCGTGGCCCGCGATTTCACCTGAACGAATGCGCGCTCGCCGGTTGCGGTCTGCTCGATAATGAGATCGACATCGGCCTGGGTCTCACCGAGGACGCCGATCCGGCGCCAGCCGCTGTCGGCGAAGATGCGATCGACCAGGATCTCGAAGTCCTTCCAATGTAGGGCGGCCACCAACCGTTCGGCTGTGCGGGTGAGCTGCGCTTGAAGAGCGAGGGCTTCCTCGACCAACGGCTCGGATTCGCCATTGATGCGGCGGAGGAGATAGTCGCGCTCGCGGACATTGCATAGCGTGCCGCGGAACGCAGCAGTCTGCGTGAGCCTTGTGCTGAGATTGCGCAACGACAAAACTTCGCCGTTCGCGTCGTTGCATCGCCAGGGCGATATCGTCCTGCGGAAGCGCCGGTACTCTGGGTGGTCGTTCTGCCGGACACCAGCTTCGGCAAACGTCCACCAGAGCTTGTTTTCCCAGAAGGTGATCCAGAGCGCGTCCGACCCGAGCGTGTAAAAGTCTTCGATTTGCTGAGCCTGGTTGGTGGCGGCGCCTGGGGCTTTGCCCAGCTCACAGAGCGTCTGTCGAACTCCAGCCCAATCGCCGGCCTGGCAGAGATCGTGAGGCACGCCATCGAACCCAAGGCGAATGGTACCGCCCTCGATGCATTCTTTGGCCAGCCGGTTGCCCGAACCAAGCTTGATGTAGCGAGCGTCTTTTGCCGTTACCGCGTTCGTCATCCTTTGCGCTCCCGTTCATAAGGAGGGCTGAAATCGTTAAGAAATCCCATTTTGGGATAATCCTGAACGGGGATCAGCTTCCTCCGCGCAATTGGGCCCGAGGTTCGGGCCTTGGGCGCGGACATGCGGAAATCGGTCCATTCCACGCGGTACCGACGGCTGCTGCAGCTGATTGTCGAAGCGCGCCTTGCAGCGGGCCTCACGCAGTCGGAAGTCGCTGCGAAGTTGCGTCGGTCGCAGTCCTATGTCGCGAAGGTCGAAGGTAGCGAGCGTCGCCTTGACGTCCTTGAGTTCGTCGACTTGGCGGCAGCGATTGGCGCCGACCCGGCCCAGCTTCTCTCAGTATGGGTGAACGCTTCCCGGCGCTGACTTGCCGATGAGAGAGGGCATACGTGTCAGTCCCTGGTCGGCGCCCATCATCAGATCTCGCCCTCCACCAGCGTGATGCCAATTACCCTGAGAAGAGATCGCGCGTTCTCGGCAGTCGTGCGGATGAGGCCATCCGCATCAGGCCGTACGCTTTGGCCATCCATCAGGATGAACGTGTTGGTCACTATCTCGGGCGGCACGTGCACCGTCGCCATGGCCTTTGCTGAAGACTTTGCAGCGCCTTCGGCCAGCTGACGATAGTACTCCCGGAGGGCCCAGTGGGACACGCGGGCGTTATTGAACCAGGTCAGGAACTGCGACGTCGAGTCGACCTGGTCATCGTACTTGCCGTTCGGGAACACCTCCATCTCATACATGTATTCCCGCGCCCACTGGACATCGTCGGGCACGACCACAAATCCGTTTGCGATGATGGCGGTTTGTGAGGCCATCCGCATTTGCTTGTCGCCGTCGGGATCCACACCAAGTGCGATGGTAAACCCATCGCGTGGCAACTCTTGAAGGAGCTGCTTGCCAGATGCCTGGTTCTCGATCAGCACGGCCACCGCGTCGAACATTGCTGCCCGCTCGATCACCGATCGCTTGAGGTCCGGGTAGAGCATACGCTCCCGGAACACGTTGATGAGATAGACGGTTTTGTCTTTGATCCCCCAAGTCGTGCAGACACAGTAGTTGGACCACTCCGCCGTGGTGTTGGCGGTATCCCAGGACTGGATGATCTGGTCGAACGTCTCCGGCAGCTTGTCGAACGGGCAGCGCCGGAACCATTTGCCCTGGACCAGGCCGCCGCCGGCCGGCGCCGGCCGCTGAAGCCACTGGGTGGCCCAGGCGGCTTCACCGATCTCGGCCCGGACCTTGAGCAGATCCTCAGCGGGGAACCGTGCCGGGTGCAGTGACTCACCCTCCTTGCGTGTCCAGCTATGGGTCCCCAGGAAGGTCTCGTAGGTCCAGGTCTCAGTCGCCTCCGCGATCGCCGGCAGGTTGATGACCGTCCAGTCCCCACCCAGGCCGGTCACATGGCCGACGAAGTCATCCTCATGTGTTCGCTGCATGATGATCACGATCCGTACGCTGCGTGGATCGTTTTGCCGGCTCAGGAAGGTGTTCTCATAGGCGCTGTTGGTCGACCTCCTGATTGCGTCCGACAGCATCTCCCCGGGCTTCTGGGGGTCGTCAAAGACCATCAAGTGCGCGCCCATGCCCGTCGCTGAACCGTCGATCGAGGTGGCCCTTCGGTTGCCGCCGGCGGTCGTTTTCAGCAGCATGGGTGAAGCTTTGTTTGAGACAAGTTGCACGCCGAATAGGGCGAGGTATTCCAGACTGGCCATGACCCTCCGGGTCATCTCGCCGAACTGTCGCGCCAGCTCCTGGGCGTAGCTGACGCACATCACCTCGGCGGCGGGGTTGTTGCCGAGGAAGAATGCGGGAAGAGCGACGGAGCCGACTAGAGATTTGCCAAACCGCGGCGGCACGGTGATGATCAACCGGCTGATCTTGCCCTCGGCCACCGCCTGCAGCTTGGCGCACAGGAGGTCCAGGAAGGGCGCCCAGAGCAATTGCTCATGCGGCTTGAGCACGCGCCAGATCACCATCCGGAAGAAGGTGGCGAGGTCGTTGCGCATGACGGCTGCCGCCATATCCGGCGGCAGGCTGTTGAACGGGCCGTTGTTGTCAGAGTTCTTCGTCATTGTCGGTCTTCCTGCCGCCGTTGATGCGGCCTTTGAGGGATTGAAGGATTTCGGTGTCCAGCTGTTTGCGGGACACGGTGTCGATGATCTGCGGCTGAGCGCTGTCGCGACGTTCGATGCGGTCAAACATTTCGATCGCGAGCTGGATGGCGCGAGGATCGCCGCCGGCAGCTTTGGTCAGCAATTGTTTGAATGCCGCCTCGATCTTAGTGATCGTTTTGCGACGGCCGTGCTCGACAACGGTGACTTTTTCGCGCGCGGCTCTTTTGGCCATCGTCGAAAGGTTGGGCGACCCTTTGGGCCGCCCTCGAGGGTTGGCGCGATTACCAGGCCCAAACCGCGAGTGCTTGGGCGGCTTGCCGTAGCCGACTTTGTAGTCGCCATCGTTGGAATCATCCGTCATTGTGCGCCCTTCGATTCCAGGTCGGAAAACCGGCGGCCATCACACAATCGGATTGGCTCCTCGCCGGTAAGCGCGCGCCAGCGTCGGAGAGCGAGATCGACATAGCCGGGGTTTATGTCGCATCCGACGAAGCGCCGGTCGGTCCGTTCACACGCGATCAGCGTCGTGCCCGAGCCTGAGAAAGAATCCAGGACGACTTCTCCCCGCTGTGTAACGTCCATGATGGCGTCGGCCACTAGGCCCACCGGTTTGACCGTGGGATGCAATGCCAGATCCTGGCGCCGACTTCCGCGGAATGTGTTGACCGACGGATAGTCCCAAACGTTAGTTCGGTTGCGGCCGTGGCGACCCAGCTCTATGTTGTTGACATGTGGTTGATCGCCGACGCGGTAGACGAAAATGAGTTCGTGCTGAGACCTATAGAAACTACCGAGGCCGGCGTTCGACTTTCGCCACACGCAGATGTTGAGACGTTCGCCATAGGCCTTCGCCCCTGCAGCGGTAAGCTCCTCGACATGACGATGGTCCATGCAGACGAAGTGCACGGCGCCGTTACGGGAAACACTGGTACAGGCGCCAAGGGCCAAAGTCAGCCACGCTGTGTATTCTTCCGGTGACTTCTCGCCCGAGGCTTCAGCGAACTCAGGATGTTTAATGCGTCCTTTGCCGCCAATGTCTCGAACACGAAGATTGTAAGGCACGTCGAGAAAAGCCGCCGCCGCCTCGGCGCCGTCACATAGGTTCCGGAGAAAGCCCACATCCTTGGCGTCGCCGCATCCCAGGCGATGCAGACGAAGTACCCAGATGTCGCCAAGACGAGAAATCGCCTTTGCTGGCGCTTCCGGAATCTCGTCCTCCTTCGGATCGGCAGCGCCTTCAACCAGAATGGCGTCAGCTCGCTGGCGACTGAGCCCTGAAAGTTCGATGTCGAACCCCTCGTCCAGCGAGATCGTTTCGAGCTCGATTTTGACAAGTTCGATGTCCCAGCTGGACTCAAGCGCGATCGCGTTGTCCGCGAGCCGAAGCGCCTTCTTCTCGGTCTCGCTTCGCCCGATGACTCTTATGACGGAAACGGTGTCCAGACCGAGTTCAAGCGCCGCCATCAAGCGGGCGTGACCGCCGATGATGACATTGTTCTCGTCAATCAGGATGGGATTGGTGAACCCATGCGCTTTGATCAGCTTGATCAGCCGTCGCACTTGATGCCGGTTGTGAACCCTAGCGTTGTTTACGTAAGGCTTGAGATCGCCCGGCTTTAGCCGGTCGAACGTGATGGAGCGGTCCAAAGGACCGCTCGTCTTGATGTCAGGCATTTTGTCCTCCATTCGCGGACCAAATTGTCCGCGAATGGAGGGCGCCATATTCCCGTTATTGGGGGCGGGTCAGTTTCGGTAAAATCGGGAATTTAGTGGCGGCGCTTTGCGTCGAGCGCAGAAGCGTTGCTGGTCAAGCTACTGAGCGGAGGCGACAAGGATGGACCGCGGGCCACGAGCAAAATTCTGGCACTGAAATAGCCAAAGTTCGGACATCTTGATCATAGGCCAGCATCTGGCCACGTGCGGAAGAAAGACGTTGGAGCCCCCAACCACAGCTCGTTGAATTTCGCGGTTATACAAAATATATTCCAATGTGACCCGTATCCCGGCTTCTGCAGCCCGCCACATCGCGTACTGGAAGGCGCAGATCAGGTGCATGACCGGAAGAGACGAGCTCCATACTCGTTTACGAAAATTACGATCGTCCTCGCCGACCAGATCCAGACTGGCTGCCTTAGAAAATGCGTCGGCCATGCTGGCCCGGACCATACCCTCGGGCAGGCGTTCGAGTTTTCCAAACATCGACTGCCATATGGCCGGCGTTGCAATCGCCGCAGCTATATCGCGCGCTTTCATGCGATTGAGAAAATGACCCAAAGACAACTTGCCCCTGTCAGCCAGCGCGGCATGGACCGGTGAAATCGCGCTCAAATCGAAGGGCGCTTCCTCAGGCGTCGTTAGCCTCAATGCGGCCGCGCATAGGCGATCGCGAAGCTGCGCGCGCTCTGCGACCTCGCTCTGCAGGGGATAAGCCATTGCGGCGAGCAATCCGGCGCCGCCGACATAGGGCGGTGTTGGAGCGGCAGGGAGCGTAAGGCGTTGCATCGGATAATCGGCTCACAATCCTAATCGCAAAGGAAGGCGGAGCCGGACCAATTATTTCGAGATCGTGTGGTTGACGTTTTCTATTCTCGCGATCCCAACACTCTTGCACGACACATTTCGCAAACTGAGCGAGTAGGTCGATCAGACATTGGCGGTTTTGATTGGAGCGACGATCCCGTTCAGAACGGGGTGGGTGAGCGCTTAGATTATTCGTCACCCCAACGCGAACCAAAGTCCGACGAGCGCCACGGCGAGAGCTGATGCAAAGTACAAGACCAGCCATCGATAATCGCCATAAGGCCCCCCACAGCGCGCACAGCGCTTTTCGTTGAACCCGCCGATGACCTGAATTTCCCAAACCCGGCAACCGCAACGGCTGCACACAACTACTTTGTGCGACATCCCCAACTCTCCCGGCGATTTCATCGCACGAAGCAGCGGCGCAAACAAGCAAATCGCTACCGAATGGTCTCACCACGCCGAATGGGTCGGCGGGGTTGGGAGACTTCAAATGCCAAAACTCACGATCAACGAAGCCCGGATCGAAGCGATGTTCATTCTCTTCCGACTGTTCTTGAAAAGCTTGCCTGGCAAGCAACAGCGGACGCTTCTGTCCAAGGCCATCCTAAAGGCCGACGAAATCGACCTGGATGAAGTCCACGAAGAGATCGAAGAGTTGTTCGAGGTGTAGTTGCCTAGCGCGGCTGGCGCCGGTCTTGCGCTGGCCGCGCATTCGCCAAGCCTCGGGCGACTGTCCCCAGCGCCGATTTTGCGTTCGACAAGAGCCGCGCTTGCGCCCTTTAGCCTTCTAACAAGAACCCACCGCCAGACGCGTTAGGATCGACGGCCTGACCGTTAGTTTCCCACTTGCATGCCAATTTTTTCCCTGTTCCGATTTTAGCAACGATGCGTAGCAAGGGCTGAAAGCCGAGATTTAGGGGCCTTTAATGTATCGTGCGCCCGACGCCGCGCGGATCTTTCCCGGTATTTTTCCCGGTTATCGGGAAACCGCCTTGCCCTTTTCCAGCGATGATATTGGCGCCCCCATTTCGGCCGCCCCCAAAGCAAAACCCCGGAGACAGTGCCCTGCCTCCGGGGTTTCAAATATGAGACTGACCTTTTTGCTACTTCGCCCCGGCCTCTGCTGCGGTGAACTTGTCCAGCGCCTCTTTACGGAAGTTGGTGCGGACGCCCGAGGGTGAGCCGAACTCCATGAGCTGGTCGGTTGCCGGATCGTATTTCGGCCAGGCCGGTCCGGAGGCGCAGGTCGGGGTTCCTGTCTTGGCGAAGGCCGCCCAGCAGGAATGCATCAGCGTCGCCATCGCCTTGTCTTCGTCGGACGGGGGCGGAGGCGCCGGGGGTGCAGCTGCGGGTGTTGCTGCGTTGGGACCGCCTGCCGCGGCCGGCGCGCCGCCTCCAAGCGGACGGGTCATGCCGCCGTAAACGTAGGATATCTCCGAGGCGTGCGAGGCGCCTGGCGACTCCGGTGAACGGCGGGCGGTCGCAACATAGGAGAAGAAGTATAGCCAGCTGGGCTTGCCGTCGGCCGACTGCTTGGCGATGTAGCGCGCGGGGGCGCCGGCCATGTTGTTGGTCCAGTCAGCCTGCCCCGCCGCGTCCTTGATCTGCTGGGCGAGTGAGGCCTCATAGCTGTTGGTGCCCACGATCAGGGGAACATCGAGCGTGTGCTTGTTGGCCATCGCCTGCAGCGAGGTCTCGGTCATGAAGCGACCGTCGACCATCGGGAAGCGGGCGCTGCCCTGCGCTTCGACCAGCTTCTCGGCCGGGATTTTGCGCATATCGGCAAGCTTTGCATCGTCGGCCGCGCCGGCGCGTTTCATCAGAGCCTTGCCGTCATTTTCAGCGTCGCTCAACGGCGCGCTGTCTCCCCAGGTGATGTTCGATTCCAGGATCGCCTGATTGAACAGGCCTTTCGAGGACTTGAGGCCGAGCAGTGCATAGATGTCGATGGCGCCGGCGGATTCGCCGAACACCGTCACCTGCTTGGGATCGCCGCCGAAGGCCGCTATGTTCTTCTGCACCCATTGCAACGCCGCGGTCTGGTCCATCAGGCCGTAGTTGGCGAGCGGCTCGTCTTTCTTGGCCGCCTTGGTGATTTCCGGATGAGCGAAGAAGCCGAATGCGCCCATGCGATAGTTGATCGTCACTGTGACGATGCCGTCCTTCGCAAACGCCGCGCCGTTGTAGATCGAGCCCGAGCCCGTGAGGTTGGAGCCACCGTGGATCCATACCATCACCGGCGCGTTCTTGGCGCCGGTCGGGGCATAGACGTTGAGATAGAGGCAATCCTCCGATACAGCCTGGCCGCCGCGCGAGCGCTGCATGCAGATAGGGCTGAACTCTGTCGCCTGCTTGTCGCCTTTCCAGGCTACGACCGGCGCAGGCGCTTTCCAGCGCAGGTCGCCCACCGGAGCGGCTGCATAGGGAATGCCCTTGTAGGTGGCGATGCCATCGGCCAAGTCGCCGACCACCGTGCCGCCGGTCACCTTTGCTTTCACCGGATCGGCGTAGGCCGCTCCTGCGATCGCGAAGGCCGCGGCCATCGCTATTGCGAGTTTCATGAACTTCCCTCCCGAGGGTTCCGCTGGCTCGAAGACCAGTCTGGGCGAGACCTTATCGCCCTCCCCCGCGCCCCGAAAGGCGGGGCGGCTCACACGCTGCCGTGATGGGATTGCCGGATGTTCAGGCGGCCAGATCAGCCGGCCAGATCAGCCGGCAGGCCGCAGCCAACCTGTGAAAGACAGCCGGTTTGCGCCTGCGAACGGCGCCACGGCTGAAACCGAGTGCAGCTGCGGCGTCTTGAAGAGGTTGAGAGCATTGAACGCCGGCGTCAGGCCCTGGGTCACATGCCCCTTGCCGTCGATGAAAAGAAGCAGCCCGCCCCAGTCCACCCGCCAGCGCGGCGTTAGGTTGAGGACGAACGCCACCAGCCGCTCGCCATCGTCGGCGCTGTCGTCGTGCGCTTCGCAGAAATGCCCGGGGCGATAGCGCGTGCCGGTGACGTCGCACCAGGCCGCGCGGGTCTCGCCGGTAATGTCGCGCATGAAGCCGATGAAGTCCGGTCCGTTCATGAATTTCCAGAGGTCGACCAGCACCGGGTTTTCCGTCAGCACCGTCGAACTCTTCTTCGAAACGTTGAGCACGTCGTAAACCAGCTGGAAGCCGTCGCGCGCCTCCGCGAGGATGTCGCGCTGCATCTCTTCCAACGCTTCGCGCGGCATCTTCTTCGCGCTTTC
>DASZSI010000129.1:0-2478 GCA_035548775.1 Hyphomonadaceae bacterium
CATGAACTCTTTCCGCGACATCGCCGCGCGCGGGGAGACCAACCTGACCGTCGTGGCGCCAGGCATCGCCGAGGCGCTGTTCGCGACGGCCATGGGCCTGGGCGCCGCCATTCCGGCGCTGATCTTCTACAACAAGTTCTCCGGCGACATCACCGCGTTCTCGGAGCGCATGGCGACCTTCGCGCAGGAGGTCTCGGTGCGGCTGTCGCGCCGCCTGCTTGATCGCGGCCAAGGCGAACAGCGCAGCGAGCGCCGGGATTTCTGATCATGGCGATGATGCTCGGCAAATCATCCAGGGGTCGCCGGCGAAGGCCGATGGCGGACATCAACGTCACGCCGATGGTCGACGTCATGCTCGTGCTGCTGGTGGTGTTCATGATCACCGCTCCGATGCTGGCGACGGGCGTGGCGGTCAACCTGCCGAAGACGCGGGCGAACCAGCTGCAGACCGACAAGGAAAGACCGCTGGTGGTGACGCTGGACAAGGCTGGCTCGATCTTCGTCGGCATGAACGACAAGCCCGTCGACCTCGGCGCGCTGGCGCCGACGCTGAAGGCGATCGCCGAACAGAAAATGGACAAGCGCGTCTATGTGCGCGCCGACGAAGCGGTGCCGTACGGCAAGGTGATGCAGGTGCTGACGCTCCTGCAGCAGGCGGGGTTCAGCAATGCGGGGTTGCCGGTCGATTCAAAGAACGTGGAGGAGGTCAAACGCATCATCGAGGGAGGCAAGCCCTAGGAAATGCGGATTGGCGGTATCCTCTCGGTCGCGGTTCACGTGGCCTTCGTCGCAGCGGGAATGGTCGTCGCGCCGGCTCTGAAGTCAGATCCGGCGCCGATGATCGTCATCCCGCTCGACCTGGTGACCATTTCGGATTCCACCAACATCGCCCCGGTGAGCGAGAAGGCCAAGGAAGACGACAAAGCCGAGGAGACCAAGCAACCCGAACAGCAGGCCGCCGCCGCTCCCCCGCCCCCGCCGCCTGAAACCTTCGTGCCTGACGCGTCGACGCCTCCGCCGCCGAAGAAGGAGCCGGACAAGAGGTCCGACGCCAAGCAGGACGGCAAGCTCGACCAGAAGGACTTCCTGAAGAACCTCAACGCGCTGATTTCCGCCGCCGACGACAAGCCGTCCAAGGCCAAGCGCGACGCTACCGCCGACAAGGCGGCGAACCTGCGCAATGTGGCCGATGCCGGCGCGCGGGCCGGCGCCGGCGACATGAAGCGCATGACCGCCACGGTGACCGACTTCATCCGCGCCCAGCTGCTGGCGAAGGGCTGCTGGACCGATCATGACGACATGGCCGATGCACGGCGCCTGCGCGCGGTGATCCGCGTCCGCTTCACGGCTTCCGGTCACTTCCTTGGAGACCCGCAACTGGTCGATCCGCGCGAGCCTTCGAGCGATCCGCCGATGCAGGCCTTCATCGGCTTTGCCCGCACGGCGCTGGATAAGTGCAACCGGCTGGGCTTCCAGGTGCCGCAGGAATATTTCCAGGTTCAACCCGCGCAATACATCGACATCGAGTTCCTGCCATGACGAAAACCATGATTTCCAGGCCGTCGGGAACAGCCAAGAGGACGACAGCGATGCGGTATTTCACCTTCGCCCTGATGGCCCTGGCCATGGTGTTCGGCCCAACCTCGGCCGTCGCCCAGCTCCACGTTTCGGTCGAGGGCGTGGACTTCAAGCCGGTGCGCATCGCCGTGCCGGACTTCGACGCCACCGGCCCGGGCGCAGCGGAAGCCGCCGCGCAGCTGAGCGAAGTGGTGCGGCAGGATCTCAAGACCTCGGCCGTGTTCGAGATCGTCGACAAGTCGTCCTTCATCCAGAAGGACGTGGATATCTCCCTGAACCCACGCTTCCCCGACTGGCAGACCATTAACGCGCAGGCGCTGCTGGTCGGCAATGTCGTGGTCGATGCCGACAACAAGATGACGGTGCAGTTCCGCCTCTACAACGTCGAGGGATCGCAACAGCAGTTCGCGACGCAGTACGCCTATCCCAACCCGTTGAACTGGCGCCGCCTCGCCCACAAGGTCGCCGACGATGTCTAGTCTCAGGTGACCGGCGATCCGGGATATTTCGACAGCCGCATTGTGTTCGTCTCAGAATCTCCCGGCGAGGCGGGCGGGCCGACGCGACGGCGCCTGGCGATCATGGACCAGGACGGCGCCAACGCGGAGTTCCTGCTGTCGGGCAAGGACCAGATCATCTCGCCGCGCTTTTCTCCGTCATCGCAGATGATCATCTACGGCGCCTACATTCCCGATCCGAAATATCCGCAGGCGACGTTGCTGCGCACCTATCTCTACAACATCGAGAACGGGCGCCAGGAAATGCTGGCCGAGGGGCAGAACACCACGAGCTACGCGGCGCGCTTCTCGCCGGACGGCAAGTCGATCGCGCTGAGCCGCGAATTCGCCGGCAACTCGGACATCTACATCAAGGAGCTGGCGCGCGGAACGGAACGCAGGC
>DASZSI010000130.1:0-3121 GCA_035548775.1 Hyphomonadaceae bacterium
CAAGGCGTTGGAGAGCGCCTGGTAGAGCGCATCGGGATCGCTCAACGCCTTCTGCAGGTCTTCCGGCGTGCTGCCGAGGCGGTTCAACACAAAAGCGCCGAGCGCCAGCGAACCAATGAGGATGAACGGCACGAACAATAAAGTCAGGCCAGCGGCGACGCCTAGCAGCCGAAACTCATCGGCGCCAAACTGAAGACCCTGGATGCCGCTGAACTCGTCGCGGATCGCCTTGCGTAGGACGGCTGCACTGAAGGCGACGCCGGCCAGCCCAACGGGGACCATGGCCAGGAGTTCGCCAATCCCCTCGCCGATCGCGGACCCGGTTCCGCCAGAGGTTGCAAGCAGGTAGTTGGAAACGGCGCCGAAAGGCGCGGTGATTGCGGCGGCCGGCAGGAAAAGCTGCCAGTTGGCCATCAGGAACCGCCAGGACGCCGATACACACTCGACGATCGGGACTTTGCCGGAGGAGGCGTCGGCCATTCTGCTTTCCGCCTGCTGAGGGCATTTCGCCGGCCGGCGGGTGATCCGGCAAGCAACCGGGCGTTGCCTAGTTCATGGGACGCGGCCCGGCAAGCTGATGCGATCTAGCGCCCAACCTGGAATTCGAGGTCGATGTAATAGTATTCTGGCATCCGGCACGAAGGCGGCCGCACGGCCGTCTTGAAGGTCCAGCGCCAGTCCTCCAGCGCCTTCCCGGCGGTCGCTCCAAACTCTTCGTGCGGAGCGATGCCGATCACCTGGGCGTCCGTGAACCTGCCGTCCGGCGCAACCTTCAGCCGGTAGGTCGCAAACCCCGGCCAGCCCGAGAACTTGCCAGCCGCCGGGAAGGCCGGCGTTCTGCCGCCAGGGGCCCGCGAAATTTCGCAGGCTGGCAAGGAAGCGTCGCCGGGCGCAGGCGTAAGCTTGTCGCCAGGATTGCGCGACTGGTAGGGCTCAATCGTCTTGCGGTTCTGGGTCAGCTGGCTGGTCGAAACCTCCGCCCACGCTTTCGCCGAATAGAATATCCGCGTCAGCCGGTCGTGCAGGTCGGGATCCTTGGCGGCAAGCGCCGCGTCCAGAACGCGGTCGGTGAGTTGCCGCAACTGCATGGCCGCAGGAACGGCCGGATTGGCGACAAACGATGCGCTCAGTGAATCGAGTTCGAACGCCAGGCCGGTGTCGCTCATGTCGCCGCCAAAGCCGGAGACAATGCTCATGCCGGTGGAAGCGGCTTCGGCGGCTTCCTGCCAGCGGCCGTCGGCCAGGTTGTCGCTAACAAGGGCCTGGGCTGCGCGTACGGAAATCAGGTCGCGTCCCGGCGTGCCGGCGCGGGCGATCAATGCGCCGATGAGCGCGGCGCGCGCCTCCTTGGTCGGCTTGATGGCGTAGTCGATCCAGGCGTTCAGGACTTTCGATACCGCCGGCGTGGGGTCGCGCGGGCCAAGTTCCTGCGGCGGCTGGATCAGGAAACCGGCATAGGTCTTCGCCGACTTGGGATCGCCGGCCAGCATGGTGGCCCAGGCAAATTCGCGCGCGACGATTGCGATCTGCGGATCGGATTGCTTGAGCGTTGGCCAGGTATCGGCGGCGGCGGCAGCCGCAGCCTTGTAATCGCCGGCCTTTACCGCTGCGTTGAACGCAGCAATGTCGGCGGCGGCAGGCCCAGCACCAAGGACGGCGAGGCACACGAAACAAAAGACTCTAGGCAACCACGACGTCATCGCCGATTCCGACCCGATCGACCGGCGAAAGACTATACCGAAAATTCCACCGGTGAAGCCGTTAGTCTTTTCGCCTGCGGAACGTGTAGTCGCCCCAATCTACACGTGGGACGCGAGCCCGCCGCTAGCCGATAACAAAGACTGCCTTGAAGAACCGGTTGTTTGAATTCAGCCGACAGTTGGCCTCGCCCGCATCCGGCTTGAAGGTCCATTTGGAGGCGTTCTCGACGACGGTCTGCGCGAATACGTCGGCCGGAATGGCGGCCAGAGTATCGACCTTGATCACCTTTCCAGAAGCATCCGTCCGGAGATTCACGATGACGGAGCCGACGGCGCCGTGGAATTGCTTGCTTGGCGGATAATGGAGATTGCTGACCCCTTCCCATTTACCCTTGCACACCGGAATGGCGGCGGCGCCGGCATCTTCCTCGAACTGGGCCAGTCGCGGCTCGGTCAGCTTGCGTTCCTCGATCCGAGTCTTGGTCAGCGACCCGACCTGTTCGTAGGTCGAGGATAGATAGGACCACATTGCATCGGTCCAAGCCTCGGCGCGCCACTTTAAGGGCCAGAGTTGCGCGGCGCCCGCAGGTGTCGCAGCGTCGATGTCTGCGGTTATCTTGTCATGCAGGTCCGCCATTTCCGAATAGAACGAGTTCTTGGACTGCGCGAGGCGATTGCGGCCGCCGAGAAACGATCCCGCTGCTGAGTAGATTTCGGCGTCGCGCTGTCGCGGCTTGAGCTGGGGGCTGCGAGCGAAGTAGCCGGCTGCGGCTGCGGAGTCGGCGTCGACATCGTCGAAAGCGCCGGTGTTCCAATCAGAGGTGTAAAGCAGCTCCCATGAGAGAACGGTCGTCATGTCGACGCCTTGCGCGGCTGTGCGCGCACTCAGGGCTTCGCGGAGAGCAGCAAGTGCGGGCGGCTTGCGACTGATCTTGTAGTCGGCGGCGCGGAACAGGACGGCGGAGACGAGGGGCTGATCGTCCGGGGTTGCGAGCAAGGCGCCCTTTTCCACCAGGAACCTACCGAAATCCCGGGCGGCCTCGTTGTCGCCGGCTACCAGCGCCGCGAACCCGAACTCTCGGGCGACCGTTGCGGTCTCGGGCTTGGATTTATCCCAACTCGACCAGACGCCCTTGGCCTCCTGCGACGCGGTCTTGTAGTCGCCTGCTTTCACGGCCGCGTTGTAGGCCTTCATGTCGGCAAACGCGGCGGGCGCGAACGCGAGGCCCAAGGCTGCAAAAGCAACTAAAGCCGCCAGCCTGTTCCGGATGATGTTCATTGGAATTCCCCCTGTCATCCTGGCGCGAAGCTAGACTATATCGGGCCCATGACAATCGATCCGATCCATATCATCGGCGGGGGCATGGCGGGGTCCGAGGCGGCCTGGCAGGCGGCCAACCTTGGTGTGCCGGTCGTGCTGC
>DASZSI010000131.1:0-4212 GCA_035548775.1 Hyphomonadaceae bacterium
CCGCCTACGGTTATGTCAAAGGACGAAGCGGGGAGTTGTGGGCGCATCACCAAAAGAAGCCGTGCTGAACGTGTTCTCAGCACTCATAAGGCCACTGATGCGTGTGGCTTTTGAGTACGGCATCACAGCAAGCGAGATCTCAGGTGTAGTACGGCGCACCTACATCGAATCACTCGAGGCTCGCCTCAAGCAGCAAAACCGCCCCACTACCGACGCACGCCTTGCCGTCGTTGCGGGGCTAAATCGATCCGATGTTGTGGCGCTGAGAGAAGCCCTTCGTGCGGGGGCACCGCACAGCATGCGCGCCGGCGTCAGCCTCGATCAGATCACAAACCTTCTGACGGTCTGGCACACCCACTCCAGCTTCTCGGGCGCGTACGGCTTGCCCATGGATCTCGACCTTGTCGACATTCCGGACTCGCCTCGGCGCCCATTCGACGAGCTCGTTCGGATCGCATGTCCCGAGGCGGACCGAGATGCGTTGCTCGACGAGCTCATCGCCGCGGGATCTTGCGAAGTCATTGATCAAAGCACAGTGCGTTGCTTGTCGCGCGCATACGTGCCGCGCGGCGCCGATGTCACGCGTATCGAACGAATGGGGCGTTTTCTCGGTGTGGTCACCGCGAACTTCGTCCACAACCTTCTGCGACCTGAAACAGACCCTGGATATTTTGAGCGCGCGGTCGTCTCGGACGACGCATTGACCGAGCGCGGCAGAGATCAATTTCTTGCGGTGGCAGGAGAGCGAGGGCAGGAGCTGCTCGTCGAGCTCGACACTTTTCTGACGGGCTTGCCCGCGTCGGAAAAGCTGCCGAGCGGCAAAAGGTATGGAGTGGGTGTTTATTTCTTTGAAGACGAATCGGTTCAGAGTCCATCGGAGCGCGGGAAGTCTGTTGAGCAAAAAGGCGAGCGCGCCAAAGCTCCGCCGCAAGAGATTGATGTGCTTGCGGCGGTGGCCAGAAAAGAATGACGAGGAGAATTCGATGAAGGGCCGTTACTTGTGGGGAGTGGTCGCTGCGATTGCTTTCGCGGCGAGCGACCCGACGATCGCGGGGATCAGCGGAGGAGCGTTTGCACGTTCGACCGATGCCCCGTTGGTATTGTTGGGTCCGGTCGAAGCAATAAATCAGCGGGAAGGCGTCGTCGTGGTGCTCGGGCAGAGGCTGCCGGCACGCGTTGTGGGTCATGTGGAGGTTGGGCAGACAGTTGCGGTCTTCGGAACATTTGATTCGCGTGGTGTCATCAACGTCCTTGGCGTTCAGCGCCAAGGGCTGTACGTACCCGGCGCCACGAGCATCGTGCTCACGGGGGTGGTTCAGAAGGTTGTCCCGGCGCTGGGACGCGCCACGGTAGGGGGTGTCAACGTCGATCTAGTCTCTCTCGTACCGCTCGAACAATCAGAAGGGATCGCGGTCGGGTCGCTCGTGCAAGTGGCGGGTATCCAGCCGGTCGCGGGTGGACTGATTCTCGTACAGGGAATTAGCGGTGGCGCGACGAGCGGCATCAGTGGTGGTGCGACACGCGGCATCAGCGGCGGTGCAACGAGCGGCATCAGCGGTGGCGCGACGAGCGGCATCAGTGGTGGTGCGACGAGCGGCATTAGCGGCGGCGCGCTGAGCGGTATCAGTGGTGGTGCCACCGCCGGAATAAGCGGCGGCGCGCGCTAACCCCTCTAAACACGCAAAGAGCCCTGACGGGCTGCACAGGAGCGTGGCGTCTCTCGGGACCCACGCTCTTTTGCTGTCTGCCGACGAACTCTTGCTGCGGTCGACTTTCGGTGCCACTCCGATCGCTTGCGCTGCATCGCGGGAAGCCCCCTCGCCTTTCTAGGCGAATGCCTGAGGCATTCGGCTTGCAAACTATTAGAGCTTGGTGCAAAAGCGGCTCGCCATCTTCGCACCGCCGACCACCATGAAGTGCTCGAAAGCCTCTTCGGCTCTTAACGCTCGCGATCGCTCTGATCGTTCCCAAGCGCGGGTGGATGGCGCTGATTCGCAGCTCGCATTCACTTTGCAGCGGCTGCTTTTGCTACTCGCTCAGCAACTCATTCCTATCGGCGTGACTCCCTCATACTTCGAATCGCTGGCCACGCACGCATTCGTCCGGGCCGCCGCTCAAATCTCCAGGTGTCGCAACGGGCGCGTTAATAGTTCAAGAGTCGCGGTGCTCACCTCGCTGCGACGCGCCGAAGTGAAGCGCCTACTCACAGCGAATTTGCATCTCGAAGCGGACTCATTGAACCGACAGCCGCGGACTCAACGAGTACTCGCGGGCTGGCGGACTGATCCGCGGTACTTGGACCGGAGTGGTGCCCCACGACGACTTCCAATGCAGGGTCGCTCCCGGTCGTTCGCTTCGCTCGTCAAGACGTTCGCCGGGGACGTGCCGCCACGCGCCGTACTCGATGAATTGCGTCGTCTGCGGGCGGTGCGCGATAGCGGAAATTGCGTTGAGTTGGCCAACGAACGCACGTCGCCGCGCAGGAGGCTTGTCCGGTCGATTCAGGGGCTGATGGAGATTCTCCTCGGTGACCTCCAGGCCGCAACTCAAGGATCGACAGAGTCGAGTGCTCACCTGCGAAGGATCGCATTGAAAGCCGCAGACCTTATCGACTTGAAGGTCATGCAAGAGCGCGCTTCGATAGGCGCCGACGAATTCTTGGAAGGACTGAGACACTCACTCGAGTTACCCACGGTGCCTACCCGAAGGAATAAGCGAAAAATGAAACATCAGCTAGTGGTCACGATCCTGGTCGCAGCGCGTCCAGCGAAACACTTGAGTGGCAAGCCGTGACCGTCAGCAAAACAGTGCGCGTGCAGTCGGAGTACCTGCAAATGTTGGTGTCGGTCTTCGACTTCATGCGTAAGTCCGGTCTGGCAGAGAGCGAGATCAAGAAACTGTGCGACGAAGCGATATCACATCGCAAAAAGCGCAACGTACTAGCCGGCACAGAGTGCGCAACGACGCTCGCAGTCGCCGCGCTAACTCTCGAAGCTTGGCACCGAAATCGCCGCTACATGCGAGGTATCGAACCACGGGCGATCCCTCTGACGGGTCCATCACCCAGTGTCGAAGCGCTCGTTCGCGCTCAAGGGATTTCAGCCGATGCGCGGGCCGTTGCCGGACAACTCAAGTCTCTCGGATTGATCACTCGCACGACCGCGCACCTCTATCGGCCGTCCAACCGGATGGCGCTTGTGAGCGGGCGGGATCCTGTGATTCAGGAGTACGTAGCGCGATCGTCTTCCACGTTGCTTGCCACCATCAAGCACAACACTAGTCGAGCCGGCAGTTCATCACCCCTCATCGAGCGCTTCGCTGAGGTGCCGGACCTCCCGCGGGCGAAAATCCGAGAGTTTCGGCGTTTCGCGCGCCTTCAAGGGTGGGCATTCCTCAGAACGCTGAACGATTGGCTCGAAGCCAAGCGGCTGAGGGACTCAACGGCGCGGGCCGATCGTACAGTCCGCGCCGGCGTTCACTTGTACGCATACGTGGATCCCCTTGCCCCGAAAGCAACCGCTCTAGCGAAGCGAAGAAATGCATCCCGAGCATTGGGCTGACCAGACCAGACATCGGCGGCGGAGCGAAGCGAATTCCACGTCGGGCTAACCGCGTTTGACGGATATGTGATGCTGCATGCGCATCTCTGTGTGTGTTTGCGTGCTCTGGGGCGCCGGATGATCAACGTCGCCGACACATTGGGGCTTGAACAGCTCGCGAGTTCGCACTGCGTAGTTCCAAACGAGAGGGCAGGCCCGTTCGGGACAGGTCGCGCATCGTGTCGAGTGAACGGAGGCAACAAGACACGAAAGCCTGCCCTGCAGACGATGCCTGGGATAATCGCCAAACTCCCGCCGCCTGCGCGACGCCGGCTCGGACTATCGCCTACCTCGCCGCACGCCCAACCGGCGCGACACTCCCTGTCGCGCCGGCCTCATGCCCCAGCTCCATCAGCGCACAACCCCGCGAAGCGCGCCGGAGGATCCGTCCGGCGAAAAAGCCCGCCAAATCCGCAATTTACGTACCCGGGCAAGGCAAACCGCGCCGCGCCCCGCGGGCTACCGGCCCGCCCCCTCCCTTGCCGCGAACGAGTTCACGCTTAGCTAAGTGGAATCAGCGCCTTAACGCAGTTTGGGGCACACTTGCGCCCCAAACGCGAATAAGCGAACCAGCAGGAATCTGACCACCATGTGCGGAATCGTAGGGGCGATC
>DASZSI010000132.1:0-6211 GCA_035548775.1 Hyphomonadaceae bacterium
GCTGCGGTCGCCCTGGTTGGAGCGGTCGCCGTGGGCGGCATGATGATGGCGCCCCAGGCCGTGGCGCCGCAGGCGGCGGCCCAGCCCCAGGGCGCGATCGACCGGCCCGGCTTCCCGGGTGAGGACTTCTCGGCCTTGGCCAAGCGGCTGATGCCTTCGGTGGTCAACATCGCCTCGCGCCAGACCGTGGCGAAGGGCAACGGTCTTCCGGCCTTCGGCCAGAACTCGCCGCTCAATGAATTCAACGAACTTTTGGGCCGTGGTCCGCAGGGTTTCCGCCGCCAGTCCTCGCTCGGCTCGGGCTTCATCATCGATCCGGCCGGCTACGTCGTCACCAACAACCACGTCATCGAAGGCGCCGACGAGGTAGACGTGATTCTTTCGGACGGCACGGTGATGTCGGCCAAGATCGTCGGCAAGGACGAGGATGTCGACCTCGCCCTCCTGAAGGTCGATCCCAAGACGCCGCTGCAGGCCGTGCCCTGGGCCAACTCCGACGAGGCGCAGGTCGGCCAGTGGGTGATGGCGATCGGCAACCCCTTCGGGCTTGGCGGCACGGTGACCGCGGGCATCATCTCCGCCCGCAACCGCGACATCAGCGCGGGCAGCTATGACGACTTCATCCAGACCGACGCGGCCATCAACAAGGGCAACTCGGGCGGCCCCCTGTTTAACCTCAAGGGCGAAGTTGTCGGCATCAACACCGCGATCATTTCGCCCGGCGACGCCGGCGGATCGGTCGGCGTGGGTTTCTCGCAGCCGTCAAACTTCGCCAAGGTCGTGATCGCGCAGCTGCGCCAGTACGGCGTCACCAAGCGCGGCACGATGGGCCTCACCGCCCGCTCGATCGACCAGACGACGGCGGAGGCCTATGGTCTCAAGAGCCCGCAGGGCGCCATCATCACGTCAGTGGTGAAGGGCGGGGCGGCGGAAGCCGCCGGCCTGCGCTCGGGTGACCTGATCACCGCACTCAACAATCAGCAAATCAAGGAAAGCCGCGACCTGTTCCGCGTGATGGGCGTGACCCAGATCGGCTCGGCGGTCAGCGTGCGCTACCTGCGCAACGGCAAGCCGGGTACGGCGTCGGTGAAACTTGCGGCAGGCTCGACCGAGAAGAACGAGAAGCCGACCGCCGAGAACCAGACCCAGGCGCTTTCCAACATCCTCGGCATAAAGTTCAAGGCGATCGAAGATGTCGATCGCCGCCGCCATAGCATTCCGATTTCGGTGCGGGGCGTCGTGGTGCAGGCGATCGACACCGGATCCGATGCGCTCGGAAAAGTGCAGATCGGTTCGGTGGTCACAGAGGTGAACTTCCAGCCTGTTTCGTCGCCGGACCAGGCGCTCGCCGCCGCCGACAGCGCCAAGCGCGCCGGCAAGCCGGTGCTGCTGCAGATCTGGGACGACAAGGAAACGATCTACGTCGCGGTAAGGCCGAAATAGCCCGATCCGGGACCGCCAGGCTCCTGCCTGGCAGTCGCTGCGAAGCAGCGAATTTCGATACGCGCTAACCCGCACTAGCCGGGCGGGAGCCCGGCGGTCCCAGATCAGCTGACGATGTCGGTTTCGGCATAGCCCTGGAAGAACAGCGCCGCCGTCAGGTCGGTGTGCTCGATGCGGGCCAGCGTTTCAGCGGCGACGATCGGCTTGGCCTTGTAGGCAACGCCCAATCCCGCTTCACGGATCATGTCGAGGTCGTTGGCGCCGTCGCCCATCGCGATCGCGTCGGCTGGGGTTGCACCTATCGCGGCGGCTTCTTCCTTGAGTGCGGCCAGCTTGGCTTCACGGCCCAGGATCGGCTCGCCGACTGCGCCAGTCAGCGCCTTTCCGTCGTCGACAAGCATGTTGGCGCGGTCGGTATCGAACCCTGAGGCCTTAGCCACGCGCGAGGTGAAGAAGCGGAAGCCGCCGGAAACCAGCACGCAGCGCGCCCCGTGAGCCTTCATCGTGGCGACGAGTTCTTTCGCGCCGGGGTTCAGCGTGACGCGCTCGCGATAGCAGGCTTCCAGCGCATCGAGCCCAAGGCCCTTCAGCATCGCCACGCGCTCCGTCAGCGCCGATGCAAAGTCGAGTTCCCCGCGCATCGCGCGTTCGGTAATGGCGGACACCTTTTCCTTGAGGCCCGCGAACCCCGCTAGTTCGTCAAGGCATTCCTGCCCGATGATGGTGGAATCCATGTCCGAGATCAGCAGGCGCTTTCGCCGGTTCTCTTCCGGCGTGATCGCCCAATCGGCCTGTGCTGCACCGGTTTCGGCGCTCAGATATTCGACTAGCTCGGCGCAATGGTTGGGGCTAATGCTCCGCTCGGTGACGGACCATGACTTGCCTGCGCGTTCGCGCGCGGCGCCAAGGCCGCCCGGCGCATTGCTCGCAATCTTGTTCGCGCTGGCGCTGCGGGTGACGAGGGTTAGGATCAGGGTCATAAGCGTCGGGTTGGGGCGAATCGTCTGCGCGCTGTTAGCGGCGCAGGCGGCGCGAGTAAACAGTGAGGCGTGCTACCGGCCATGCGGCCAGCGATCCTGATCCATGGGCCAACCGCTAGCGGCAAGACCCGTCTGGCTATTTCGCTGGCCCGGAAGCTGGACGGCGAAATCGTCAACGCCGATGCGATGCAGGTTTATCGCGACCTCCATATTCTGTCGGCCCGGCCGGATGAGAAAGAGCAAGCCGAGGCCCCGCACCATTTGTTCGGCCATGTCGATGCCGCCACGCGCTATTCCGCTGGGGCGTGGGCGAAGGAAGCTGCGGCAAACATCGCGGACATAGGCGGGCGAGAGAAGGTGCCGATCGTGGTCGGCGGCACCGGCCTCTACCTGCTGGCGCTGACCGAGGGGCTGTCCGAAATCCCGCCGATCCCGGATGAAGCGCGCACGAGAGCGCGCGACCTGGTGCGGGCGGATCCAGCGGCCGCTTATGCAGAATTGACTGCGAAGGATCCTGCGGCGCGGGACCGGATCGATCGGCAGGATCGCCAGCGCATCGCCCGCGCTCTGGAGGTGCTGATCGCCACCGGCCGCCCGATCTCGAGCTTTCATGGCGGACAGGCGCCGGTGCTGGCCGCAGGGAAGTGGATCGGCGCCGCGCTGACCCCGCCGCGTGAGGCGCTCTACAACCGCATCAACGCCCGCGTTGACATGATGACGAAGGCCGGCGCGCTGGAGGAGGCGCGAAAGCTGTGGGAGCGCAAGCTCGATCCAGAGCTTCCGGCCATGCGCGCGCACGGCATGCCGGGCTTCTCGGATTTCTTCGAGGGGCGCGGGCAGCTCGCCGATGCTGTCGAGCGTTGCAAGCGCGATACGCGCCGCTACGCCAAGCGGCAGATGACCTGGATCTCCCACCAGTTCACCCTCTGGCCGCGGGTCCCCTCGACCGAGAACGACGTTCGCACCCGTGTGATCGCCGCGATGTGGAATGATGTGGCGGCTGGCGCTGTCGCGGATCGTTGACTGCGCGTCCCGAAATTTTCCTGGCTGTCGAGAACTGAACGCACGTTTGAAACTCGCTCACGCCACTGTCATCGGGATGCGGTTGAGTGCGGGGCCGCTCCGCCTAGCTCTCGACTCAGAACCTTTTCGGAGCATCTGCCGCGCTTATTTACGCGCGGGGCAGGTGCGGTGGCGGTTGTGAGCTTGAAAGGGAAGGAGTCCCACCTTGAAATCCTTCAGTTCGCTCGCGGCGAGGCTTGGCGTCGGGATTGTCATCTATGCGGGAAGCGCCGGTCTTGCGTTCGGTCAGACGCCGGCGGCGAAGCCCACGAGCTATGTCGTCCCGCAAAAGCCGTTCGGTCAGCCCGACATCAGTGGCTTCTGGTCCAACTCTACGCTGACCCCAATGGTGCGCGCCGCCAAATACAAGGATGAGGCAGTCTTCACGCCGGAACAGGTCCAGCAGATCGAAGGCGCCGCTGTGGCCGAATTCAAGAGCGACCAGAAGCCGACCGATCCCAAGGCCGGCGCCGAATATCGGGCCGCCAACCCGAACGAGCGGCCCGAGTTCAAGGCGGCCGGCGGCGCGGTGGGCGGCTACAACTATTTCTGGCTCGATCCGGGCAGCAAGATCATGCGCGTGAACGGCGAGCCGCGCACGTCGCTGATCACCACGCCCGACGGCCAAATTCCCAAGACCATCAGCGGCAAGCAGCCCAACGCGCGCGGCTATGGCGAAGGTGGTCCGGCCGGCGCATCGACCAGGCGACCCTACGCCAATCTCGACTACGAGACCCGATCACAAGGCGAACGCTGCATCATCGGCTTCGGTCGCAATGGCGGGCCGCCCATGTTTCCGAACGGCTTCTACAACAACGACTATCAGATCATCCAGACGCCGAAGAACGTGGTGATCGAAGTGGAGATGAATCACGATACGCGGATCATCCGGCTGAATGGCCAGCACAGGAAGGATGATCTGCGCCCTTACTTCGGTGACTCTATTGGCCATTGGGACGGCGACACGCTGGTTGTCGAAACCAATCACATCCCGCAAGCTCAAGCCTTCATGGGTTCGTGGAAGAACCTGACCGTCACGGAGCGTTTCAAGCGTGTGGGCCCCGATCGGCTCGACTATCAGTTCACGGTCGACGATCCGACCATGTGGTCGAAACCCTGGGGCGGCGAATATGAATTCCACCCCATGAAAGGCGTCATCTATGAATACGCCTGCCATGAAGGAAACTACGCACTGCCCGGCATCCTCTCCGGCAACAAGTCGGACTATGAGAAGGCGGAAGCGAAGAACGGCACGAAGAAGGGCAAGGCCGCGCCTAGGATTGCTTCGAACAGGGGATAGCTAGGGCTAGCGAGCCGCCTTGGCGAGTTCCGCGAGGTCGTCTGCGCGCAAAAGCGTGTCTGCGGATGGTTGGGTACGAAATTTTCGCCGGAACATGTTTTCGATAAGATCGCGGTGCTCTTTGGCGATTACTTCGTCGTCTTGCCCGCTGCCTTTGGCGAGCATGGCTAGCGCGGAACCGGAAATTCGAAATGTCGGCTTGGCGCCTAACGCTGTTGCTTCGAGGTGGATTGAATCTCCGTTGGCCCGGAAAGGCGGGTGATCGGTGAACTTGACCTCCAGCGCCCGATCCAGCGCCGTGCGCCACGTCGGGCCGCGGCCGTCGGCTTCGGCGATTGTTTGCTTGATCACATAGGGCTCGTCTTCCGACATTGCTCCGATGATGGCGCGGGCCTGCTGCACGTCCTTTCGCGCTTTCGCTCGTGATCCGGCTGGCCGATCCTGCGCAATGATCAGCTTGTGCACGGCGTAGCGTTCGGGTCGGGGAACCTGGACGAGAATGCCCTCCATATAAATGGAAACAGCAGGCATCGGGTTCTTGATTAGAAAGTCGAGATAGTGAAGGCCCTGCGCCCAGATATTGAGGGCCTCCAGATAGCGCGGAGCTTCGTCTTCCTCGAATGACGGCGTTAGAAAATCGACCGCATAGGTCGAACGCGCGTGACGCCATGTCGTCGGCTGTTTCTTGCGCAACGTGTTGGCTGGCGAAAAACCCAGGCCCGTTAGGGCCCGAGCCAGATCGGGCTCGGCCTCGTCGTCGATCACGGCCGACAACCTTTCGAAGCTGGCGATATCCAGATCGTCGGTCTCGCGCAGGCGCATATCCTCTGCGTCGTCGCCGGTTAGAACGACTCCGAGCTCAAGGTCGTAATGGCGGAAGGCGTGTGTGCCGACCAGCGTCCCTCCAAGCCGGAACACGCCGCTTTTGGCGAGCGCGCGCAAGAGGGGCCCGGTCCTGCGATCCATGGCGGGGATGCCGCCTGCGCGCAGTTGCGCGATCATCCGCGAACAGTTTTCACGGAAGTCTGCTTGATCGGAGACGGAGACGCGCATCGTCTCGATCCGTGCGCGCATCTCTTCGGTGTCCGGACCGAGATAGCGCTGCCGCGGTGCGTCCGAGCCCAGTCCCCGCTGGTTGACGTACCAATAGGTCTTGCCGCGTCGGACCGTGGTGTAGGGCGCGCCTTCGAATTCGAACGGGGGCGAATTGAGATGGGCCTGCAAAAGGTTGGCATAGGCCGTCTGCAGTGTGGCCGGGATAGGCTTCATGGTGTTGCACTACATCAATAATTCGTGTAGTGCAATGCGGCGGAAGAGCCTCAAGGTAGGGTCTTCGAGTTACACTACACGAACCATTCGTGTAGTGTAAAAGCTCGCTCCGCTCCTCGTGAACCCGCCCGGAAGGGCATTTTTGCTCATTCGAGCG
>DASZSI010000133.1:0-7561 GCA_035548775.1 Hyphomonadaceae bacterium
CGCGGCGCAGGGGCGCAAGGATGTCTGCGGCCTGATCCTGGTTTCCGGCGCGGGGCGCCCCGTGCTCGACGTGATGCGCGAACAGCTCCAGGCCAATCCGGCCAACGCCTCCATCCTGCCGGAAGCGCTGCACGCGATCGACGAACTCAAGGCCGGGCGCCATGTCGATACATCCAGCATGAATCCCGTCCTGCTCAGGCTGTTTGCGCCGCAGGTGCAGGACTTCATGATTTCCGCCTACGCCGCCGACCCGGTCGAGGTTTTGCGCAAGGCCGGCAAGAAAACACTCGTCGTTCAAGGGACGACAGACCTGCAGACGACGGTTGAAGACGCCCAGCTGCTCAACAAGGCGCCGCGCACACGGCTCAAGCTGATCGAGGGCATGAACCACATCCTCAAGGAAGCGCCCGCCGACCGCGCCGCCAACATCGCCACCTATTCCGACACTTCCCTCCCCCTGGCGCCGAAGCTGGTCAGCTCGATCGCAAACTTTATTAAAAGCGACGACTGAAACGAGACCGCCGGACCCATGACAGGTCCGGCGGCTCGCAGCTCTCGAATTCGAACCGATCAATACTTCTGATACGTACCCGCCAGCGGAACCTGGCCGACGCCAGGCTTGGTGTAATCGCACACGCCGTCCTTGAAGATGGCTTTGAGCTTTTTCTCCTGCGCGGCGGTGAACTTCACCTTGTAGTCGGCCAGGTCGACCTTCTTGAGCTGGCATTTCATGATGTCGTTGGCGGGGGGCTCGCCCGCGACCAGGCGCGTCTCGGAATGGACCGGGAAGGCCTGGTTGAACGCGGTGGAGTTATCCCAGCTCGCTTTTTCCGCCATCTTCTTGCCGTCGAGCGTCCAATAGGCGTCAACCGCGTCGGCCGGCTTGTGCTTCACTACCTTATCCGCCGACAGCGGCGCGGGATCGGCCGCCATGCCGTCCAGCCATTTGGTCATTGCGTCGAGGGCGAGCGTGGCAAGATCGACCTGCACGATATTGCTGGCCGGCGCCGCCTGCCCCGCCGCTGCGGGGCGCGGACGCGAGCGGGCGACCCAGATCACCTGGTTGTCCGACCGGCCATTGGCCTTCTCCAGGCGCGCACGGATGGTAAGATCACGTTCGCGGCTGTGGATGTCGTTCACGTCGTCGGAATAATACCGATAGTCGAGGATCGGCACGTTCTTGAGACCGCCGCCGCCCGAGTTCATCAGCCCCGAAGCATAGATCGCCTTCAACGCCGCCGGATCGCCGACCGAACGGGCCTTGATGAAGGCGCCATCGACGTCGTTGCCGCCGATCTTGTCGTTGAGAAGGAGGAACTCGTCGACCGAGATCTTGCCGTCGTTGAGCGCGTTGAGCCCGTACTGCATGCCGACATTGTCGTCCGGCTTGCGGGCGAAGCCCGTCTTGGGGTCCTTGCCGTAGATATTCACCCGCAGGTCCTGCACCGTGCAGCGCGTGCCTTTCGGGTTGGTCTTCTTGTCGTAGATCAGGCTGACGTCGGTGAGACCACAGCCCTTCTTGTTGGTCGCATCCACGATCGGTACGAAGGAGCGCGCCCACGAGGCGCAGGTCGTGCCGTAGAAGCCGGTCACCGCCGCCTTCTTGTCGTCGGACCAGGCCTTGCCGTCATTGGCGAAGAAATTCTGGAAGAGGCCGCAATCGGGCGTGTGCAGCGCCGAATCCGGGAAGGCCAGAGACGGCTGGAGGCCGTCAAGAAGCCCGGGATACATCTGCGTGATAAGAAGCTGCTGGATCGCCCCGCCCGATCCGCCCGTGCCGACCGTCCATTTCGGCACGCCGTAGGCCTCGATGAAATGCTCCTTGAGCATCATCGTCGTCTCGCCCTGCAGCACGCCGTTGCAGTTGAGCTGGTTGGCGAGGCCTGAAGAGGTCGCGTAGGCAAAGCCGCGAGAAAGGTAGAGATCGGACAGGACACCGTTTACCGGGCTCGTGCCCTGGTTGTAATTGGTGCCGCAGCCGCCGCCGAAGGTGAAGGCGAGCCGCTTGTTCCAGCCATCCGCCGGAGCCTCCGTCGCCGGATCGTCCAGCACGGCGATGCGGTAGACATAGCGGTCGTTCACGCCCGACTCGACACGCACGATGTAGGGGACGGTGCGCCCGTCTATCGTGGTTGTGTTGGCGACATCGGCGGGCTTCGCCGCCTTTGGATCGGCCAGCGGCTTCCACGAACTGCCCGCCTGTCCGTTGGCGCCTGGAGCTGGCGCGGCGGTCGATTTGTAGAACCATTCGTATTTCACCGGCGCGGAGCAGTTCTCGTCTGTCGGATCGCCAAGCCCGGCTTCCTTGGTCTTGCACTCGAAAGGCTTGAGCAGGGGACCGGAGAGGACCGGGCCAGAAGCCGGATGGTTGATCAGCGGCTGGCTTATCGAATAGCCGCCCGGCGCTCGCGCTTGCAGGATGTTGCTGCCGTCATTGAGGCCGGTCACCAGCCCGGTCAGCGTATTGGTCGGCTGGTCGAATTTCAGCGGCTTGGTCAATTGATGACCGTTGAGCGTGATCGTCAGGTCGCTGGCCTTGGCGCCTTCGCTCGCTTTCACCTCGACCAGCGCATCGCCGCCGGAGACGAGATCGTAGCGCGAAGACAGCACGCGTACTTCGACCTTCCCGTGGGATTCGCCCGACCCCGCCTGCGCGAAGGCGACGGCGCCGCCCGCTGCGCCCATGACCGCCAGCGCGGCGCAGCCCGCGAAAATCCGGGACTTGAGAATGCTCATGAATTCCTCCCAGCGAGTCTGAGGCTCGTTGCGCGGGAGTTTACTCAGGCGCGAAGGAAAGTCGCGCACAATTCGGTGATTAGGAATTCCAGAAAACCCAGCAGCGGCAAGGCCTTGGGCGACGTCTAGTCCGCGGTTACCGGCGCCGAAACCTGGGCCTGCGCCGCATCGCCGCCCGAGAGCTCGAACATGGCGAACCACGCGCCGCCCATGATCATCACGAGCGCCGTCATCAGGATCGAGGCCTGGTGCATGGGACCGGCTCCTGCCAACGCCTTCGCGTCCCCGCGAGGGCTAACATGCCGGCAACCATGCCAACCCGTAGTGAACATCTGGTTCAGGCGGTTGGTGAAATTTCACCGGTCAGGCTTCTGGCCCGCGCTTCGGGGTGAATTTTCTGCAGCGCCCAGTCAACAAACGTCCGGCGATCCTTGTCCGAAGCAAACAGCCGGCCAGGCAGGAAATGAGCGTTCGCGCCCAAGACGATCAGCACCATCTCCGGCGTCTCGATGATGCGATCGACGCCGGCCCATTTCTGGAAGCCCTCGAAATACTGCGTCGTTATGCGATAGCCGTCATCGCCGAAGTCGTAGCCGATCTCCCGGCCCTCGAGCGCCGCCTGACCCGTCGGCGGCTTCATCAGGCGCTTGCGGATCGCGGGCGCGGCGAAGCGCGAATAGATGAGTACGAAGGCGCAGCCGTACAGCATCGCCGCAAGATACCAGTCGCCCCACCATCCCGAATACGCGCCCACGGCGATGAAGCCGAGCAGGACGAAGGCGGGAAAGGTCGCAAGCAGCAGATAAACCGTCCGCCCCGACCCGTAGAGAGCGCGGTTTAGAACCTTCGCGCTGCCCGCCAACTCGGCCCGTCGATAGTCGTAGGTGAAGCGGGTTTGCATAGCTGAAAATTGCCCATCAGCGTCCAAGGCTCAAGGGATCGCAGGCCCGAGGCGCGATGAATTTCCGAATTCAGGCCATGCGCCGGCGTCCATCCGATTCGAAGGCTGTGATAATCGGGCAAGGTTCGGCGCCGGAATTCGCACACGCGCGAGCCAGTCGGCGCAGGGAGTTCCGGGCCGCCTCCAGCTCCGCGATTTGCGCGTCCAGAGCGGCAATCCTGCTGGTTGCAAGGTCACGCGCCCGTATGCGGTCGACTCCGGCGTCCAGCTTCAGCAATTCGGCAATCTGCTCGAGTGTGAAGCCGGCCGCCTGAGCGGAGCGGATGAACCGCAGACGCCTGACATCCTCAGCAGCATAGCGGCGAACACCCTCGGACGCGCCGGTGGCGCTTTGCCGGCGGGGCGTCTTGAGAAGGCCGCGACGCTGATAATAGCGCACGGTTTCCACGCCTACGCCGCCCTCCCGCGCCAACCAGCCGATCGTGCCGCTCATGACTTGACTCCGTACCATGGTACGGACCCTACATGGGGTGGGAATCGTTCGACCTGAAGGAGGTTCAGATGAATTCCCGCGCAGAAAATCCAGATTTTACCCTGCCGCGCGCCGTGACACGCAAGGCGACTCGAACGGCCTCCGTCTTTCGCATGGCGACGCCCGATCACGTCTGCCCCTTCGGTCTCCAGGCGAAGGATCTGCTGAGGCGGAAGGGATTCGCCGTGGATGACCACCCGCTGGCCTCGCGCGAAGAAACCGACGCGTTCAAGGCGCGGTATGCGATCAAGACCACGCCGCAGGTTTTTATCGATGGCGTTCGCATCGGCGGATATGACGATCTGCGCCGCCATTTTGGCCTCAAGGTTCGCGACCCCAAGGCGCTTAGCCTGACGCCGGTTGCGGCAGTCTTTGCATCCACGGCCTTGCTTGCCGGCGGCGCCAGCTTTGCGGTGTCAGGAGTCATCCTGACGCCACGGTCCGTCCAGTGGTTCATCGCGTTCAGCATGGTTATCCTTGCCATGCTGAAGCTGCGCGATATCGACGGTTTTGCCCGCATGTTCCTGGGCTACGACCTGCTCGCGCAGCGCTGGGTGCGCTACGCGAAGATTTATCCGTTCGCCGAGCTGGCGGCGGGCGTCCTGATGACGGCCGGGGCGCTGACCTGGATCTCGGCGCCACTCGCGCTCGCCATTGGCGCTGTCGGGGCGGTCTCCGTCTTCAAGGCAGTCTACGTCGACCGGCGCGAACTCAAATGCGCCTGCGTCGGCGGGGACAGCAACGTGCCGCTCGGTTTCGTCTCCCTCGTGGAAAACCTGATGATGATCGCAATGGCCGTGTGGATGTTCGCGGAGCCCATGCCGTCCGGCGTGTAACCAAAAGCAGGAACCCCGGAGCGGCGCTCCGGGGTTCCCGTGTTGTCTGGTCGAAAGAGAGCCTACTCCAGCTTCCGCTCGATCAGCTCGACCTGGAAGCATTCGATCTGGTCGCCTTCGCGGATGTCCTGGTAGTTGGCGAAGGCCATGCCGCATTCCATGCCCTGCTTCACCTCGGGGACTTCGTCCTTGAAGCGCTTCAGGATGGACAGCGTGCCTTCGTGGATCACCACGTTGTCGCGCAGCAGGCGAACGCCCGAGCCGCGGCGAACAATGCCTTCCGTGACGCGACAACCCGCAACCTTGCCGACCTTCGAGATGTTGAAGATCTGCAGGATCTCGGCGTAGCCAAGGAAAGTCTCGCGGCGTTCCGGAGCAAGCATGCCCGACAGCGTCGCCTTCACGTCGTCGATCAGGTTGTAGATGATCGAGTAGTAGCGGATCTCGACGCCTTCACGCTCGGCCAGGTCACGCGCCTGCTTGTTGGCGCGGACGTTGAACGCGATGATCGGCGCGCCAGCGGAAACCGCCAGCTGCACGTCGCTTTCCGAGATGCCGCCCACGGCGCCGAGGACAACGCGTGCGCGAACCTCGTCGGTCGACAGCTTCTCGAGCGATTGCGTGATCGCCTCGACGGAGCCCTGCACGTCGCCCTTGACCAGGAAGGCTGCTTCCTTGAGGCCGCCCTTGACGGCGGGGCCACCCTCCTTGAGGCGCGCCAGCATCTGGTCGAGCGAGGTGCGCGAACTCGGCCCGGTCTTGTTCTTCTTGGTCCGCTCCCGGTAGTCGGTGATCTCGCGGGCGCGAGCTTCGGAATCGACCACCACGAACGGATCGCCCGGATCGGGGGCGCCATCGAGGCCGAGAATCTCAACCGGAGTTGAAGGCGTCGCCTCCTCGACCGATTGTTCCCGCTCGTTGTTGAGCGCCTTGACCCTGCCCCACTGGCTGCCGGCCACGATGATATCGCCGCGGCGCAGCGTGCCGCGGCGCACCAGCACCGTGGCGACAGGCCCGCGACCCTTGTCGAGCTTGGATTCGACCACGACGCCGTCGGCGTCGCGATCGGGGTTGGCTTTCAGCTCGAGAACTTCGGACAGCACGGTGATCGTGTCGGTCAGTTCATCGAGACCGGTTTTCTTCAGCGCAGAAACGTTCACCGAAGGCGTCTCGCCGCCCATCGCCTCCACCTGCACGTCGTATTGCAGGAGCTGGGTGAGGACCTTGTTGGGGTCGGCGTCGTGCTTGTCGATCTTGTTGACCACCACGATGATCGGGGCTTTCGCCGCCTTTGCGTGCTGGATCGCCTCGATCGTTTGCGGCATCACGCCGTCGTCGGCCGCCACCACGAGGATGACGATATCCGTGATGTTGGCGCCGCGGGCGCGCATCGAGGAGAACGCCGCGTGGCCAGGTGTGTCGAGGAAGGTGATCTTCTGCCCGGACTTCAACGTCACCTGATAGGCGCCGATGTGCTGGGTGATCCCGCCGGCCTCGCCCGAGACCACGTCGGTCTGGCGCAGCGCGTCGAGCAGCGAGGTCTTGCCGTGGTCAACGTGGCCCATGACGGTGACCACCGGCGGCCGCGGCTGCAGGTTCACATCGTCGTCGGCGCCGCCTTCAAGGCCGATCTCCACGTCGCTTTCGGCGACCCGTTTCACGGTATGGCCGAATTCCTCGACGATCAGCTGAGCGGTATCGGCATCCAGCACGTCGGTTGAGCGCACCAGTTCGCCCTGCTGCATCAGGAATTTCACGACGTCGGCCTGGCGCTCGCTCATGCGGTTGGCGAGATCGGCAACCGTGATCGATTCCGGCAGAACGACTTCGCGCACGATCTTCTCGCTGCTGCCGCCGGCCAGCTTCATGCGCCGGTCGCGCTCACGCTCGCGCGCGCGCTTCACCGCAGCATAGGAACGCTGGCGTTCGTCATCATCATGCAGGGCGGCGGCGATGGTCAGCTTGCCCTGCCGGCGCTTGGGCTCGTCCTTGCGGGCAGGCCGGTTTTCACCGCCCGCCTCACCATCGGGACCGCCCGCGGGCTTAACACGTTTCACCCGCCCGCCGAGTTCGGCCAGCGGCGTCAATTCATCCGGATCCAACGGCGCCATCGGACGCGAGCGTCCCGGCGGGCCGCCACGGTCGGCGCTGGGACCGCCAGGCCTCGGGCCTCGGTCGCCCGGCGGCCTTGGGCCCCGATCACCCGGCGGACGCGGACCGCGGTCGCCGCCCGGTCTCGGGCCGCGATCACCCTGGGGCCGATCGCCGAAACGAGGACGCTCGCCATCCGGACGCACGCGCACGGGCCCTCCGGGAGCGCGCCCTGGCGCGCCATCCGTGCGGCCACGCGGCGGAGCGCCACGGCCTGCGCCGCCGGCATCGCGGCGGAAATTGCTTCCGCCGCCGCGCTCGCGGCGGCCGCCATCATCTTCGTCGTCCTCGGCGGGGGCGACGTCCCCGCGCGCGGACGCTTCGGTGCGGCGTTTTTCTTCCTCGGCGATGCGGCGAGCTTCTTCCTGCCGGCGGCGGTCGGCTTCCGCGATCGCCTCGGCCTCG
>DASZSI010000134.1:0-13519 GCA_035548775.1 Hyphomonadaceae bacterium
CCAGAAGGTCGACGTCGTCGGCATCACCAAGGGCAAGGGCTTCGCCGGTTCGATGAAGCGTTGGAACTTTGGCGGCCTCGAAGCGACCCACGGCGTGTCGGTGTCTCACCGCTCGCACGGTTCTACCGGTCAGCGCCAGGATCCCGGCCGCGTCTTCAAAGGCAAGAAGATGGCTGGCCATCTCGGCATGGAACGCGTCACCACCCAGAACATCGAAGTGGTCCGCACCGATGCGAAACGCGGCCTCATCCTCGTGAAAGGCGCTGTTCCGGGCCCGGACAATGGCTGGGTCGAAGTGCGCGACGCCGTGAAGGGCAAGCCGCACAAGGACGCGCCGAAACCGGCTGGTCTCCGCGCCAAGGAAGGGCAGGCCTGATGAAACTCCCCGTCGTCAAGCTTGATGCGAAGAAGGCCGGCGAGATCGATCTCGACGACGCCGTGTTCGGCATCACCGAAATCCGCTCGGACATCCTGCAGCGCATGGTTCGCTATCAGCTGTCCAAGCGCCAGGCCGGCACTCACTCGACCCAGAACCGGGACGATGTGAGCCGCACCACCAAGAAGGTCTATCGCCAGAAGGGCACGGGCGGCGCCCGTCACGGCTCGCGCAACGCTCCGATCTATGTCGGCGGCGGCGTGGCCCACGGTCCGCACCCGCACAGCCACGCTCACGCGCTTCCGAAAAAAGTGCGCGCCATGGCGATGAAGCATGCCCTGTCGGCGAAAGTGAAAGACGAAGCCCTGATCGTGGTTGACGCCCTCTCGGGCGACAAGACCAAGGACCTCGCGGCCCAGCTGAAGAAGCTCAACATCTCGAACGCGCTGGTCATCGGCGGCGCAGAGCTCGACGAGAAGTTCGCCAAGGCCGCCCGCAACATCCCGAACATCGATGTGCTGCCGCTTGCCGGCCTCAACGTCTACGACGTGATGCGCCGCAAGACGCTGGTGCTGACGCGCGACGCCGTCGACGGCGTGCACGCGCGTTTCGCTGCTGAGAAGGCGTAACCGACATGGCCGCTCCCAAAGCTCTCCACTACACGCGCCTTACGGCGCCCATCATCACCGAGAAGTCGACCATGCTCTCCGAGCAGAACAAGGTCGTCTTCCGCGTGCCGCTCGACGCCACCAAGCCGCAGATCAAGGAAGCGGTTGAAGCGCTGTTCAACGTCAACGTGACCGGCGTGAACACGATCTTGGTGAAGGGCAAGAAGAAGTTCTTCCGCGGCCTTCCCGGCAAGCGTTCCGACGTCAAGAAGGCGATCGTGACGCTCAAGGAAGGTCAGTCCATCGACGTGACGACGGGGCTCTAGGACATGGCGCTCAAGACATTCAACCCGACGTCGCCTGGCCGCCGACAGCTTGTGCTGATCGACCGCTCGGGCCTGCACAAAGGCGGTCCGGTCAAGGCGCTGACCGAGGGCAAGGACTCCACCGGCGGCCGCAACAACCTCGGCCGTCGCACCGCGCGCTGGCGCGGCGGCGGCGCGAAGAAACGCTACCGGATCATCGACTTCAAGCGCCGCAAGTTCGACGTTGTCGGCACGGTCGAGCGTCTCGAGTATGATCCGAACCGCACCGCGTTCATCGCCCTGATCAACTACAAGGACGGCGAGCAGGCCTACATCATCGCGCCGCAGCGCCTCGATGTGGGTGACACGGTCGTCGCCGGCGACAACGTCGACATCAAGCCGGGCAACGCGCTTCCGCTGAAGAACATCCCGGTCGGCACCATCATCCACAACATCGAGATGAAGCCGCTGAAGGGCGGCCAGATCGCGCGCTCCGCTGGCTCCTACGCCCAGCTGGTCGGCCGCGGCGACGGCTACGCCCAGGTGAAGCTGTCTTCTGGCGAAGTCCGCCTGATCCCGGAAGTCTGCATGGCTTCGATCGGCGCTGTCTCGAACCCCGACAACATGAACGTCGTGATCGGCAAGGCCGGCCGCAACGTCCACAAGGGCTGGCGTCCGCACGTTCGCGGCGTCGCGATGAACCCGGTCGACCACCCGCACGGCGGCGGCGAAGGCAAGACCTCGGGCGGCCGTCACCCGGTCACCCCGTGGGGCAAGAAAACCCGCGGTCCCAAGACTCGCAAGAACAAGTCGACTGACCGGCTGATCGTCCGTCGTCGGCACAAAGCGTAACGGAGAAAAGCAAGATGTCCCGTTCCGTCTGGAAAGGCCCATTCGTCGACGGCTACCTGCTGAAGAAAGCAGAAGCCTCGCAGAGCGCCACCCGTTCGGCCCCGATCAAGACGTGGTCGCGCCGGTCAACGATCATCCCGCAATTCGTCGGCCTGACCTTCCAGGTCCACAACGGCAAGACCTTCGTGCCGGTCAACGTGTCGGAAGAGATGGTGGGCCACAAGTTCGGAGAGTTCGCGCCGACCCGCACCTTCCATGGCCACAGCGGCGACAAGAAAGTCACGGCTGCCCCGGCCCCCGCCCGCAAGCCGCCGGGAGCGAAATAACATGGGCAAGCAAAAAGCTCCTCCGAAGCAGGCCAGCAACGAAGCGCGTGCGGTGCTCCGCATGGCGCGCATCAGCCCGCAGAAACTCAACCTGCTGGCCCAGCTCATCCGCGGCCTGCCGGTCGACAAGGCGCAGGCCGAACTCCGCTTCTCGCGCAAGCGCGCGGCGGCCGAAGTGCTGAAGGCGCTGGAGTCGGCGATCCACAACGCTGACAACAACCACGGCCTCGACATCGACAGCCTGGTCGTCGCCCAGGCGCACGTCGGCAAGAACCTCGTCATGAAGCGGATGCACGCCCGTGCGCGTGGCCGCGGCGTCCGGGTCGAAAAGCCGTTCTCGCAAATCACCATCGTCCTGCGCGACACGTCCGCCGTCGCTCAAACCTCCGAGGCCGCATAATGGGTCAGAAGACAAACCCGAACGGACTTCGTCTGGGCGTCAACCGCACGTCCGACAGCCGGTGGTATGCTGACACCTCCGATTTCGGCCGGCTGCTGCACGAAGACATCAAGATCCGGAAGTTCATCAAGGACAAGCTGAAGCAGGCCGGCGTCAGCAAGGTCATCATCGAGCGTCCGCACAAGAAGTGCCGCATCACCGTTCACACCGCCCGCCCGGGCATGGTGATCGGCAAGAAGGGCGCGGACATCGAGACGCTGCGCAAGGAAATCGCGAAGCTCTGCAAGGACGAGGTGTTCGTGAACCTCGTCGAGATCCGCAAGCCGGAAACCGACGCGAACCTGGTGGCCGAAGATGTCGCTCGCCAGCTCGAGCGCCGGGTTTCATTCCGCCGCGCCATGAAACGCGCGATGCAGACCTCGATGCGCATGGGCGCCCAGGGCATCCGTCTCACGGTAGCCGGCCGTCTTGGCGGCGCGGAGATCGCGCGTACGGAGTGGTACCGCGAAGGCCGCGTTCCGCTGCACACGCTGCGCGCCGACATCGACTACGGCACTGCGGAAGCGCAAACGACCTACGGCATCATCGGCATCAAGTGCTGGATCTTCAAAGGCGAGATCATGGAGCACGATCCGATGGCGGTGGATCGCAAGCAGGAAGCTGGCGGCGACGCCCGTCCGCGCCGTGACCGCGACAATCGCGGCGGCGACCGTGACCGCGCTGGCGCGAACTAGGAAACAGACAGATGCTGCAACCTAAGCGCACAAAATACCGCAAGGCCTTCAAGGGCCGCATCCATGGCGATGCGAAGGGCGGCTATTCGCTCAACTTCGGCAGTCATGGCCTCAAGGCGCTCGAGCCGAACCGCGTCACCGCACGTGAGATCGAAGCGGCCCGCCGCGCGCTGACCCGCGAGATGAAGCGCATCGGAAAGGTCTGGATCCGCGTGTTCCCGGACGTGCCGGTGTCGAAAAAGCCGATCGAAGTCCGCATGGGTTCGGGCAAGGGCGCGCCGGAATATTGGGTGTGCCGCGTGAAGCCGGGCCGCATCATGTTCGAGATCGATGGCGTGCCGGACGCGGTGGCGCGTCATGCGCTGTCGCTCGGCGCCGCCAAGCTGTCGGTGAAAACCCGCATCGTAACCCGGCTCGGAGCTTGAGGATGGCTGCGAAGAAGAAAACCCGCGGCAAGGCGATCGAGGATTTCCGCCGCGCAACGCCGGATCAGCTCCGCGACCAGCTCACGGAGCTGCGCAAGGAGCAGTTCAACCTCCGCTTCCAGAAGGCCACCGGCCAGCTGGAGAAGACTTCGCGCGTGCGCCAGGTGCGCCGCGACATCGCTCGGATCGAAACGATCCTGAGCGAGAAGTCCAAAGCGGCCGCGTAAGGAGAGACAGATGCCAAAGCGAATTATGGAAGGCGTGGTCGTCTCCAACAAGATGAACAAGACGGCCGTTGTCCGCGTCGAGCGGACCTTCCTCCACCCGCTGTTCAAGAAGACCGTGCGGAAGTCGAAGAAATACCACGCTCACGATGAGGCCAACAAAGCCCAGATCGGGCAGATGGTCGAAATCCAGGAGTGCCCGCCGCGCTCCAAGCTGAAGCGCTGGGAAATCGTGTCCTTCAAAGGGGATGCAGCATGATCCAGATGCAAACCAACCTCGACGTGGCCGACAATTCGGGCGCGCGTCGTGTCCAGTGCATCAAGGTGCTGGGCGGCTCCAAGCGCCGCTACGCCTCGATCGGCGACGTGATCGTCGTGTCGATCAAGGAGGCTGCGCCGAAGGGCAGGGTGAAGAAGGGCGAAGTGAAGCGCGCGGTGGTCGTGCGCATTTCCAAGGACCTTCAGCGCCGCGACGGCTCCGTGATCCGTTTCGACTCCAACGCCGCCGTCCTGGTCAACAATCAGAACGAGCCGATCGGCACCCGCATCTTTGGGCCGGTTCCGCGCGAGCTCCGCGCCAAGAACCACATGAAGATCATCTCGCTCGCGCCGGAGGTGCTGTAATGGCCGCCCGCATTCGCAAAGGCGACAAGGTCATCGTGCTGGCCGGCAAGGACAAGGGCCGCACCGGCGAAGTCCTGAAGTCGCTGCCGGACGAGAACCGCGTCGTCGTGGCGGGGATCAACATCCACGCCCGCCACACCAAGCCGACCCAGGCCGACCCGCAAGGCGGCATCAAGCGCACCGAGGCGTCGATCCACGTCTCGAACGTCGCGCATGTCGATCCGACCAGCGGCAAGCCGACCCGCGTCGGCTTCAAGTACGAAGGAACCGGGGAGCAGCGCCGCAAGGTGCGCTTCGCCAAGCGCTCCGGGGAGAACATCGATGGCTGACGCCAAATACGAACCGCGTCTCCGGACGCTGTACAACAAGTCGATCCGCGAGAAGCTGACCAAGCAGTTCGGTTACTCGAACCAGCTCCAGGTCCCGGCCCTCGACAAGGTCGTGATCAACATGGGCGTGGGCGAAGCTGTCGCCGACTCCAAGAAGATCCGTTCCGCCGTGGCCGACCTCGCCGCCATCACCGGCCAGAAGCCGATCGAGACGAAGTCACGCAAGTCGATCGCCTCGTTCAAGCTTCGCGACGGCATGACGATCGGCGCCAAGGTCACCCTGCGCCGCGAGCGCATGTACGAGTTCGTCGACCGCCTGACCACGATCGCGCTTCCGCGCGTGAAGGACTTTCGCGGCCTCAACGGCAAGAGCTTCGATGGCCGCGGCAACTTCGCCATGGGCATCAAGGAACACATCGTGTTTCCCGAGATCAACTACGACAACATCGAGACGGTCTGGGGGATGGACATCATCGTGTGCACCACCGCCCGCACCAACGAAGAAGCCAAAGCGCTCCTGACGGAGTTCGGCTTCCCGTTCCGTAACTAGGGCGCTTGAGAGAACCACATGGCCAAGAAGAGTTCGATCGAGAAGAACAACCGCCGCAAGCGCCTTGCGGAGCGGTACGCCAAGAAGCGCGCCGAGCTTAAGGCGACCGCGCTCAACGAGAGCCTGCCGCTGGAAGAACGGTTTGCCGCCCGCATGAAGCTGGCCAAGCTGCCCCGCAACTCCGCGCCGAACCGGGTCCGCAATCGTTGCGAGATCTCTGGTCGTCCGCGCGCCTACTACCGCAAGCTCAAGATGTCGCGCATCGCGATGCGTGATTACGGCGCCGCGGGGATGATCCCCGGCCTCGTGAAGTCGAGCTGGTAGGGGAGGTCACACGATGCAAATGAACGATCCCCTGGGCGACCTGCTCACCCGCATCCGCAACGCTCAGCGTCGCGGCAAGTCCAGCGTGACTTCGCCGTCGTCGAAGCTGCGCGCGCATGTGCTCGAAGTGCTTCAGCGCGAAGGCTACATCCGTGGCTGGTCGGAAGTCGAAAAGGACGGCCGCAAGGAGCTCGACATCGAGCTGAAATACTATGACGGCGCTCCGGTCATCTCCGAGATCCGTCGCATTTCGAAACCGGGCCGCCGCGTCTATTCGGCGGTGCGCGATCTGCCGCTGGTCCGCAACGGCCTCGGCATCTCTGTCCTGTCGACCCCGAAAGGCGTCATGTCGGACAGCGAGGCGCGCACCGCGAACGTCGGCGGCGAAATCCTCTGCCGGGTGAGTTGATCATGTCTCGCGTAGGAAAAAAACCGATCCCCGCCACCAAGGGCGTCGACATCAAGGTCGCCGGCGGCCAGGTCTCCGTGAAGGGGCCGAAGGGCGAACTGAAGATGATCGTCTCGGACGAAGTGTCCGTGAAGGTCGACAACGGCGAAGTCACGATCACGGCCCGCAACCCCGACGAGCGCCGCTCGAAGGCAATGTGGGGCACTGCCCGCGCCAACATCCAGAACATGGTTCATGGCGTGACCAAGGGCTACGAGCAGGAGCTCGAGCTGCAGGGCGTCGGCTATCGCGCCGCGATGAAGGGCAAGGATCTCGAGCTGTCGCTCGGCTATTCGCACCCGATCGTCTACAAGGCGCCTGCCGGCATCACCTTCGCGTCGGCCAAGCCGACCGAGATCAAGGTCTCGGGCGCCGACAAGCAGGCCGTCGGCCAGGTCGCCGCCGAGCTGCGCCGCTTCCGTCCGCCTGAGCCGTACAAGGGCAAGGGCGTCCGCAAGGTGGGCGAATACGTCCGCCGCAAGGAAGGCAAGAAGAAGTAAGCCATGGCTGCTCATTCGCACAAAACCTTTAGCCGCCGCGCCCAGCGCGTCCGCACCAAGCTTCGCCAGGTGGGCGACGGCAAGCCGCGCCTGTCGGTCAATCGTTCGACCAAGCACATCTCGGTGCAGGTCATCGACGACGCCAAGGGCGTTACGGTCGCCGCCGCTTCGACGATGGAAAAAGACTTCAAGGGCGGCACGAAATCGGAAGACGCCTCGGCCGTGGGCAAGCTCATCGCCGAGCGCGCCAAGAAAGCCGGCGTCTCCGACGTGGTGTTCGACCGCGGCGGCTACCTGTTCCATGGCCGCGTGAAAGCGCTCGCCGATGCCGCCCGCGAGGGCGGTCTGAAATTCTGAGGAGACGCTAATGGCGCGTGAAGGCGAACGTAGCGAACGTAGCGAACGGGGCGAGCGTGGTGAACGCGGCGAGCGTGGCCGTGGCCGGCGTCGCGAAGGCGGCGGCGGTGACGACCGCGAACAGTCCGAAATCGTCGACAAGCTGGTTGCGATCAACCGCGTCGCGAAGGTTGTGAAGGGCGGTAAGAACTTCGGTTTCGCGGCGCTTGTCGTCGTCGGCGACCAGAAGGGCCGCGTGGGCTATGGCCACGGCAAGGCCCGCGAGGTTCCCGAGGCGATCCGCAAGGCGACCGAGGAAGCCAAAAAGTCGATGATCCGCGTTCCGCTGCGCGAAGGCCGCACGCTGCACCATGACGGCGCCGGCCGTTGGGGCGCGGGCAAGGTCTACATGCGTTCGGCGCCAGCCGGCACGGGCGTGATCGCCGGTGGTCCGATGCGCGCCGTGTTCGACGTGCTCGGCATCAAGGATGTCGTCGCCAAGTCGATTGGTTCGTCGAACCCATACAACATGGTGCGCGCCACCGTGAACGCCCTGCAGCACCAGACCTCGCCGCGCCAGATCGCGTCCAAGCGTGGCCTGAAGGTGCAGGACATCATCGCGCGCCGCACGGATGGTTCCGGCAACGCCGAAACCGCCGCCTGATAGAGACTGAAAGACCGGAGACCGCCACGATGGCCGCGAAGAAAACCATCCGCGTGAAGCAGGTGAAAAGCCCGCAGCGCCGCGAAGCTTCCCAGCGTGCAACGCTGGTCGGCCTCGGCCTCAACAAGATCGCGAGAGAGCGTGAGCTGGAGGACACCCCGGCTGTGCGCGGGATGATCGCGAAGGTGCAGCACCTCGTCGAGATCGTGAACTAGGAAAGTCTGCGGCCGGCTCGGGCCCTTTCATAGGGTGTTGGGGCAGGCGGCATGGAGTCGAACATGAAACTCAACCAGATCTCCGACAATCCGGGCGCCCGCAAGAAGCGGATGCGCGTCGGCCTGGGCGTCGGCTCGGGCAAGGGCAAGACGGCCGGCCGGGGCGTCAAGGGCCAGAAGGCGCGCCGCGGCGTCGCCATCAATGGCTTCGAAGGCGGCCAGATGCCGATCTACATGCGCCTGCCCAAGCGCGGCTTCACGATGCACAACGCCAAGGTCTGGTCCGAGGTAAACATCGGCAAGATCGAGGAATTTGTGAAAGCCGGCAAACTCGACGCCAAGAAGACCATCGACGCCGACGCCCTGGTTGCGGCCGGCGTGCTGCGCCGCGCCAAGGACGGCGTTCGCCTCCTTGCAAAGGGCGAGATCAAGTCCAAAGTTGATCTGGTCGTGTCCGGGGCCTCCAAGGCCGCCATCGAGGCGGTTGAAAAGGCCGGGGGCAAGGTCACAGTCACGAAGCCGGCCGTTGAAGAGGCGGCTGGTTAAGCCTGCCGCGTTTCCGGCAGGTGTTCGCGCATCCGGCCGCCGAATCGGCGGATAAGGACAGCGCGGTCTGGAGGGCGAGTTAATGGTTTCAGCGGCCGAGCAACTCGCACGGAACCTGTCCTTTTCCACGTTCGGAAAGGCCAAGGAGCTCCAGGCGCGCATCTGGTTCTCGCTGATCGCCCTGGTCGTTTATCGCATCGGCACGCACATCCCGATTCCGGGCATCGACCCGTCGCAGTACGCCGCGCAGTTCGGCCAGCTGTCGAAGGGCATCCTCGGGATGTGGAACACTTTCTCCGGCGGCGCCGTCGAACGGATGGCTATCTTCACGCTCAACGTGATGCCGTACATTTCCGCTTCGATCATCGTTCAGATCCTGTCGACTGCCATTCCTGCACTTGAGCGTCTGAAGAAGGAAGGCGAGGCGGGCCGGAAACAGCTAAACCAGTACACTCGCTATCTCACGGTCGTGCTTGCCATCGCGCAGGCATTCGGCGTCGCGGTTGCGCTCAACACGGTGCAGGCCGATGGCTCCTCGATGGCCGTCGATCCGGGACCGTACTTCATGGCCTCCACGGTCATCACACTGGTCGGTGGCACGGTCTTCCTGATGTGGCTGGGCGAGCAGATCACCGCCCGCGGCGTCGGCAACGGTATCTCGCTGATCATCTTCTCGGGCATCGTTGCCGAATTTCCGACCTACATCGCGCGTTCGCTGCAGGCCTGGCGCGGCGGCACGCTGCAATTCACAACCGTGGCGGTGCTGGCTGTCCTCGCCGTCGCGATGATCCTGTTCATCGTGTTTGTCGAGCGCTCGCAGCGCCGGCTGCTGATCCAGTATCCGAAGCGCCAGCAGGGCAACCGCATGGTCGGCGGGGAATCCTCGTTCCTGCCGCTCAAGGTCAACTCGGCCGGCGTCATTCCGCCGATCTTCGCGTCGTCGCTGCTGCTGCTACCGTCGACGATGGCGGGGTTCACTCAGGCCAACGGCCAGACCACCGGCTGGTGGTCCGAAACACTGGGCTTCATCCAGGCCTATATGGGCCACGGCCAGCCGGTGTTTATCGTCCTCTATGCCGTGCTGATCATCTTCTTTTGCTTCTTCTACACCTCGATCGTGTTCAATCCGGAAGAGACGGCGGAGAACCTGCGCAAGTATGGCGGGTTCATTCCGGGCTATCGCCCAGGCAAGCGAACGGCAGAGCATCTCGATTATGTGCTGACGCGCCTCACGGTGCTGGGGTCGATCTACATCGCAGTGGTCTGCGTGGCGCCTGAGGTTCTTCGCAACCAGTTCTCGGGTCAGTTCTATATCGGCGGCACATCGATCATGATCGTGGTGTCGGTAACGATGGACACCGTGGCGCAGATCCAGTCGCACCTGATCGGCCACCAATATGAAGGCATGATCAAGAAGGCTCGCCTGGGGGGCAAGAAGAAGTGAACCTGATCCTGTTCGGACCGCCGGCTGCCGGGAAAGGCACCCAGGCCAAGAAGCTGGTTTCCGAGCGTGGCTTCATCCAGCTTTCGACCGGCGACATGCTTCGCGCGGCGCGTTCGTCGGGCACCGAACTAGGCAAGAAGGTCGCCCACATCATGGATTCGGGCAGCCTGGTCTCGGACGAGATCGTGATCGCCCTCATCGAGGAGCAGCTCGACCGCAACCCCAAGGCGGCCGGTTTCATTTTTGACGGCTTCCCTCGCACCATTCCGCAACAGCAGGCCCTTGATGCCTCGCTGGCCAAGCGCGGCAGGAAAGTGGACGCCGTCATTCGCCTGAAGGTTGACGAGAATGCCCTGATTGACCGCGTCACCAAGCGGTTCGAGGCCGAGGGCCGGGCAGACGACAATCCGGAATCATTCAAGAAGCGCCTGACCGCCTACAACAGCCAGACTGCGCCCCTGGTGGCCGTTTACAGCGCCCAGGGCAAGCTGTCGGAAGTCGATGGGATGGCGAGCGTCGACATGGTCGCCGGCGCGATCGCCGCCGCGCTGGACCGGGTCGGCGCATCAAGCAAAACCAAATAGGAATCTGGAGTCTAGCGAGCTTCGGCCGCTGGGCGTTAAGTCGAGGAAACGAAAGCAAATAACCGGTTGACGGGGCAGGTTTGCCATCTATAACGGCGGCTTCCGCGACGAGCCTTTGCTTCGCCGCGCCGCCAAGGCGCCGCGATCTTATGCGCGTCGTTAGTGCGTTTAACCCGCGCATTTCGAAAGAGTTTTCCGCCGGGCCTCGTTGGGCCGTCGGCAGTCGTTCAGGAGGGGCGCTTTGGCCCGTATCGCAGGCGTAAACATTCCCACCGCCAAGCGCGTCGAAGTCGCGCTGACCTACATCCACGGCATTGGCCCGGCCAAAGCCAAGGAGATCATGACCAAGGTCGGCATTGATCAGGCCCGCCGCGTGAACCAGCTCACCGACGCCGAGGTTCTCAAGATTCGCGAGACGATCGACGCGGACTACGTCGTCGAGGGCGACCTTCGCCGCGAAGTGGCGATGAACATCAAGCGCCTGATGGACCTGGGCTGCTATCGCGGTCTTCGTCACCGCAAGGGCCTGCCGGTCCGCGGCCAGCGTACCCACACCAACGCCCGCACGCGCAAAGGCCCCGCGAAGGCCATCGCCGGCAAGAAGAAGTAAGGACAGGCAATGGCTCGCGAAGCGACACCTGCTGCATCATCCCCGGCTGCTTCCGGCGGCGACAAGGACAAAGGCCGCGTCAAACGGCGCGAGCGCAAGAACATCGCGTCGGGCGTCGCCCACGTGAATGCGTCTTTCAACAACACGATCATCACGATCACCGACGCCCAGGGCAACACGATCTCTTGGTCATCCGCCGGTACGATGGGTTTCAAAGGCTCGCGCAAGTCGACGCCGTATGCCGCGCAGGTCGCCGCCGAAGACGCCGGCCGCAAGGCGCAGGAACACGGCATGAAGACGCTGGAAGTCCTGGTTCACGGTCCGGGCTCGGGCCGCGAGTCGGCGCTGCGCGCCCTGCAGGCTGTCGGCTTCACCGTCACGACCATCCACGACACCACGGCTGTGCCGCACAACGGCTGCCGTCCGCCCAAACGCCGCCGCGTCTGATACGCGTTCGAACAGTCTGAACACTCTGGAAGAGGCTTACTGATATGGCGACTCCCGCCGCTTCGGTGAACGACAAGAACTGGAAAGACCTGATCCGCCCCAACCGTCCGGTGGTGGAGCATGACCGTGACCCGCAGCGCAAAGCCAAGCTGGTCATCGAACCGCTTGAGCGCGGTTTCGGCACGACGCTGGGCAACGCGCTTCGCCGCGTGCTGCTGTCCTCTCTGCAGGGCGCCGCGATCACCGGCGTGCAGATCGACGGCGTGGTGCACGAATTCTCGTCCATCCCGGGCGTTCGCGAAGATGTCACCGACATCGTGCTGAACCTGAAGCGCGTCGCGATCCGCATGGTTTCGGATACGCCGAAGCGCATGACGCTGAAGGCCTCGGGCGCTGGCCCGGTGAAAGCCGGCCAGATCGAGGTTTCGGGCGACGTTGAGATTCTCAACCCCGACCATGTGATCTGCCACCTCGACCAGGGCTCGGAGCTCCGCATGGAGTTCACGGTAGCGACCGGCAAGGGCTACGTCCCTGCCGACCGCAACCGTCCGGACGATGCCCCGCTCGGCTACATCCCGATCGACTCGATCTTCTCGCCGGTCGAGCGCGTCTCGATCCTGGTGGAAGACACCCGCGCCGGCCAGGTTCTCGATTACGACAAGCTGACCCTCGAAGTGCAGACCGACGGTTCGGTCTCGCCGGAGAACGCCGTGGCGTACGCTGCGCGTATCCTGCAGGACCAGCTGCAGCTTCTCATCACCTTCGACGAGCCGGTCGCCGCTTCGGCGTCGGAAGACGAGCCGGACCTGGGCTTCAACCCGGTGCTGCTCAAGAAGGTCGACGAGCTGGAGCTTTCGGTGCGTTCGGCCAACTGCCTGCGCAACGACAACATCGTCTACATCGGCGACCTCATCCAGAAGTCGGAAGCGGAAATGCTCCGCACCCCGAACTTCGGCCGCAAGTCGCTCAACGAGATCAAGGAAGTGCTCGCCTCGATGGGCCTCCACCTCGGCATGGACGTTCCGTCCTGGCCGCCGGAGAACATCGAAGAGCTCGCCAAGAAGTACGAAGACCACACCTGATTAGGAGCCGGTCCCCTCGGGGCCGGATAGTGACATGCGCCACGGCTTTGCGCTTCGTAAACTCAACCGCACCCACGCCCATCGCAAGGCGATGTTCGCCAACATGGCTGGCGCGCTGATCCGCCACGAGCAGATCACCACCACGCTGCCGAAGGCGAAGGAGCTCCGCGCCGTCGTCGACAAGCTGGTTACGCTCGGCAAGAAGGGCGGTCTCGGCAATCGTCGCCTCGCCGCCGCCCAGTTGAAGGAAGACGATGTGGTCGTGAAGCTGTTTGGCCCGCTGGCTGATCGCTACAAGGCTCGCAATGGCGGCTACACCCGAGTCCTCAAGGCGGGCTTCCGTCATGGCGACAACGCTCCGATGGCCGTGATCGAACTGGTCGACCGCGACCCGGAAGCCAAAGGCGCCGACGACCGCGCCCGCGCCGAAGCGATGGCGGAGACGGAAGAGGCCTAAGGCTCCGGCTCGCCTGAAATATCAACGAAAGGCTGCTTCAGAGGGCGGCCTTTTGCATTCAGGCGCTGCGTGAGGCGCTTGCCCTACGGCCTTGTTTGCGCCGGAATCT
>DASZSI010000135.1:0-15119 GCA_035548775.1 Hyphomonadaceae bacterium
CTACGCGTGTCATCGACGCCGATGATCGCCCAGTCAGCCGGTCCCTGGTTGCGGAAGATGCGGCGCTTGGCCTGGACATAGCCGTCCATGCCGCCATGCCGGCCGAGATGGTCCGGCGACAGGTTCAGCATCACGGCGACGTCGCACTTCAGCGTCTCGACCAGGTCGAGTTGGTAGGAGGACAGCTCCAGCACATAGATCGCGCCGCCATGCAGGCGTTCGAGGTCAAGCACACCAACGCCGATATTGCCGCCGACGCGGACGTCCTTGCCGCTCTGCTTGAGGATGTGGCCGATCAGCGCCGTGGTGGTCGACTTGCCGTTGGTGCCGGTGATGCCGACGATGCGGGGGCGTTCGAAGTCCTTCAGTTCGGCGACGGCGCGGGCGAACAGCTCCATGTCGCCGATCACCGGCACGCCGGTCAGCTGCGCCATGCGCACGAAACGGTGCGGCTCCGGGAATCGGAACGGGATGCCGGGCGAGAGGACGAGCGCGGCGAAGGTCTGCCAGTCGCGGCGGTTGAGATCGACCAGAGGCACGCCTGCGGCTTCCGCCGCCTTGCGCGCCGCCTCGTTGTCGTCCCACGCGCAGACGCGGGCGCCGCCGGCCATGAGGGCCTTGCACGTGGCGATGCCGGATCGGCCGAGGCCGAACACCGCTACGTCCTTGCCCAGAAAGGCGCCGACCGGAATCATTCCCTCGTCACCTCAACTTCAGCGTTGCGAGGCCCGCGAGGGCGAGAAGGAAAGCAATGATCCAGAAGCGGATCACGACGGTGGGTTCGGACCAGCCGAGCTTTTCGAAGTGATGGTGGATCGGCGCCATCAGGAAGACACGCTTCTTGGTGAGCTTGAACCACGTGACCTGGATGATCACGGACATCGCTTCGATCAGGAACAGGCCGCCGACGATGGCCAGCACCAATTCGTGCTTGCAGCAGACCGCCATCACGCCGAGGCCGCCGCCGAGCGCGAGCGAACCGGTGTCTCCCATGAAGACGCGGGCGGGCGGGGTATTGTACCAGAGGAAGCCCAAGCCTCCACCCACGAAGGACGCCATAACCACGGCGAGCTCAGCTGTGCCCGGCGTGGCAGTGAGCAACAGGTAGTTGGCGAAGCGCGGCGTACCGCAGGCATAGGCGATGAAGCCGAACGTCGCCGCGGCGATCATCACGGGGCCGATGGCGAGGCCGTCCAGGCCGTCGGTGAAGTTCACCGCATTGCCGGCGCCGACGACCACGAAGGCGCCGAACGCGATAAACCCATAGAGCGTGAGGTCGAATAGAAAGTCCTTGAGGAAAGGCAGCGCCAGCGAGGTCTCAAAATGCGCCTTGGGCCTGATCTCGAGCGCGCCGGACCTGACCGCTTCGTCCACCGCGGCAGGCGCCCATTGCGTGATCCAATAGACGGCGCCGGCTGCGATCAGGAATTCCATCAGCAGGCGCACCTTGCCGGATAGGCCGCCAGTCGTCCGCTTGGTCACCTTCTGGTAGTCATCGATGAACCCGACCGCCCCGAACAGGAGGGTGGTGAGGAAGACGATCCAGACATACTGGTTCTTGAGGTCGGCCCACAGAAGTGTGCCCGCCGCGATGCCGAACAGGATCAGGAAACCGCCCATGGTGGGCGTGCCCTTTTTCGACTGGTGGGAGGCCGGCCCATCCTCGCGGATCGGCTGGCCCTTGCCCTGGCGCTGGCGCAGCCACTGGATCATCGGGTGGCCGAACAGAAGGGTCAGGATAAGGCCGGTGGCCAGCGAGAGGGCCACGCGAAACGTGATGAAGCTGAACAGGTTGAGCTTGCCCGTGAAGGGCACGAGGAGTTCGTAAAGCATGTTACGTCCCGGACGCTTTCTGCGACTTCGCGACGCCTTCGCTCATCTGTCTGAGCGCCGCTCCCACGCGTGACATGCCGGACGCATTCGAGCCTTTGATCAAGACCGCGTCGCCCGGTTCTAACCAGGTTTTGACTCGCTCGGCCGCGTCAGCAGGTCCTGCGACAAGTTCGACCTTGATGGCGCCGCCACTTCGTTTTGCCAGCGCATCGGCCAGGTGCTTCATCTCGCCGCCGGAAAGAACGGCCGCGGAGATGTTGGCTGCGACGATCGGTCCGGCAAGGCCTGCGTGCAAAGCGGCGCTGCCTTCGCCGAGTTCGCGCATCTCGCCGAGGGCGATGATCTTGCGGCCCGGACGCTGGGCGAAGCCCTCGATCGCGGCGCGCATCGACTCCGGGTTGGCGTTGTAGGCGTCGTCGACCAGCGTGGCTTCGCCGCCCTTTGGCAGCTTCAGCGTTTCAGCCGTGCCGCGCCCGGCCGGTGGTGCGTAACCGGAGAGCGCCTCTGCCGCTTGCGTGGGCGCCACGCCGGCAACCACGGCAGCCAGCAGCGCGAGCGAAGCATTGGCGGCCCAGTGCTCGCCCACTGCATCGAGTGTGACAGTCACCTGGTTGCCCATCACCTCGACCTCGATGGTCGATCGATTGCCATCGGTGCGATAGCTGAGCGGCGTTGCGCTGTTGGGGCCACGATTGCCGCCGTAGGTGAGCTGACGCGCCGAGGGCTGCATGCGCTGGGAGGCGAGCTTCATGCGCGCGAAGAAATGGTCCTTCTCGGGCAGGATCACCGCGCCGCCCGGCTCAAGGCCTGCGAAGATCTGCACCTTCTCGTCGGCCACCGCTTCGACCGAGCCCATGCCCTGCAGGTGGGCGGGTGCAATGCGGGTAATCATGGCGAGGTGCGGCCGCACCATCCTGGAGCGCGGCGCGATCTCGCCCGGCGTGTTCATGCCGATCTCGAAGATCGCGCGCCCGGTTTCTCGGGGCATACGAGCCAAAGTCAGCGGCACACCCCAGTGATTGTTGAACGACTTGTCGGACCAGTGCGCCCTGCCCGCGGCGCGGAAGATGCGCGCCAGCATTTCCTTGACGCTGGTCTTCCCGACCGAACCGGTCACCGCCGCGCAGGTCGCGGACGTACGCGCCCGCGCCGCAAGGCCGAGTTTTTCGAGACCCAGGAGCACGTCATTGACAATAAGGCCCGGACGGCTCCCGCCGTTGGCGTGCGTCAGCACATCGCGCGAGACCAACGCCGCCCCGGCGCCGGCGGCGAACGCAGCTTCGACGAATTCGTGACCATCGCGCACGTCCTTCAAGGCGACGAACATGTCGCCCGGCTTCAGCGAACGGCTGTCGATCGAGACGCCGTTGACGGCCCACGTGCCCAGCGCCTTGCCGCCGGTGGCCTTCGCGGCTTCATCCGAGGTCCAGAGAGGAGCGTTTGCGTCAGGCATGACGGCCCCCCACTTCATTCAGCGCACGCTTGGCGACATCGAAGTCCGAGAAGGGGATGGTGATCCCTTTCACGATCTGGCCGGTCTCGTGTCCCTTGCCGGCGATCAGCAGCGCATCGCCCGCTTTCAAGCGTCGGACGCCTTCGTTGATCGCAGCGGCGCGGTCGCCGATCTCGCTGGCTTCGGGAACGCCTTTGCGAACGGCGGCGCGGATCCTGGCGGGATCTTCCGAGCGCGGATTGTCGTCCGTGACGATCACTTCGTCGGCGAGGCGGCGAGCGACATCGCCCATGATCGGCCGCTTGGTGGCGTCGCGGTCGCCGCCGCAGCCGAACACCACGATCAGCTTGCCGCGCACGTGCGGACGCGCCGCGCGCAGGAGGACGTTGAGACCATCGGGCGTGTGGGCGTAGTCGACGAACACCGGCGCCTTCGCGGCTGTCTCGCCCACCAGTTCGAGGCGGCCATGCACGCCCTTGAGGCTTTCCATTCCGCCGAGGACCTTGTGCACATCGTCCCCGAGCGCGATGGCGATGCCCGCCGCGCACATGGCATTGAGCGCCTGGAACTCGCCGATCAGCGGCAGGTGGATCTTGCGCTCATTCCCCGGTGCATCGCCCCACTGGATGACGAGGTCCTGGCCCGTGCCGCGCGGCAGGGCTTCGTGGATGCGGAAGTCGCGGCCGCGCCAGCCGACTGTGAAGGGTTTCAGGCCCGCCTTCACCGCAGCCGCCTCGAAGGCTTCGAGTTCCGGGCTGTCGGCGTTGATCACCGCAGGCGCGCCTTTCGGCAGCAGATCGGCAAAGAGGCGCATCTTGGCGCGGCGGTAGTCGTCGAAGTCCTTGTGATAGTCGAGATGGTCTTGCGTGAGGTTGGTGAAAGCGCCCGCCGCCAGCTTCACGCCGTCGAGGCGATGCTGGGCGAGGCCATGCGAAGAGGCTTCCATCGCAGCGTGCGTCACACCTTCGCACGCGAGCTTGTCGAGTGTCTCGTGGATCGCGACCGGGTCCGGCGTGGTGTGGCCGAGATCGATGACGCCCGACGGGCCGATGGCGCCGAGCGTGCCCATCGAGGCGGCCTTGCGGCCCATGCTGGTCCAGATCTGGCGCAGAAAATCGACGGTCGAGCTTTTGCCGTTCGTGCCGGTGACTGCGGCGACTGTCGCCGGCTGCCGCGGATAGAACGCGGCGGACGCCGAGGCGAGCGCAAGACGTGGATCGGAGGCCTTGACCGCGGGCACGGTCCACTCACCTGCGCGATCGTCGGTGAGGATGGCGACCGCGCCCGCCTTGATCGCAGCGTCGATATAGAGACGGCCATCGGCGGCGACGCCCTGAAGGGCGGCGAACAGATAGCCGGGCTTCACCTTGCGGCTGTCCGCCGTGATGCCGGTGACATCGAGCGCCGGCGCGCCGGGGATGAGTTTGTCGAGCTTCACAGCTTGGCCTCCGACGATGCGCGCAGCACGGGCGCGCTCTCGGTCGCGGCGCTGGTCGATGGCGCCGGAGCCTCGAGCACGGGCTGCACATCCAGGAGGGGAGAAGCGCGCGCAATCACCTTTCCGACGATCGCGGCCGAGGTGTACTGGGCCGTGCGCTGTACGCCCGTTCTGGGTTGGGCCTCATCGAGGACAACAAGGACGACAAATTGAGGGCGAGACGCCGGGAAAACGGCGGCGAAAGAGGTGACGTTGCGGTCAGGGTCATAGCCGTCGGGGCCGGGTTTTTCCGCAGTACCGGTCTTGCCGGCGACGTCATAGCCCGGCGCATTGGCCTGCGTGCCCGTGCCGCGCGTGACGACCTCGCGCATCATCGCAACGACAGCGTGCGCGGTGGCTGGCGACATTACCTGGCGTTTTTCGACCTTCGCGGCGTTGACTGGCTCGACCAGCGTCGGTTGCACGTATGCGCCATCATTGCCGAACGGCAGGAAGGCAGCCGCGAAGGCCAGCGGGCTGACCGCGATGCCATGGCCGTAGCTGACCGTGGCGGAGGTGAGCGCATCCCACTCCGACGGCGTCAGCGGCGCGGCGGCCGGCGGTCCGTCATAGCTGAGGCGGCCCAACAGGCCGACGCTGCCGAGGAAGCCTTTCTGCTTTTCGGCGCCAAGGCGCTGCGAGATTTCAACCGCCCCGATGTTGGAGGAATAAGCCAGGATGTCTGCGGGCGTTACCGCCCTGGGATGATCGGGCGAGTGGCCATCCTTGATCACGGCGGCGCCGATCTTTAGCGGCTGGGACACGTCGAACAGGTCTTGCGGCTTGAGCGCGCCTGCCTCCATTGCGGCGGCGACGGTGAGCGGCTTGTAGATGGAGCCGAGTTCGAACACCGAACCGATGGCGCGGTTGGGCTTAGCCTTCTCCTCGCGCTCGGTGGGACGGTTGGGATCGATCGCCGGCCATGAGGCGATGGCGCGGATCGCACCGGTATGGGTGTCGATCACCATGCCCGCCCCGCCCTGCATGTCGAAATCGGCGTAGGCTTTCTGAAGCTCGTCCTCGAGCACGAACTGGACGCTGGCGTCGATCGTGAGCTTCAGAGCTTCGCCGCCGCGCTTCAAGCGATCCTGGAAAGCAGCCTCCACGCCTTCGACGCCCTTGCCGTCGACATTGGTGAAACCGAGGAGATGTCCGGCCAGTTGTCCGCGCGGATAGACGCGACGCTGTTCCTCCTCGAAACGCAGGCCTTCGAGGCCTAGATTGAACACGGCCTCCTTCTGCCGTGGGGAGAGGCCGCGTTCGACCCAGACAAAGTGGCGGTCACGATCGGACAGGCGTTTGGCGAGTTCGTTGACCTTGATGTCGGGAAGGACTTTGGCGAGTTCGTGCGCTGTTTCCTTGGCGTCCCAGATGGCGCGAGGATCGGCAGCCAGCGACCAGGCCTGCAGCGAAGTCGCGAGTACGTCGCCCTTGCGGTCGACAATGTCGGCGCGGCGTACCTGCACTTCCTGCGCAGCCGTTTCGGCGGCCGCGGGACCGTTGAAAGCGACGTACGCCGATCGCCCGACGATGATCGTGAATACTACGGCCAGCGCGCCCGCTACGATGCGGGCGCGGCGCGGACCCCAGACGTCCTCGTATGGGCGCGCGCCAAACATCATTGAGCCGGCTTCACCGGCTCGGCGGGCTTCGCAGGCGACTTGGACGGCTTAGCCGCGGCAGGTGTCGTTGCGACAGGCTCCGGGTCTGGCAAGGTCAACCGCTCCTCGCCCAGGCGGCGCTGCAGCGCCTCGGGCGCGGTGAACTGCTGCGGCTTTGCCGGCTCGAGCCCGAGCTTGTCGCGCGCGATCGGACCAATACGTTCAGGGCGTGTGAGGAAGGCCTCTTCCGCCTTCAGCACGGCAATCTCCTGGTCGACCTTCTTCTTGTCGTCCTGCAACGTCGCGATGTGGGACTCGGTGGCTTCCGCTCCGAGCTTTGCGCGATAGACCGCGAAGGCGAGAACCGCGACCACGACGCCGCCGATGATCATCAGCCGTTTCATCACGCAACTCCTTCAAGCTGTTTGAGGCCCGGCAGGCGGGGCCCCTCCTCCGGCGGCTCGTCCCAGGCCGGCGCGTCGGTGCGCAGCGCCCAGCGCAGCTTTGCCGAACGCGAACGCGGATTTTCCTCGATTTCCTTTTCGCTCGGCTCGATCGCCTTGCGTTGCAGAACCTCGAAGGTGGGTGGTTTGCCCTTCGGGGTTCCCGGCAGGTGGCGCGAAGCAGACGGCGTGTGACCCGAGCGCGCCCGCAGGAACAGCTTCACGATGCGGTCTTCGATCGAATGGAAGGTCACGACGACCAGTCGGCCATGCGGCTTGAGCACGCGTTCGGCAGAAGCGAGCGCTCGCGTGAGTTCGCCAAGCTCGTCGTTTACCCACATGCGCAGCGCCTGGAAGGCGCGCGTGGCCGGATGCGTTGGCTTGCCGCGACGGCCGCCGACCGAGGCTTCGATGGCGTTGGCAAGATCAAGCGTGGTGGTGAAGGGTTGGGAGCGGCGACGATGAACGATGCCCCGCGCGATCCGGCGGGCCTGCGGCTCCTCGCCCAGGATATGGAAGATATCGGCCAGTTCGCCCTCGGTAAGGTGGTTCACCGCGTCGGCTGCGCTAGGCCCGCGCTTCTCCATCCTCATGTCGAGCGGGCCATCGCGCATGAAGGAGAAGCCGCGCCCGGCTTCATCGATCTGGAAGGAGGAGACGCCGAGGTCGAGCATGACGCCGTCGACCTTCTCCTTGCCGGCCGCGCGCACGATCGTTTCGAGTTCGCTGAAACGTCCGGCGGCGGGCACCAGACGCGGGTCCTTGCCGGCATGCGCCCACGCCCGTTCCATCGCTTCAGGATCGCGATCAACCGCAAGCACGGTGATGTTGGCAACCGCCAGCGCCGCACGCGAATATCCGCCGCCGCCATAGGTGCCGTCGACCATGACAGCGCCATCGACCGGAGCGATGGCTTCGATCACGTTCTCGACCAGGACCGGTATGTGTGTCGGGACGAGGTTGAGGTCGGTCATTCGTCGAATGCCTGCCTCGGAAACCGCTTGGGCGGTTCGGTTGGCGGGGCGGGCGCATCGTCCTCCACCGCATCGAGCAGATCGGCCGAGTCGAGCGCGAGCTTGCGCAGCTCGGCCAGGCGCGGATCGTGTGTCGCCGGCGCCCAGATCTGGAAGCGCTCGCCCAACCCGACGAAGCGGGCTTTGTCTTCGATGCCGGCGTGCGAGATCAGGTCAACCTCCAGCACGATGCGTCCACCCTCGTCGAACTTTGCGAAACGGCCCTGGCCGAAGATTGCGGTCTCAAGCGCGTTGCGGCGCGGGTCCAAGGGCTTGAGCTTCGATATGGCGCGCTGGAACTTGCGGACCAGCGCCATACCGCCGCCCTCCAGGCATGGCTTGTCGAGCGACGGCCATAGGAAGACGCTGTCCTCTCCGCCGAGCGATTTGCGGAAGGACGCGGGGATGGACACCCGCTTCTTAATGTCGACGCTGCTCTCGTAGGAGGAGAGAAACTGCATACCCGTCTGTGCCCGCTAGACGCCAATCCGAGGGGATGGCGCACCCTGAAAGTCCGTGAAGTCCCAGTCCGTGGCGGCCCCTGCCATGGAGAGGCATGGGATACCATGGGAGGGTATGGTGAACAACGGGACGTTAGGGCCGCATTAACCATTGAAACGCCAGCCGGCGGAACAAATCCGGTAGATCGGTGAGTGGTATCCGCCGACCTGTGGATAAGTGGTTTACGAGCTGTGAATGGCGCCCCAGCAAGCCCTTCATTCATAGGCGTTGGGCCTGTGAGCCGCGACGTTTCTGCTTGCTCACAGGAAAGGGGTAAATATCGACCGGGCGGCCTGTAAGCCGGGTTCTGTCCACCACCCTTGCAGATGGATGGGCGACCATTCCTCTGGGACGGCCCTTGCGGACCGCCTCGCGCGACCAACCCGGACGGAGCGCAACGGCGCGCCTGCCCTCTTGCCCCGAAGAGCCAAAGGACGCCCGTCCCTATTCGGTCTTGCTCCAGGCGGGGCTTGCCTTGCCATCCCTGTCACCAGGGACGCGGTGCGCTCTTACCGCACCCTTTCACCCTTACTTCGGGCAAGCCCGAAGCGGTTTGCTTTCTGTGGCGCTATCCCTCGGCTCGGCCTTTGAGAGCCTTGCCGGGCGGACGTTATCCGCCGCCTTGCCATTGTGGAGCCCGGACTTTCCTCCAGTATTGCTACCAGCGATCGCCCGGCCGCCCGATCGAGACGGTTCTTCTAACAGATCACGCGTGGACAAGCGATTCCCGCTCATCTCTGAGGCTTTCGGGTCTGAGGCTTTCGGGCCGCATTGCGGCAATTTACTGCGCGAACCCGTGGCCTGACGCATTGGGAAACTCTAGAAGCAGCGCCGTGTTCTGGAGGGTTTAGATGAAACTGACGTTTGTTGCGGTTCTGGGTCTTGGGGCGCTGGCGGTTGCTGCCCCTGCAGTCGCTGGTCCAACCGAAGGCCAGGCGCTTTACGAAACGCGCTGCAATGTGTGCCACGCCAACGCCATCAACGACGCTCCGCCGATCGAAAAGATCCGAGCCGAGGTGGCGGACCCCGCCAAGGTCATCGAGAAGTTGACCACCGGAACGATGACAGCGATGGCGTCGGGCCTCTCTGACCAGGACAAGGCTGATATCGCCGCCTATCTCACCGCCAAACCCGCAGGCGACGCCGCTGCTCCGGCGCCTGCTGCTGATGCCGCCCCGGTCGCTCCGGCGCCGCAGTAGGTTCAAGTTCAGATCGAAAAACGAAAAAGCCCCGCTCTCGATGAGCGAGGCTTTTTTGTTTCCAGGTTCAAACCTGCTCAGCAGCTCTTCTCTTTGCCGTTGCCGTCTTTGGCCGGGAGCGCGTGGAGGTAGACGCCCATCGCCTTTGCGTCTTCGTCGGAATACTGCGTGGTGGAGGCAAGGACTTCGGCCATGCCCGGAGGTTCGTTGAAGCACTTGTCCTGGCCCGATTTCAGGAAGTCGGTGATCTCTTCGGCGCTCCAGTCGCCGATGCCGTCTTTCGAGGGCGTGATGTTGGGGGCGAAGCGGCCGCCGGCTTCGAGATTTGGCGCACCCGAATATTCCTTGCCGGCCTCGACGCCGCCGAGGCCGTTGCGGGGCGAGTGGCACTCGGCGCAGGGCGCCGGGCCTTCGGTGAGGTAGGCGCCGCGATTCCATTCGGCCGACTGCTTGGAATCGGCCACGAATTCGCGCGGGTGGAAGAAGAGGAATTTCCAGCCGCCAACCGCAAGCCGGATGTTGTAGGGAAAGCCCAGCTGGTGCGGCGCAGTCGGCTTGGCGACCGCCGGCAACGTCTGCATGTAGGCGTAGAGGTCGCGCACGTCCGAGGTCTTCAGCAGGCTGTAGGACGAAAATGGGAACGCGGGATAGAGATGTTCGCCATTCTTGCCCGTGCCGCGCTTCACGGCGTTGACGAACTGCGCCTCGGTCCAGCCGCCGATGCCGTACTGCTTGTCGGACGAGATGTTGGGCACAATGAACGTGCCAAACGGCGACTTCATCGAGAGGCCGCCGGCGAGTTGCGTGCGATCTTCCTGGCCCGGCGTCATGTGGCAGGCCGAGCAGTTGCCGGCGTTGAAGATGACCTTGCCGTTGTCGACGTTCGGCTTGTAGTCCGCCGCGAATTCAGAGGCGGGCAGCGTCTGCGGCGCGGTGATGAGCAGGCCGGCAACACCGCCGATAACGACAAGCGCCACCAAACCGATCAGAATGCGCATCAGCACAGCCGCCACTCTCCCCTGCAATTTCAGTCTATCTGGCCGTCCGCCAGGCGAGCGAAGCCCGTACCTGAAGCCGGCGAGATCAGCCAGCCTTCTTCTTGCGATAGATGTCGTGGCACGACTTGCACGACTTGTTCACGTCGCCGAAGGCCGTCTTGTACGCGGCGGCGTCAGCCGAGGCGCCGGCGGCGGTGGCGAGCGTCGCAAGTTCGGTCAGGCGCTTGTTGAAGTCGGCCGTGTCGGTCCAGATCTTCGGGTCGGCCAGCGTCTTCGCGTCGGCGTCGCTGCCTTTCGGGAAGAGGCCGGCGGCTTTCTTGGCGTCGTCGGCGATTTTGCCCATCGTGGTTTTCGCCTTGGCGGCGTCGAACGTGCCCATCAGGGCGGCGCCGTCCTTCATCGAGGCGGCGATGTCCTTCATCGTGGCCTGGCGGTCTTCGACCGGACCAGCGACGGCGATCGCCAGCGAGGAGATGCCGGCAGCCAACACGGCGGCGGCGGCAACTCGGAAGACCTTGTTGGAAGACATGCTGGAATAACTCCGGGTAGCGCCCGCATGAGGCGGGCCGAGGTTGAGACGAAAACTAGTGAAGGGTCGCCATGTAGTCGGCGACGGCCTTGGCCTGGGCTGCATCCGGCAGGCCGGGGAAATCCATGTTGTTATCCGGAATGAACTTGGCGGGATCCTGGATAAAGGCCGAGAGATTTTCCGGCGTCCAGGTCTTGCCCGAGTTCTTCAGCGCAGCCGAGTAGTCGAAATCCGGATGAGCGGTGCCCGCCTTCTTGCCGGCGACGGCGAACAGGTTGGGGCCAAGTCCGGGAGGGGCGTCAGGCGCACTGCCGTGGCAGGCGCCGCAGATCGCGAACGCGGCTGGCTTTTCGACGACCTTCATGGCCGGCGCCGGCGTGGCGGCGGGAGCAGGCTTCGCAACGGTTGCAGTAGCAGCTGCGGTCGGCGTAGAGGCGGTCTCAGTCGTGGCGCAGGCAGTCGCGGCCATGGCGGCGAACGCAGCAATCACCAGCGTCGCGGAGGGGCGGAGAGCTTTCATTTTTGTAAGTATTCCCCGTGTTTGGCCCCGGTTTTCACCGTAGTTTTTGTGGTCGCAAGTCTTAAGCAGCGGTTTGCAGCCGGGCAACAGAAAACCTCCGTTACAGCTGCCTGAGAAGCCGTGGCCGGGCGTGGGCCTGACGGTGTACCAATCAAGCGAGGCCAGCTGCGAGTGGCTTGCAACGCGTGCAGGGGTGCTCGCCCGGATCACGAAAACCTGACCGCATATGCGAGACCAACAATGGCCTGAGTAGCCGCATCCAAACCGGCCGCGTATGATGGCGCCAAGGGGAGGACGCCATGACCGCCACAGCCCAACCGCCGCAACCGGCGGCGCTCAAGATGCTTTTGGACAACAGCAAGCCGGTGCAAATGAACCCGGTTCTGTTCCGGATGAACGGCGTCGGCTTCATGTTCGCGGGCGTCGGCCTGCGCCACCCCGACATCGGAAAGGAATATTTCGTGCGGATGCACTGGTTCACGATTTTCTTCGTGCCGGTTTTTCCGTGCGGGATTTATTTGCTGTCGCTGCCGGTCAACCAGAAGGGCCGGCCACAAAGCGGAAGCTACTACATTCATCGCGCCGTCAAGGTGAAAGCCGTCAACAGCATCTGGGGATTCTGGAAGCTGTTGTGGCTGTTCGTATCGGGATGGGTGATCGTGATCGCCATCATTGTCGGCTTCTTCGCGATCATGGAGACGATCGCGATGAATAGCGGCGGCAGGTAGGTTCCCGGGGTCTTATTCGCTGATGGTCTTCCGGCTCAGCGTGCCTGCTTCGACCGCGGCGTCGGTGAAGCGAAGATCGTCCCAGCCCTTCTGCGAGAACAGCTTCATCTGGTCGGTCGCGTGCGGCGACTCCGGATTGAGCGTCTCGCCATAGGTGAGCAGGCCCTGGCTGATCGGTCCCGAGGGCGTGAACTCGACCGTGAAGATCCAGCTCGCGCCGGTGCGGATATTGGTCCAGCCCTCCTTGGGGTGGATGTCGCCCACTGTGACGACGTTGAAGACGCCTTCCGGCCCAGCACCGCCGTGCATCGGGATGCGCTCCGATCCACGCACTTCCGCCTGCACATCGCCCAGCTTCGCATCGAGCGGGATGCCAAGCTCGTTCAGCTTGTCGACCGCCTTGTTGAGCGCATCGAGCACGGCCGGATCAGACGTATCAAGCGTGTTGGGCGTGTGGACGCCGTCCTTCGGATCGAACGCAACCTTCCATTTGAGGCCCTTGTACTCCGCGAACATGTGGAACAGCGCAGCGCCGCGGCTGTCGAGGTTCACGTGCAGGTCCCACTTGGCGAGCGCATCGCAGGCAGGCGCGAGTTTGGCGCTTTCCTGCTTCTTGCAGAGCTTCACCAGATCGTCGCGCGCCATCTCTCCGCCGAGATGGCGGTCGCCGAACATGACTTGTTGAAGCGACTTCAGGTCGAACTTCCTGCCATCGAGCCCGTCGGCGCCGGCGACACGCTTCTGCACCTGGTCGAGGCCGAGACGCGTGCGCAGGGAGCGCGGCGTTGCCTCATCACCCCAGATCGGGCTGTAGCCGGTCAACGGCTGGTTCGGGTTGGTGAGCCAGTAGCTGTCATTCGACTGCGTGACATAGTCGGTGCGGAACAGATGCGGCGCGGCGGCGACGCCGAACACGCCCGGCTGGGATGAATCCGGATCGGTCTTCCAGTCGCAAGCGGCGCGCGAGCCGTCGAGCACCGGAATGCGCTCCTTCTTCCACTGCGTCTTCGCGAGGTCCGAGATCGAGCACGCTTCGGCCAGAGACGCCGGCACGTTGGGGATCATGCCCGTGTCGCCGTAGAAGGCCTCGCCGCCCGAATCCGCCGCCGTCGTGTTGAAGCGATAGGACTGGTACTTGCCGAGCCGGGCGCGCATGTCGCGCACGCTCGAGGCCTGCCAGACCGACATATACTGGTCGACATCGCGCAGGCCCACGCGCGGCGTGCGCAGCGCGAAAGCGTGTTTTGAATCCCAGGCGAACGTCTTGCTCGAAACCACAGGTCCGTACCGCGTCGCATAAAGCGTGCGGGTCACCGGCGCGCCATCCTTCACCTGAACGGTGACGGTCGTCTTCGTCATCGGCTCGTACTTGCCTTCGTAGAGATACTGCGTCGGGTCGGCCGGGTTGAGCCGCAGCTCGTAATAGCCATAGCGCTTGGCGGTCGAGACCGTGTTGCTCCACGCGACCTTGTCCGTGTGCCCCATGCGGATCAGCGGCATGCCGACATAGGAGACGCCATCGACATTGAGCTTGCCCAGGATCATCAGGTGCGCGCGATAGAACCGGTTCGGCCCCGTCCACGGATAGTGCGGGTTGCCGAGCAGCATGCCCTGCCCGCCCTTGGTGGATTCCTTTCCAAGTCCATAGGCGTTGGAGCCCAGCGCCGTATCCTCGAACGGATCATCGGCGCGGTGTTCGAGCGCGCCATGGAGCGAGCCATCCGCCGGCCGCGCATCGTTCTGCACAAGACCCGGAGGCGAGGCCTGTGTTGTCGGTGCGATGAAACTGTCGATCGTCTGGCCGACGAACATGTGGCGCCAGAAATCCACCTCGGTCAGCTCGCGCACCCAGGGCTGGCCCTTGCAGCGCGGGTCCGGGATGTTCGCAACGCCCGTGTCGTGCAGATAGCGGTTGATGCCGGCGATGTAGCCCTTGGCCAGCGCACGCGCGTCCGGCGAAGGCGTATCGACCGAACCGGCCGGGCCGTTCAGCAACTTCTCCGTCTCGCCGCTTTGAATGACGCGCTTGTGGTAGAGGTCGGAGAGGATGTTCGCGTCATCCTTGCCCGGCCCGAAGTATTTCGCGCGCACGGCCGAGACCGTCGCCATCCGGTCCTCGATTTCGCAGATATTGTCCTCAGCACTGGCATAGCCGAAGCCATAGCCCACGCCGCCGAAGTCGCTCGCCTTGATGTGCGGCACGCCGTAGGCGGTGCGGCGTATCTCGGCGGAGTAGGATGACTTTGAAGTGGCGGCGGGGCTGCCGCTGGCCGCACATCCCGATGCAAGAATGGCGGCAGCCAACACAACGCGCGTCTTCATGGCGCTCTCTCCCGGTGGTCTTTTTTGTCGGCCAAGTATTACGCGGGTTGGGCGGAGGGTCGAGGGGTGGTCAATCTGGGACCGCCGGGCTCCCGCCCGGCAATTGTCGCCAAGCGATAGTCGGTACCTCGATTGATCAACTGTTTTCGCGCTTACGCGGGAACTGCCGGGCAGGAGCCCGGCGGTCCCAGATCACGCCCCCGGCGGATGCTTCGCCCAGAACTCGCGGAACCTGCCACGCGGATCGTCCTGCGCGCCGGACACATGGTCGAACACCATCGTCGTCCGCTTCTCCAACGTATAGGGGGCCCAGGGAGGCGTGACCTTGTTATTGGGATCGCCGGTCGAGGCGAAGGCGACCCAGGCGGAGGCCAACTCGTCGGCGACCTTCAGGCTCGCGGTGTTGGGACCGTTGAGGCCGCCGCGGACTTCGTGGAGGCTGGGGCCGACGTCCGATCCATGCGGCACACCATAGCGGCCGTCATAGGCGGGCGCGGCGTAA
>DASZSI010000136.1:0-6082 GCA_035548775.1 Hyphomonadaceae bacterium
CGCGCCGCCGGATCGGGAAATCCGCACCGATCGGATAGATAAGCTGCATTGTTTGCCGCCGCGGATTTGCGCATAGAAGCCCCATGATCGTCGATCCACTCAAAGACCTTCCCACGCTCGAAGATGTCGAGGATGCCGCCAGGCGCCTTAAGGGCGTCGCCATCCATACGCCGCTTCTGCGCAGCGAGGCGCTCGACGCGGCTATCGGCGCGCCGGTCTGGATCAAGCCCGAAACGCTGCAACGCACCGGTTCCTTCAAGATGCGCGGCGCCTGGAACCGCATCAGCCGCATCCCGGCGGCAGACCGCAAGCGCGGCGTCGTCGCCTTCTCCTCCGGCAACCACGCACAGGGCGTGGCGGAAAGCGCGAAGATCCTCGGCCTGCATGCCACCATCGTCATGCCGGCCGACGCCCCCAAGGCGAAGATCGAGGCGGCGCGCGGTCGCGGCGCCGAGGTGCGCCTCTATGATCGCGAAAAGGAAAGTCGCGAAGGCATCGCCGCGGAGATCGCGCAGAAAACCGGCGCCACCACCATCCGACCCTATGACGACGCCTGGATCATGGCCGGGCAGGGCACGACCGGCCTGGAAGCCGCGCAGGACGCAAAGGCGCTGGGCGTGAAATTTGGCAGCCTGATCTGCAACGCCTCGGGCGGCGGCGTCATCTCCGGTATCGCCGTGGCGTTCGAGGGCGTCTCGCCCTCAACCGAAGTCTGGGCCGCCGAACCGGCCGGTCACGACGACACCATCCGGTCACTCAAGGCCGGCCAGATCGTCTCCAACGAGCCCGGCTTCCGCTCCATCGCCGACGCGTTGTTGACGCCCGAGCCGGGCGTGCTTCCGTTCGCCGTCCAGCAACGCCGCCTCAAGGGCGGCTTCACAGCCACCAACGACCAGTTGCTGGATGCGATGTCCTTCGCCTTCCATCACTTGAAACTGGTGGTGGAGCCTGGCGGCGCGACCTCGCTGGCGACCCTGCTTAACAACCGCAAGCACTACGCCGAACGCGGCCCGATCCTCGTCGTCCTCACGGGCGGCAATGTCGACGCGGAGATGTTCAGCAAGGCGATCGCCAGAACGCCGCCAGCGTAGGCGCGGTTCGGCAAGTCCTACGGATGCCCGCGTTTCAGGTCTTCCATCAGCTTGATGTCCACCGGCGCCTTGGCCAGGCGCTGGCGATAGACCTGCGTGTTCTCCAGCACGCGCATCACATAGTTGCGGGTTTCGGAGAAAGGGATGCTCTCGATCCAGTCGACCGGGTCGGCGTCGCCACGGGGATCGCCCAGGTCGCGCATCCACTGCCGTACGCGTGACGGACCGGCGTTATAGGCCGCGGCCGCGAGCAGGTAGGAGCCATTGTAGCTGTCCACCAGGTCGTCCAGGAAACCGCGCCCCAGCCGCAGGTTGTAGGCCGGATCGTCCGTCAGCCAGCTCTGCCGGTAGGGCATGCCGACTTCCTTCGCTTCCGCCTTGGCATAGGCGGGAACCATCTGCATCAGGCCGCGCGCATCCGCAGTGCTGACGGCCTGCGCATTGAACTCGCTCTCCTGCCGCGACAGCGCTAGCACCATGGCGGGCTCGGCCGAACCCGAGCGCGGCGACTGCGGCAGGTCAAGCAGGGGATAGACCGCATCCGGCGCCACCAGCCCGCGCCCCAGCCCGGCCTTCGCCCCACGCACCGCCGCGCGCATCTCCAGGTATCCCGCCGCGATGTCGAACAGCATCTGGTGCTCGGCCGCGGTCTGCAGCGTGTCGTCCAGCGCGAACGAGAACCGCTCGAACGTTCCCAGCCGCCCCGTCTCCGCCAGCAGGATCGCCGCGCGCACTTCCGGCTGCTTGGCGAACGCCGCGCGCTCTTCATCGGTCGGCGCCGCGATGGAGACAAAATAGAGCTTGCCGAGGTCCGGCACGTCGTCCTTCAGCTTCTCCGCCGCCAGCTGGCCATAGAACACATAGGGATACTTTGCGGCAGTCGCGTAGGCGATCTTGGCGTCGTCCACCTTGTTCTGCTTGGTCAGCGCCTCGCCCAGCCAGTACTGCGCCCGCGACACGCTGATCGGCGTGGTGACGCCCGCGCCGAACACACGGAAATGCGCCTCCGCCTTCACCGGGTCGTGCAGCTTGGCCAGCTGCAGCCAGCCCGCCGTCCATTCCGCGTCGCGGAAAGCTTCGCCGGTCGTAAGGCCATGATTGGCCGCCAGCTGATAGGCGGTGGCATAATCGCCTTCGCGGATCAGCCGGCGCATCACTGACTGTTTCTCGGACCAGATTTCCTCGCGCGCCACTTCCGGCGCCGCCGCGCCGTTGATCTTGAGCAACAGTTCAAGCTCGCCGTCCTCTTGGCCCCGCCGCTCGCGCCAGCGCGCGCGTTCCAGCAACAGGCCCGGATCGTCCGCATATTCCGCCGGCACCGCGGCCAGGATCGGGTCGATCTTCTTCTTGTTCTGCATCAGCGCGATGCGTGCATCGAGCAGTTTCTTGCGGCCGGAGCTGACGCGCGATTCCATCGCCACGGCGCTCTTCTGGTCGTCGCGCCACAGGAACATGTCCGCTCGCGCGAAATGATCGTCCGGCGTCAGGTCCGCGCTCCACACGCCGAGGATCCGCTGCGCCACGTCCGGAGTCATCGCGCGCGTGCGCCAGGCGTTGCGGATCACTTCGACCGCCTCGTCGCGCTTGCCCTGCGCCTTCAGCGCATCGGCCAGCGCAAAAATGCCGTCGCCTGTCTTGGGGCCGTTGGCCTTCAGCCAGGCGATCTTGTCTTCGGCGGCCATGCCATTCCGGCCGATCGCGACCTCGGCCTGCTGCACGATCTTGTCGTAGTCCGGCCAGCCCTTGAAATCGGCCATCGCCTTGGTCAGTTCCGAGAAGCCCGACGCCGCGCTGGCGTCGGTCACGGTCCGCCAGCGGAGCAGGGCCTGCGCGCCCGGGTCGGTCAGGCGGTTCTGGGCGCCGAACACCTCGCCCCAGCGCCCATCGTCCGCCGCATCCATCGCCCGGGCCAGCAGGGTCAGCTCTCCCGTTTCCAGCCAGGCCGACTTCACCGTCTGCGCGGGTTTCACCGACGGGGCGGAGGGGTTCTGGGCCGCCGCCACGCCCGCCGCCGTTGTGGACAACAGCGCAGCCAGGGCCAGCCTGCGGCCGATCCGCGACATCCGCCCGACAAACCCATCCTTGCCAAAACCGGTCATGGAATGATTATCCCGCGAGTCGCCGGACCGTTCTCCCTGCGACCCGGAGCTTCCCATGATCTTCAAAGGATCCATTCCCGCCCTCGTCACGCCCTTCCGGAACGGCAAGGTCGACGACACGGCGTTTGTGGAGCTGGTGGAGCGGCAGATCGCCAACGGCACGCACGCGCTGGTTCCGTGCGGAACCACGGGAGAGGCCTCGACGCTGTCGCACGAGGAGCATCGGCACGTGGTCGAGCTCTGCGTGAAAACATCAAGGGGACGGGTCCCGGTCATTGCAGGCGCAGGCTCCAATTCCACTGAAGAGGCGATCAGCCTGCTCCAGCACGCGAAGGCGGTTGGGGCCCACGCAGCTCTGGTTGTGAACCCCTATTACAACCGACCCTCACAAGATGGGGTTTACGCCCATTACAAAACTTTGAATGAGGCGGTTCAACTGCCCATTTTTGTTTACAATGTGCCGGTCCGCACAGGTTCCGACATGTCGCCGGACCTGATCGGCAGGCTCGCCAAACTGCCCAATATCGTCGGGATCAAGGACGCTTCAGCCGATCTCTCCCGGGTTGCCCGCCATACCGCGCTGGCCGGGAAAGATTTCATTCAGATTTCGGGCGAGGACCCTACGGCGGTCGGCTTCAACGCCCAGGGCGGGGTCGGCTGCATCTCCGTCACCGCCAACGTGGCGCCCAAGGCCTGCGCCGACATGCAGAACGCCTGCCTGCAGGGCGACTACGGCCTGGCCCGCCAGATCAACGACAAGCTGGCCCGGCTGCACCGCGCCATGTTCCTCGAACCCAGCCCCGCGCCCGCCAAATACGCGCTGGCGCTGCTCGGGCTCTGCACCGACGAAACCCGCCTGCCGATTGTCCCCGTCCAGTCGGCGGAGGTGAAGGGCGAAATCGCCGCCGCGATGAAAGAAGCCGGCGTGCTCTGATGGCCCAGGCTCCCAAGGGCGGCGGTCAGAATCCCAAGACGAAGACCCGCCGCGAAATGGCCCGCAAGCTGGTGGCCGAAAATCGCCAGGCGCGCCGCAACTACGAGATCATCGACGACCTCGAAGTCGGCATCGTTCTCACCGGCTCGGAAGTGAAGTCGCTGCGCGAGGGCCGCGCCAACATCGCTGAAGCCTATGCGCGGGAAGAGAACGGCCAGATTATCCTGGTGAACTCCACCATCCCGATCTATCCGCCCGCCGGCCAGTTCAACCACGAGCCCGGCCGCAAGCGCGTTCTGCTGGTCAAGAAGCGCGAGTTCAACCGCCTCGTCGGCGCCGTCGAACGCGAAGGTCGCACGTTGGTTCCGCTCGAACTCTACTTCGGTTCATCCGGCATGGCGAAGGTCAAGCTCGCCCTCGCCACCGGCCGCAGGGCCCCCGACAAACGCGCTGTCGAAAAGAAACGCGACTGGGACAGACAGAAAGGGCGGCTGTTGAGGAGCCGGGGCTAGAGACCGGCTACCTTTTGGCTGGCTTCTTCTTCCTCACCCCATCCCGCTCCACCTTGCGCTGGCCCGATAGAATCCCCGCCATGCCGTAATTGCCTTCGTGGCAGGCGTATTCCCATATGCGGCGGGCAGGGCGGAAGCTGGACTCGGTTTTCCACGGGCGCGTGTAGAGCGCCGGATCGTTCACCTCGACCTGGTAGAGCAGCTCGCCGTCGCTGATGCGGGTGAAGCGCTCGGTCCATGTCGCGCCCGGCGATGTCGGCATCGGGCTCTGCGACCCCTGCCTCTGGTCGACGTTCTCGGTTTCCACGACGAAGGTGTCGCCCTCCCACCAGCCGACAGAATCTCCAACCCAGCGGGCCAACGCTTTCGGCCGGTGCGCCTTCATCGCCTCGGCCGCGCTCGCGAACAGCGGGATGATCCGCGTATCGTCCATCATCTCGACTGCGATCAGCACATACGATGGCGTCTGCACGATCTCGTACGCATCGTTATAGCCCTGGCTGGTCATCGGCGGCGCCGCTGCATTGGCCGCCATCAGGCATCTGTCGCGATTGGGCAGGGTGTCCGGCCCGGCGGTGAAGTCCGGCTGCGGCGCGCCCAGCATGTAGACGCCATACCTCTCGCGCCACGCCATGGCCGACGCCCGGTCGCGAAGCGGCAACTTTCCATCCGGCGGATCGACGATCAGCGAGGTTCGCAATTCGCCATTGACGGTCTGCACGTCGAAATGCGCCGACTGCTCGCGGCTGATCACCAGCGGCACCCCGTCGGGCCGTTCCAGCGGCGCGTTCGTCGCATTGGTCCAGACGCCCCCGAGATCGGGCTTGCCGTCAGGCGCGCGCGGCGGCGCATAGGCCTGCGCGAACGCAGCTGAGCCCACAAGCCAGCAGGCAAGGGCGGCGACGTATCTCATAACGAATCCTTCCCCCGAACCGTCGCACCCTTCGCCCCCGCCTGTCATTCTGGAAGTACAAGGGCGATAGCCTGGACGCGTGAACGAGGTTCACTTTTCCAGACGATCCGGCATGCGCGCAGCAGCGTAACCCCCACAGCCTGTCATCCCGGAAGCGCGAAGCGCTATCCGGGACCCACTCATCGCTCCTGGCTCTCTCGTCGCCCTCATGGTGAGCAGGCCCGAAGGGCCGTCCGTCGAACCACGAGGGCGGGCTCACCGATCTCACAACCTGCCGGCCACGGTCGTCTCATCCGGCGGGGCTCGGAAAAATCTTCAGCCGCAGGTTCAAGCGGGTAGCGATTATCTCTGCCGGAAATGCAGGTCTCAATCCGGACGCTTCCAGGGCTGGAGTAGTCTTACCCCGTCACTCTGCGGGAGGGCGGCTGGCCAGTTCCCCGGCGCGGAGGACCGTATCGTGTGCGTGGAGCCTGAAGGTCGAAGTGGCGCGTCGGGATTGGGTCCGCCCAACTCCTTCCCCGTCGAAGGCGTAC
>DASZSI010000137.1:0-3574 GCA_035548775.1 Hyphomonadaceae bacterium
TGCAAGCTGCACCCGTAGAGTCGCCACCAGCGCTTCACGGCCCAGCGCACAGAGATCGGTGTTGAAGTCATCGCTGGACGGCGTGAGCAGCAGGGCCTGGACGCCCTTCTCCGTGACACGGGCGGCGAGCTTGCCGGCCGCGCGGTGTCCGGCCCGATCGTTGTCGCGGGCGACGTAGAGACGTCGCAGTCCCGGGGGAACGATCAGCATGGTCAGGTGCGTCGCCGACAACGCCGCGACCATCGGCATCGTGGGCAGGACCTGCCGCAACGCCAGCATGGTCTCCAGGCCCTCGCCGGCCGCCATGACATCGGCCGGCGTGCCGAAGCGCACGCCGTTGCCGGCGAGCTGTCCCATGGCGCGTCGGGGTGTCGCCAACGGCGCCTTGCCGGAGCCGTCGCGCGCCAGCCACGTGCGCTGCACGCCGGCGATACGGCCATCGAGAGCGGTGACGGCGGCGATCAGTGCCGGCCAGGTCTCGCGCGGCGCGTCGTCGTGCGTGCGGTACCAGCAATGCGGATGGAAGCGCAATGCCGGGAGATTGGTCATATCCGTGATGCCGCGGCCGCGGAGATAGGCTTCGGCGAGCGTGCCGCGGATCGGCCGCGCGGACGCGAACAGGCGCCGTGCCGCTGCGGGCGATCGGCTCGCCACCGGCACGTGGCCTTGCATGGTGCTGAGCTGGGGCAGGCTCAGGAACCGGCGGGCTTCGTCGAGCACATCACGAAAGACGTCAAGGCGCCGCGTGCGGGCGATCAGGTCGAGGAGATCGCCGTGCTCGCCGGTGGCGAAGTCGATCCAGCGCCCAGCTATGCCTCTGCCACCATCGCTGAGCTGTACGCACAGGCTGCGGCCCGGCGTGTTGTCGACATCGCCGACGCGCCACGTGCGCCCCTCGCGACGGCCGTTCGAGAGATAATGCCGGCACACGTCTTCGGCGCGAGCGCCAAGACGGCGCGCGAGATCGGCGGCGGTCTCGCTCATGGCGGCCTCCAGGAAGAAGAAGGGCCCGCGGCATGGCGGGCCCAGTTGCGCAGGAACGGCTACTCGGCGGCTTCAGCACGCGCGGGCCTGCCGCGTGTCGCCTTTGCGCGCGCTTTGGCGGACGCCAGCTGCGGATGTGCTTCAGACTCCGGCGGGCCCGCTGTCTCGACAGGCACGAACGTCTGCCCCGGTGTGCGCAGAGGCTCGGGGACCCAGCCGGTGCCGGCGAGCAGGTCTTCGGCGGCCTGGGCCATCTCGGCCTTCTTGAGGTGGGCGAGGCGCTCCGCCGCCGCGTCACCCTTGGCCTCACGCACCGCATCGAGGATGCGCGCCTTGCTGACCCGGCCGAGATAGCCGTCCACGGTCGGCCGCCAGCCTGCCGCCGCCATGTCGAGCTTCACCGCCTCGGCCAGACGGCCCGCGTGCGCGATCGCCTTCGGACGCCGGTCATAGGCCTGGTAGACGGCGTTGATGGTGAGAGCCACGCAATGCGCAAACAGGGCCTGCCGGCTGTCGCTGTCGAGGCCGGCGAGGACGTCCCACAGCTCGCCGGGCTCCGTGGGGAGCTGCGCCGCCCAGGTGTCATGGCGTGCTTCGATCGCCTTGGCGGCAGGCGTGTCGGCGCTCTGTTACGGATGCGTCAGAGCCTTCAGTAGTCAGGGAGGTACTTGTGCAACTGCCTGTTGCACAAGTTGCGAGGGACGCCGGAGGGCCCCTATGCCGCGGTAGATCCGCCAAGCCTGGATCCTAAGCAGGCTTGCGCCCCCACGCGAATCCTCTTGTCGCACCGGCCCGGAAAGCGACGATCGGCCAGCGACGCGATGGGCCAATTGCGACCAGACGACCTCTCGGTGCAGCACAGAAGACTGCGGCATTCCGGCGTGAAGCAGGCTTGACATTATCATCGAGCTCTGACCGAGAGCCGACCGCGAGGTCACTTCGATCACCGTTCACATTTCACGGACCCGGCTACTCCCCAATTCAAACGCAACAAGAATTCGTGGACGCCGGTCACATTCTCAAGATGCCATCGACTGAGAGTATGAGAGCACGATCGCTCTTGCTCCCGGGCGCCAAACAGCTGGCCCCACAACACTCAGGAGAACTCAAATGTCGAACACGGAAGCAATCCAGCAGGACAAGCCGCAGCTGGGCGCTGGCCCCGACCAGGCCGACACAGCGGAGACCTTCACGCCGAACTGGGCTCCTGATGCCCCGCGGGGAGGTCGCGCGGTCCTCACCCGGGTCCTCAAGGAGTCCGCCTCGGTCCCTCTGTTCCTGGCGCAGACATTTGTACAGTCGCTTAGGGACGTTGGCTATAACAGCACGACGTCAGCGTTGCAGGAGCATGTCGACAACGCTATCGAGGCGGGCGCCAGCCAGATCCGCATCTTCTTCCGCCAGACCGGCAAACGCGGCAATTTTCAAACCGACGTGATGGTCTACGACAACGGGCGCGGCATGCCGCCGAACGTGCTGAAGGTGGCGACGTCGTTCGGTGGCTCGCTGAGCTTCGGCAACCGCACGGCGATCGGCCGCTTCGGCATGGGCATGAAAACAGCCGCCCTGTCGATGAGCTCGGTGATGGAGCTCTATTCCTGGCAGGAGCCCAAGGCAGTGTACAGCATGATCCTGGACACCCATGCCATCGGAAAAGAGCGGGCAAACGTGATCGAGCTGCCGGACCCGAAGTTCTCGGACAACCTGCCGCCGGAGATCGCCACGTTCTTCTCCCGGCCTATGAGCTTCCCGAAGGACAAGACCGATCAAAACCTGCTTGCCGGCGAGGATGATGCGGATCTCTGGAATCGCCTGGGTGCGCACGGCACGATCGTCTACATGCCCGAATGCGACCGGTTGAGCTATGCAACCGATCGCAAGCTGGTCGAGCATGCCACCAAGGAGATGGCGCGCGTCTATCGCCGTGCCATCTCGGGGGGACTGAGCCTCTACGTGAACAACAGGCGCGTCGAGGCCTTCGATCCGACCCATGCCATGGCGAGCGCCCGCCACGCGCGCGTCGAGGGCCTCAAGGCCAAGACCAGCCGTCTCGTGGACAAGAAGGAGGTTGAGATCCCGCTCGCGGACAGCAAGGCCGAGACGGGAAAGGCAGTCGTCAAGATCTACGCCCTGCCGATCGAGGAGTGGGGCGAGCGCGGGCCCCTTGCTTGCCGGCCTGCCGAAAGACCCGAGCCGCATGACGCTGAGCCCGCGCCCGCCGCGCATCGCGGATGCGGCCGAGCTTCATGTCGAAGTCCTCTTGGGCCATGAAACGCACCTCGAACTGGCGTGATGGCCAGACGAGATGTAGTGTGAGGCGTGGAATTCAATACAGCGTCAAGCAGCGCTCGGATGTCGAATGCGAATTTCGAACGCTGACGTTTTCGTCGTTTGGGAGACGTCACGGACAGCCGCGTGTCTTGCGCGTTTGGTGTCGAGCTGACGCCATCTCTTTATCCTGATCTCCAGAAATGGGCTCCGATTGTTCCCGCAAATTCCCGGACCATTCTGTTGCGATTTGATTACACATAATAGTGGAGCATCACCCGGCGGAGCTCTTGGTCAGCCCACCGGAGCTGATCCCCTGGGT
>DASZSI010000138.1:0-7442 GCA_035548775.1 Hyphomonadaceae bacterium
GCAGTCGGTACAGGATAAGTGTTGCAGCATTGTCGTGCGAAGACTTTGATCGACCAGCACGTGTTGGCCCTGCATGCTCGCCGATGAGGGTTTGATCGCGCATCAAGAAGCCTCCTGCAACTTGCCTTCACTGTGTGTGAAAATGCAGAGGGCGTTTTGAGCCAGATCAAGCCCGTCCAGATGGGAAGCTCGCTGCCCAATGCTTGGCGCGGTCTGAGACTGGCGCGTCGCCTGATATCGGCCGCATGCGCGTCAAGGACTCGGTTCCGTGACGAGAGGCCTCGCCGTTTTTTCGGTGGCGCCGCCATCTTGGGCGATGAACTCCGAAGCCGCCGAGTGCAAGCCAGGTCGATATTCCTGGTGACAGGATTGGCAGGCAGCGGCCAGCTGCTCGGCCGCCAGATGATAGGCCTTTGCATCCGTACGGAGGACAGCGCGTCCAACGGCGCGGCTGGCCGCCTGCAACGCTACGGCGCCGTCTTGATAGTCCGGATCGGTCAAGCGCGAAACATCGTCCGGGTTTGACCCGTGCGAGGTGATGAGCGTCGAGGCCCCGCTGAGCGTTATCGCGGCGAGGCCGGCCTGAAGCCATTCATGGGTGGACATTGCCTCAGGCTTCGCCGCAGGACCGAGGATGTCTCGTGCGGCGCTATCGACCAGCCCTGCCATCAAGCCTTGCACGGGGACTTGCAAGGGCAGCGGCGGCGGGGCGCCGTCGTCCGTCGCTGAATCTTCGTCCTGAGCGTATGCAGAGTCCTGGAGCGATGGGCCTGGCGTGGCGCACGCAGCCAGAAAAACCAGTGAAAGCCAGAAAATCCTGGGGTCAGTCATAACGGGCGCTCCTGTACGAAATATGCAGGCGGCGTCACCTTCAGGAACTGACGCACATCAAACCCGCCACGAGTCCCCAGCCGTACAAGGGTGACAAACGACGCTCGAAAGCGCCGGCTTCGAAATAGGCGCAAATCGTAACTATCCGTTCCCTTGGAACGAATGAGCGGCGCCTAGGCAAGATAAGGCGGTTGCCTTGCGTGGTTTGTCGCAGCGCTCTTCCTGCTGAGACTGGTGGAGATCACAATGACCGACTCGGACAGAACTGGCTTGTCGCAACCGTTAAGTCGTTCCGATCAGGCTGAATTCGATCTGCTCAAGCTGGAGCTGCCGCGCATCCGGCGGCTGGCGAAGGCGGCGCAGACGGCGGAGGCGTCGCAATTGTCGCCGACCGCGCAGACGCATTTCCTCAATGAGCTACGGTGGTGCATTGAAGCTCTCCAGGAGTTCCAGATCCGCGTCAAAACCGAGGTCGGGCGACACTAGTTCGCGCGTCGGGGTTTAGAGGCTTGATCGGGATCAAGGCAGGCAAACACCATGCGGGCAGGGTTAGCAGAGAATTCTGGACAGGAAGCCGATCATGTTCACTGCTGCGCCTGGTACATTGACGCGACAACCAGCTGCGGATGGTTGGTTGGACGGCGTTGAACGACGCCTCCCGAGTTGTTCGGCTGAAGACGCAGCGTTGGCGACGGATGTGGTGCTCGAAGCCCTTGCTGGCAGCCTTCCACGCGCACTAATCGGGACAGTTGACGAAGCGCTTAGACCGGAAATGCGGTTACGTTTTCTGCGCGCAGCCAATACGGCGCGGCTGCTCGGCATCGAGCCCGAGGACTCGCTCGTCGGCGCTGTTGCGGCCGGGCTGCCCCCCGATTTTCCATTTCACGCCTGCCTGGCGACGCGAACCGTGCTTGCAGTTATTGCTGAGCATGTTCCGGCGTCGATCGCCCAACGTCTCGTGAACGCCGGGCCTCAGCATTGGCGCAGGCTGTGGCCAGCCTCGGTTTCAAAAGCAACCGCCATCTAAAAGGGAGATTTCCAGTGAAACGGACCCCCATTCCGCGCGAAGTGGAAAAAGTCTCCGAGACCGCGGGTTTGTCGCATCCCTTGTGGGTCGTTGTCGCGGACGGCGCCACGGCGCGCTTTTTTGTGCGCAAACTGCCGGAGCTTCCGTTGGAGGAGGTCGGGGAGCTCGCCGAGTCTGCCGCTCGCGTCGAGCGTCATCATGGCGGTCACGACGACGTGGGTCATGGGCAACACGCCGTGCTGGCGCGAACGACGCCTCACGAGCGCCGGGAGCAGCATTTTCTTCGTCACGTTGCGGGCCAAATTGATCGCGCGACGATCGAACATGCCATCGGTGCGCTCGTCCTGTGCGCCCCGCCCAGGGCCCTCGGGCTATTTCGAAGCTTCATTTCGGAAAACGCACGCCAGCTTGTTGTCAGAGAAATCCCGCATGACATCGTGCGCGAAAGCGTCGACCAGATAGGCGAACGCCTGAAAGAATCCGGGATCTGACGACCTCCGCTTCGGCGTGCATAGGCCAACCATGATCCTTATCGGAGGAAATGCGGGCAGGATAGCGAGGGCGATATTTCTCGGGCTCGCAGCAGTCGTTGGCGTTTTGGTCGCTGATGGCGCGCAAGCGCAGGCCCCCGCAGTAACAGCGGCATTCCGGGCGGCCGATACCGACCTGATCCCTGATCCGTCCGTCAGCTACCTCGTCCTGGCCAACGGCTTGCGCGTCGCTCTTCGGCCGAACCGGACGCCGGCCCATGCTGTCTCGTTCAGGCTTTCCATTCGCGCAGGTTCGCTCAACGAGGCGGACGACGAGCGCGGCTTTTTCCATTTCATCGAGCACATGGCGTTCAACGGCTCCGGCGGCGTGGAAGAGGGCGGCATGACGCGCCGGCTTGCCCAACTCGGCATTGCTTTTGGCGCTGGCGCAAATGGGGCCACCAACCAGGCTGCGACAACCTACTCGCTCGATATCCCCACTGACCGCCAGTCGGACGTGGACGAGTGTCTTTTTCTTCTTCGCGAAATTGCGAGTGAGGTTAGCTTCGACCCTGCCGCGGTTGAACGGGAAAAGAAGGTTGTGCTGGCCGAACTTCGAGTTGGCGACACATTCGAACGGCGCAGCAACGAACAGGAAAGGGAGTTTCTTCTGCCCGGCGCGTATGCGGCGAGCCGCATGCCGGCCGGCGAGGCCGACGACGTGGCTCGTGCGACCGCCGAGCGGTTGCGGCTCTTATACGGTCGATATTATCGTCCGGAGCGAGCTACGCTGGTTGTCGCGGGTGATTTTGACGACGACAAAATGGCCGCAAGCATCGCCAAGTACTTTGGCGACTGGAGCGGCCGAGGCGCTCCAGGGGCCGATCCGGATCTTGGCTATGCCCCGCCATCGCGGAAAACGGTTGCTGCGGTTTCTGTCGACGAGTCCGCGGACGAGACGCTTAGCGTCTATGCGATCTCGCGTTACTCGCCGCTCCCCGATACGGTCGCGGGGAAACGCGAACAGCTGCTGCTGGCGGTAGGAGTTGCTGCGCTCAACCAACGGCTGTCCTTCCAAGCCGGAGGCAACAGCCCGCCTTTCAGGCAGGCCAGCCTTTTTGAAACCGATTTGTTCAAATCCGCGAACGTCGCCGGCGCCTCGATTTCGATTGCGCCCGGCCGTTGGAAGGAGGGGATAACCGCCCTCGAACAAACCTGGCGAAGCGCATTGGAAGATGGCTTCACCTTGGAGGAGATCGATCAACAGCGTTCGATGCTCAAAACCTTGTTTGCGCTGGCCGTCCAGGAAGCGCCCACCCGCCAAACCCCGACATTGGCCTCCGAGCTGGCAAAAGCCGCCGAAGACGGTGAAACCTTCCTGTCGCCGGAATATCGCCAACAGCTCTTTGCGGCATCTTCAGGAGAAATAACGCCAGCGTCGGTGCAAGCCGTCTTTCGAAAATGGATGGCGCGCGACCAGGTCCTGTTCTTCGCGACGACCAACGGGAACCAGGCAAGCCTTGCGAAGGACATCGTTGATTTCTGGACGGCCAGCCAAGCGGCCGTGACAGCAAAGCCCCAGGCCAAGACTCCACCGAAGTTCGCCTACGCCAGCTTCGGCAAGCCCGGCGTTGTAGCGAATGACCAGCATTTGGTGGATCTTGACGCGCGAGCGATCGTCTTCGCCAACGGGGTTCGCTTGACGCTCAAGAGGACATCGCTGGACGCTGGGTCTGTCCTGGTTTCGTTGCGCGCCGGTGAAGGCGCGGTTGCACTGCAAGATGCGCCCGATGGGTTGGCGTTGCTGATGGGGGCATACGCCGCGGGTGGCCTGGAGAAGAACTCGGTTGAGGATCTCAGGGCGCTGTTCGGCGACCGGATCGTCCAGCTCTCGTTCACCGCATTTCCCGATCATTTCGGCGGCGTATATGCTACCCGCGCGGAGGATTTGAAACTGCAGCTGCAACTCGCCGCAGCCTATATGCTGCATCCGGCCTATCGACCCGATGCCGAACAAAAGTGGCGTCTGGCAATGGAACGGAGCTGGCGCTCGCTCGACGCCAATGCTCGCGCAGTCTTTGCCAGCGAGGCGACACGCGTCCTGGCGTCGGGCGACAAACGGTTCGGGATAAGCCCCGCCGATGGCGTCACGGATCGCACCTTCAAGGAGCTAAAATCCTACCTCGATCCGATACTGAGCCGAGCCCCTATTGAGATCGCCATTGTCGGCGACGTGAGCGAAGCAGCTGCTATAGATGCTGTCGCGGCCACGTTCGGCGCGCTTCCGCAAAGGCGGGCGGCGCGGCCGATTGCCGTCCGGCCGGTGAACTTTGCCCGCTTCACCGGTCCCGCGGTGCTGCACCATCATGGCGAAGCAAGCCAAGCCTTGCTCAAATTCTATTGGCCCGTCGACATCGATCCGGATCAGGAGCCTCAAGCGGAGCGTGCACTGAACCTGCTCGCATCAATTCTTGGAACGCGACTGTTCGAAACCACGCGCGAAAAGCTAGGGGCCGCCTATGCGCCGTCCGCCGGGTTCTCGTCGTCTTATGTCTACCCGGGGCTCGACTACGTATTTGCAGAGGTCGAGACCCAGCCGGCAGATGTCGAGCGGGTTCGGTCCGCTGTCGCCGATATCATTACCGATCTTCGGTCGGAGGGAGTCGGTGCTGACGAGATCGAACGCGCCCGGACATTGGCGCTTCAACAGTTGGATCAACACGCAAGTTCCAATGCCTACTGGTTAGACCTGCTCGCTGAGGCGCAAAGCCACCCTCGCAGGGCGAAGGAGTCTACTCTTGCGGTTGCCGCCGCCGGGCTTCGCTCGATCACGCCGGAGACACTTAGAACTGCTGCCGCAAGATGGCTCGACCCAGCCAACCTCCGTGAAGTGGAGGTTCTTCCACAGTGACGCCTGCCGACGCCGGCGAAATAGCGGTCTTGATCCGGCTCAATGTGGGGCCCGTCGTCGGGCAATAGGTTTCTACCCTGACCGGCCTGTCCGGCGGCTTGGAGGCAGCGCGGGACAATCCGTCGCAGTCATCGGTTGCGGGCTCACATCATCGCTACAAAGCTCTGAAAATGGGCCTCTTTCGATGGGCCCGGCCAAGCCGCGAACAGCCTGTAAGGTTTTGTCACACAACGCGGCAGGTTGGGACAAACGCCGGCAAGGTTGGGGCCTCATCACGTGCACATCGGAAACTTCTTAAAGGAAGACATCCATGTGCATCAGCGGCGGACACATCATCGACCTGGAACGGTCGGGCGCGGCTTCCTGGGTCTCCGCCGACAAGGCCAGAGGCGCGCGCAGCGTGCCGGCGCACCAGCATCTCTTCTTCGAAGGCGATGATCGCACCCATATCTTTGTCATCGAGAGCGGCTGGGTGAAGCTTTATCGCACACTGATCGATGGCCAGCGCCAGGTGGTTGGTTTCTGCAATGGCGGCTCGATATTGGGCCTGGAAGGCGCCGAGAGCCACGTCAACGCATGCGAGGCCGTCACTTCCGTCCGAGTGCGGGCCATTCCGCTGTCCCGCCTGGCAGACGTCTGCACGCGCGATCCCGAACTTGCCGGCCAGCTTCTGCAACAGATGGGCCGGCAGCTCGGCAGTGCGCAGGCGCAATTGACGACCGTGGGCGCACAATCGGCTGACCAGAAGCTGGCGACATTCCTTCTTGCCTTTGCAGACTATGGCGCGCCGGATGGCGGAGAATTCGATTTGCCGATGCGCCGCAGCGATATCGGCGAGTTCCTCGGGCTGCGCCTCGAAACCGTGTCGCGCAAGCTGTCGGACTTTCAGCGGCGCAAATGGGTGCGGATGGTTTCGCTCTATCGTTGCCAGATCCTCAACCGCGAGGCGCTGGAATGCCTGGCGGAAGGCGGTGAGGTCGAGGATCTCGGTCAACTGGCCCACTGACCAACTGGATACCCGGGAGCCGGGCAATACGCCTTGTCGCGTGTCGGCTCCTAAATTGGAGAGAGGGGGCCATGATATTCAAGGACATTTTGACAGTTGTGACTTCAGCCAAGCGCGATGCAGCGACGCTGACCTGCGCGGAACAGGTCGCCACTCAAAACAACGGCCGAGTGTCGATCGAGGTTATTGGCTGGCTGCCCCCGACCTTGGTCGGCGAGCCATTCGTCGTCAACACGCTCTACGGCGAGCTTATCGAGCGCGCAAAGAATGACCTGGCGGCCGAGCGGACCCTGGTTGCCAAGGCTACGTCAGACAGCTGCGAAGTTCGGTCCGTGCTGCTCGAAATGGGCGCAGCTGCGCCGGCGATTGCCCTTTCGGCCCGCCATGCGGACATCAGCGTGGTTACGCGCCCATCCAAGGAAAACTGGGACGGCCCGCAGGCGATTCTGCAGGCGGCGCTGTTCCATTCCGGTCGCCCGGTTCTGGTTGTGCCGCCGGACTGGAAGCCTCGTCCCATTGGCCGATCCGTCCTGATCGCGTGGAAGCCAACGCCTGAGGCGGCCCTGGCGCTCGCTGAAGCAGATGCGTTCATCGCCAGCGCCCAGCGCGCTACCGTCGTTACCATCGACGCCAAACCATCGCAGGATGGATATGGGCCGGCGCCCGGAGCGGATATTTCGGCTCACCTCGCACGGCGTGGCATGAAGGTGGAGCTGATCAACCTGCCGTCAGCCGGGCAGTCTTCCGGCAAGGTTCTTCTTGATCAAGCCCTCGCTGTGGATGCCGACATCATCGTGATGGGCGGCTATGGCCGGTCGCGGATGAGCGAGTTCATCTTCGGCGGGATGACACGAGACCTACTAACCTTAAGCCCCTTTCCGCTTCTGATGGCGCACTGACCACCTCAACGGAGGAATTCACATGTCGGGCGGAGCGACACTGGTCGCTGTTGCGGGTCAAGGAGGGGCGCGCTTCTTAAGCCGGGCGCGCACAGGCGATTGCCTTGTCGAACTTGTCGACCTTCGGCTGGAAGAGGGCGCTCCGGGCCTTGATCAATTCACAAATGCGGGCGGCGCAAGAGCAATTGCCGACAGAATTGCCGAGCTCGCACGCCAGCCAGGCTATGAGCATCTCATGCTGTGCGCCTCGCCGGGGATGATGAGCGCGATCTGGGCGCATTTGGGCGATGCCCTCCAC
>DASZSI010000139.1:0-14636 GCA_035548775.1 Hyphomonadaceae bacterium
TGGGCTCGGGGTTGCTATGGCTGTGCGCGATCTCGTTTCTGTTGCTGACGGTGGGACTGATCATCGCGGCCAAGATCGTGCTGGCCTTCCTCCTGGCGGTTGGGCCGCTCTTCATCGGCATGCTGCTGTTCAATCAAACTCGCGGCCTGTTCGAGGGATGGTTCCGTGCGACCCTGTCTTTCGCCATGGCGCCGCTGGCGGTGAATGTATTCGGCGCCGTCATGCTGATGATCCTGGCGCCCTTCCTTGAAATCCTGGTGAAAAACGCAGGCCAGCACAAATTCGACATGGGACCGGTGATCACCATAGCGCTAATCGTCGCCGTTTTCGGCATCGTGATGATCTTCGGGCTATTCGCCGTAGCCGCCATCGGCCGCGGCTTCCGCAGCTCAGGCCGCAGCGAGGAAGCCCCGATGGCCCGCCGCCTGCCCGCGCCCGACCGCCCGTCCAGCGGCGGCCCGGGCGAGCGCGCCGAACAGATCGCGGCCCGCATCGCCCTGATCGATCGTGATCAGATGGCGGGGGCCGGCGCCTATTCCAGCCGCGAGGTGTTCACCCGCCGCACGGGTGAGATCGCGGACGCCGTGGCTCCTGCTGTGCTGCCCTCGTCCGACAGGCTGGGCCAGGCCTATAATCGCGCGCCGAGACCGACCACGCGCCGGGGAGACCTCAATTGAAAATCGCACCCTGCACCCGTGTCAGTAACTTCACTTGCTCTCGCGCGAGCGATGGGGCGCCATGTTCGTGGGGCGCGCCGGTCGAGGGATTTGGATCGTGACCTTGCGTACCGCCGCTGTAGCTCTTCTTGCGCTGGGGCTCGTCCAGGCCGCGGATGCGCAGGGCGCGTCTTCGCCTCACCCGGGGCCAGGCGATCCCCGCATCAAGGAATTCCTCTACGACCCCAACGCCATCGTGCAGATCAAGGGACGCCTCGGCTATGAGATGACCATCGAGTTCTCCCCTACGGAGCGGATCGAGAATGTGTCCATCGGCGATTCCCTTTCATGGCAGGTGACGCCGAACCGCAAGGCGACGCTCTTGTTTCTAAAGCCCATGACCAAGGGCAATCCCACGAGCATGACGGTGGTGACCAATGAACGGATTTATTCTTTCACGCTGACGGCGGTTGATGCCAAGGCGATGGGCGATAGTGAACAGCTCATGCGGTTGCGCTTCCTCTATCCGCCGCCGCCCCCTCCACCGCCGCCTCCACCCGCGCCGCCGCCGCCACCGGTGAAGCCGCAGGTGTTCAACTTCGAATATTCCAATTCAGGCGAGAAGAAGCTCTATCCTGTCCGCGTGTTCGACGACGGCGACGCCACCTTCTTCCAGTTCGATCCCAAGAAGGACGCCCCGGCGATCTTCTTCATTGCGCCAGACGGCAAGGAAGAGATGGCGAATACGCGTATTTCCGGCGCCTATACCGTCGCTGATCTGACGGCGGAAATCTTCGTGCTTCGCTATGGCAAGACCAGCGCGAAGATCAAGAACAACGCGTGGAGCAAGGCGAAGCCGCCGGCCGCCGCTCCGCTTCCACCGCCGCGAGGTGGCTGAAATGGCCCGCGATCCTTCACCTACGCCCAAGGGCGGTCTTGATCCAACGTTCGATGTCGACGCCGCGCCGCGTGTTGGCGGCAATTCCTCAATGTGGCCGCTGGCGTTTGGCGTCGTAGCCGCTCTGGGTCTCGGCACGGTGGTGTTCCTGCAGCTAAACGCCACGCGCGAGAATTCCGATCGGGCAAAGCTTGCCGCCTCGCAACCGCCCGTCCAGGCGGCAGTCGCTACGACGCCCGCCCCGGCGCCAATGCCGGTCTACGAGCCGCCGGCGCCGATACCGATGCCTCCGTCCGAACCTCCCGTGATGAATGTGCAGCCTCCTCCGCCGCCAGCGCCAGCAGGACCGACACAAGCGGAAATCGACCGATTGCGCGCGCCGGCCCTCGTGGTCGATCTCGGAGAGTATAAAGCGCCCGGCGCGCCGGGTGCGCCTGCGACGGCCGGCAATGGACAGGGCCTGACGCCTGGCGCGATTGCTGGCGCCGTCACCGGCGCGGCCAATGCCGGCGCCGGAACCAACCTCAATCCCGATGAACGGTTCGCCCAGCGCTTCGGCGTCGGCGACACGTCGAAGCCGGTCAAGGCTGGCCATCTGGGCGACATGTCGACCACGGTGATCGAAGGATCGGTGATCCCGGCGGTCCTGGAAACCGCAATCAATTCCGACCTACCCGGCTATGTCCGCGCGATCGTGACGCGCGATGTGAAGGGCTTCGACGGCAAGGATGTGCTGATCCCGCGTGGCGCACGGCTGATCGGCCAGTACAAGTCGGGCGTTGCGCTCGGCCAAAGCCGGGCCTTCGTGATCTGGACGCGACTCATCCGGCCCGATGGCGCAACCATCGAACTGGCCTCTCCCGCCACGGATAGCCTGGGCCGCGGGGGCCTTGATGGCAAAGTCGACAACCATTTCTTCGAGCGGTTCGGCGGCGCGATGCTTCTGTCGCTCCTGAACCTCGGCGTGGGCGCGGTCACGGATTCTGCTGACACCAACATCGTAATCGCGTCGACGCGTTCCGGCCTTGATGCCGGAGGCAGCGCCATCACCAGCGGAACCAACATATCGGCGACGGTCACCGTCCCGCAGGGCTCGCCCGTGCGGGTATTCGTCAGCCAGGACCTCGACTTCTCCACCGTCGGCCCGGTCCAGCCCGCCACGGCGCCAAATCCAGCCACCGCCGCCTCGCCGGCGCCAGCACCGGGCGCACCCCATTGAACGGCGAAGGCGTCTATCTCCGCACCTATCTTGCGCCATTTGCGGCATGGCTCGACCAGCCCGAGATCACCGACATCCTGGTGAATCGCCCGGGCGAAGTCTGGCTCGACGGCCCAAAAGGGTTCGAACGCATCGCGGCCCCTGACGTCACGGACATGATGCTCCACCGCCTGGCGCAGCAGATTGCCGCCGCGAGCAGCCAGGGCGTCAGCCGCGAGCATCCGCTACTGGCGGCGACATTGCCTGGCGGCGCGCGCGTGCAGGTGGCGACGCCGCCGGCGACGCGTCAAAACGTGGCGCTCGCGATCCGCAAGCACGTCGTGCAGTACCTGACGCTTGCCGAATACGACGCTGGCGGAGCTTTCGCTCACGCCCGGCGAGCGGTGACCGGCGAAAAATCCGCCGCGGACCTTGAACTCGGACAGCTGCTCGACCGCGGCGACTTCCGCTCGTTCTTCTCGAAAGCGGTCAAGCAGGGCCGCAACATTGTCATCTCCGGCGGCACGGGCACCGGCAAGACAACCTTCTTGAACGCGCTGCTGAAGGAGGTTCCGGAGACAGATCGCCTGATCGTCATAGAGGATACGCCCGAGGTGAAGCTGCAGCACCCCAACGCCGTCGGCCTCGTGGCGGTCGGCAGCGAACTGGGCGAATCCCGCATCGGCGTCGACGAACTGCTCCGCGCCAGTCTCCGCATGCGGCCCGACCGGCTGATGGTGGGCGAGATTCGCGGGCCGGAAGCGTTCACCTTCCTGCGCGCGGTCAACACGGGACATCCGGGCTCGCTGACCACGGTTCACGCCGACAGCCCGCAGGGCGCGCTGGAGCAGATCGCGTTCATGACGCTCCAAGCCGGCCTTACACTCACCCGGTCGGACGTGATCGAATACGCCAAGTCAGTGATCGACATCGTGGTCCAGCTGTCGCGCGTGCAAGGCAAGCGGTCGGTCAGCCAGGTCGCCTTCTTCCGGCGCTAACTCAAAAGCGCAGCGCCCGGGCCTGGTCTGGCGGGTGATGAACGCCAGGGAGGCCTCGGGCGCTACTGGTCCCCTAACCTGGTAGTCCCCCCAGGTCATCGGACCGATCCGTCCCACCCCAGGCGCTGAAGGCCCGGCCGAGAGGACAGGATTCAGAAACTCATGCGATCGGCGGCTGCATGAAGCCAACGTCGCGAGAGAAGTTATGCAGATTCGGGAAGATCGTATCGAGGACAGAGTCGGAAAGTCCGAACCATTTTCCGATCGTGCCGGCATACTGGTCGACCGACATGGTTGGGATGAAGATGTTGCCGGACATGTCCGGGTTCTGGAAACCGCCCGTGACATCGACGCCAACCGTTGGGAACTGGCCGAATACGCTGCCCCCGTTCACAGCTCCGCCCATGACGAAATGGTGCGAGCCCCAGGCGTGGTCGGTGCCGTCGCCGTTGGTGGTGAAGGTTCGGGAAAAGTCCGACGCTGTGAAAGCCGTCACCTGCGGGCGCATATCCACGCCGTTGAGATTGGCCAGGACGCCGTCGAAATAGGCGAGCGCGTGTGCAAGGCGCGCCATCAGTGGCGATTGCGTCGTGTTCTCGATGTCATGGGTGTCGAAGCCGCCCATCGAGACAAAGAACACCTGCCGCTTGAGCCCGAGCACCTGGTTGGCAGCGATGGTCTTGGCGACCGATTGCAGCTGGATGGCGAGTTGGTTGTTCTCGTTCGCCCGGGTAATCGGGTTGAGCAGCTGGGTTGGCGCGGCGACGTTAGCGCCCGGCGCTCCGGCCGCGAACTGGGCATTGAGCAGGTCGGCCGCGTCCTGCGAGCGCACCACCTTGGCCGCGTGATCCTGCATGAAATAGCTCGTGCCAGTCGTATCGCGGATGATGTCCCGCACGCGCTGGCCGCCATTTGCTGCGCCGAACACCGTGGTATTGGCCGCTGCGCCGGCGGACACGCGGATCGCCGGCGTCGTCTGGTTAGTGGACATCTGGTACTGCACGACATTCTGGCCCGCCAGCATCACCGCATTGCCGGCGGTCGAGATAGCGGTGAACACCGAGTTAGCGCCATTGAGCGAGAGATACTGGTCCGCCATCAGGCCGCCCCAGCCGCGCTTTGCGCCTTCAGCGGCGCCGGCCTGCCAGGTTGATTGCTGGTCGTTATGCGACATCAGGTTGGCGGGCAAAGGGACCGACCGGTTGCGGTATTGCGTCTTGGTCGTCGGCTGGATCAGCGGCCCGACGTTGGCCGCGATGGCAAGGCGCCCGCCGGTCCACAGCGGCTGCAAGGCTGCCATGTGCGGATTGAGGCCAAACGTCCGTACCGCCGCATTGGTGCCCGGCGGAACCGGGTTGGGAATGACTGGCGTGATCGGCAGTACGCCACCCCACGCTTCCGGGAAGGCGTAGGCGGCGTTGCCAGCGGGAAGCACGCGACCGGTGACGGCGTTGGTTCCTCCTGGGGGCGTCGCGGCTGTTCCGACAGGCATCAGTGCGATCGGCGTCGCGCCGGTATTGCGCGCGGTGAAATACCTGCCCCAGCTATCATTGTCAGTAGCGAGCACCATGTTGTTGGCGTCGTTGCCGCCGAACAGGAAGATGCAAACTAGCGCCTTGTAGCTGGGCGTCGTCTGCGCTGCCGCGTTGCCCATGGCGGCGAGTTGCAAGCCGAAGGTCGATGCAGCGGCGCCGACGCAGGACAGAGCAGTGAAGCGGCGGAGAATTTCGCGGCGGGTGGCGGGGGACATTGTCATTTTCCGCTCCTATCGCTGAACCAGATATTCGGGGGAGATCATGGAGAAGAAGACTGCCGTCTTCGCCCGGTTCAGCCTGGCGGTATCTATTGCCGCCTGGTTCGTGCCGTTTGAGGCGGGAATGGCGACAGCAGAGATTGCCGTATTGATGCGGCCCTGCAGCGTTGCAGACATCTGGCCGTAGAACAGGAGATTGTTCATCCGGTTCACCAGCGCGGTCGGATCGTCGGTGAGCGCGATTTCTGATGTATAGGCTGATCGCACATCCCGGCCTGTTCCACCCGGCGGCGTGGACCCGACGCCCTGGTTGATCCAGTCCTGCATCACATTGATGTAGGAAGCGACCGTAACCTCATCGACGACCTGGAATTCCGGCGAGAGAAGGTTGCGCGAACCCAGCTGGGTCGTGCCTGGCGGCGTGAAGCCCGGCCGCCAGAAATTGAACACCGATGGCGAGGTCAACGGCGCCTGGTTGAGCGAGGTGTTGGCCGAAGTCGACGTGATCAGCCAGTTGCCGGTTTGTGACGTCGCTCCGAAGGCTCGCGCCCAGTTCGCAAGTCGGACAACCGGCTCGCGCAGCTTTCCGAACGATGTGGAGGACGCGACCGAAATGTCGCGCGCTTCTGAATCCGTGAGCACGGCGCTGACAACGGCGCCCATGTCTCCCCGCACGCCCGAACCATTGTTGGCGAAGACGGCCGCAACGCGGCCAACGTAGGCAGGCGACGGATTGGAGGTAATCAGCTGCTGGATCAGGCGCTGTGCGATGAACGGCCCGACATTGGGATGGTTGTAGAGCGTGTCTAGCGCGGTGGTTATGTCGCCAGCGACATTGATCGTGGCGCTGGCGGCGATGGTCGTTCCCAAAAAGCTTTTGGCGGAGGTCGAATGGAAGTTGGGGTAGGCGATCATCGGCGTGACGGCGCGGTTGGCGTCGGCGCTGCCGCCGAAGAAGGTCGAGTTGGTGGGCGCGGCATTATACCAACTGAGGCCGGTGAATACCTTCGCCAGACCCTGGATATCGGCCGATGAGTAGGTGGGGATAGGGTTGCCCGAACCATCGAGCTTCACCGAGCCGTCGGCGTTCAACTGCTGCAACCCGATCGTCATCAGCTGCATCACCTCCCGCGCATAGTTTTCGTCGGGAGTGCGCGTTCCTGCCGCGTCTTCCTTCTGGTTGGCGAGGAAGGTGAGATAGAGGCCCATCTGCGGGTGGTAGGTCACGTCCTGCAGCAGCTGGCGGAAATTGCCGAACGCATCGCGTTCAAGCATGTCATAGTAGGACGCAGCGCCGCGGACATCGATGTTGGGATCGGCCAGTGAAATGACGAAGATCTGCGAAAGGGCGAAGGCGACGCGCTGGCGCAGCTGGCCCGGCTCGGTCGCAGCCTGGCGCCACCAGCTGGCGTAGAATGCGTTCGCATCAGCGCTGCCGCTGTTCGCGGCCATGACGCTTTCGACATAAGCTTGGTGAGAGGTCGCAGGCAAAGCCATCGCTTCCTGCGCATTGATCCAGGCGCTGATCCCCTGGCTCTGCACGTCGGCGATTGATGCTTCCGTCGGGCCGAAGCTGGCTTGGGTGAGGAGCCGCGCGGCTTCCGCGGCAGTCGGCTTCGGGGGCGGCGGACCGCTGCCGGATCCCCCGCTTCCGCTGCCGCCGGAACTCGAACTGCCTCCTCCACCGCCACAGGCCGCAAGAGCCAGGACCATCAGCGCAGCAAGGAGGTGTCGCATAGCGAGCTTCCTGTTCGAGGCCGGACGCGCCGCGAATCGCGGAACGATCCCGATGTTCCCCAGCCTCACACACAAGCGAAGTGCAGAAACGACAGACGACGAAAACGACGCGTGAGTACGAACCGGCCTAGGCCCGATCGATGCTTTGCCGACCAGGAGCGCCCACCACCAACACGTTAACGCGGCGCGCTGTGAAGGCCAATTGAAATCGACGCAAGCTTGAGTCGGTTAGCTTACGTCAGGGCGCCACGATCGCGAGGCTGCGCTCGACCACCCAGAAGGCCGAGACGGCGCCGATGCCGTAGACAGGTCCGCGCCATGTCCACTGCTGGAAACGCGGCGACAGTTCGGGCGCGAAACGTTTCCAGAGGAAGATCACCGTCAGCACCGCGGAGATGAACAACAGCTGGCCCGCCTCGACGCCAACGTTGAAGAACAACAATGCAAGCCCTACCGCATCTTCCGGAATGCCGATCTCGCGCAACGCCCCGGCAAAGCCGAAACCATGCAGCAGGCCGAAGCTGAACGAGGCGAGCCACGGCAGCTTTGCCGTGAGGCTGTCCTTGCCTGAGCGGGAGCGGATGATTTCCGCAGCGACAAACATGATCGACAGCGCAATTGATGCCTCGACGGGCGCCGGCGACACCTTCACCAGGCCAAGCGTCGTTCCCGCGAGCGTCAGCGAATGTGCGACCGTGAACGCCGTGACGGCGCCGATCAGCCGCTTCACATTGCCAACCAGGATCAACAGGGCCAGCACGAACATGAGATGGTCGAAGCCGGTGAGGATGTGCTCGACACCGAGTTTGAAATAGGTGAGCGCGACTTCCGTCCACGGCTGTTTGGCAGGGATGGTGACGGTAGGCGCATCGGGTGTAAGGCGCAGCGTTTTGGGCGCGCCTTCCAGTGGCTCGAACCGGAAGATCGTGTCGGTAAGCGTCTGATCGAGATGTTCGATGCTTATCGGCTGGCCAACGAGCCCGCCAGCACACGTCGCCCGCCAACGCTGAACCACGGCGGCATCGACCATGGTAGCCCGCGGCTCCCCGCCTATCTTGCAGTTCTCCGGCATCACGACATTCAGCGCGAGGCGCATGTCGCCCTGCGCGGGCGTCTTCCAGAGAACGTCATACGTGTTGGGCTCAAGCTCGCGGATTTGCAGGAAGGCTGGCCGGATTTCGTGGGCGAGCGCTGGAGCAGCGCCCGCTATCGCAAGCAGCAGAAGGACGAACGCTCGGATATGTCCGCTCATTCCGCCACCTCGTCCGGCGCCTTTTTCACCTTCGGATTGGGATCAGGCGTCTTAGGCAGGTCGTTATAGGGTTCTGGCCAATCGATAGTGACGCTGTAACGCTTTCGCATGCGGGCCTGGAAATCATCGCGAGCCTTGGCCCGGCGGCTTTCGATCATGTCGGAGTTGATCCTGTCGCGTACATCGTCGAGCGTGGCGGAACGCCCCTGCTCAACCTCCATCACATTGACGAGGTGCTGGCCAAACGGCGAGGCGATGGGTCCGAACCAGCCCTTGCCTTCGCGCTTGAAGACAGCAACGGCGAAGTCCGGGCCAAATAGCTGCTCGATACCCTGCTCCGTCGTTAGGGGTGTCGCGGCCGGCAACATCGAAGGATCGCCGACCTTTGCGGGATCGGCGCCGGATTGCAGCTTGGTGAGGAAGGCCTGCGCGTCGCTTGGCGCCTTTGCCCCCCGCTTGTCGCCACTGGCGAGCACCTGCCGAATGGCGCGGCGTTCAGGCAGGCGGTAGTCGGCGGCGTGCAAGGCAAGCCAGGCCTGCATCTCGGCCTCGGTCGGCGCCTCGCTGGCGTTGGCATCCTCGACGAGGAACTCCATCTTTTGGCGCATGCGGCGGCGCACGATGGTGTCGTCGGAGTCGAGCCCCATCGCGACACCTTCGCGATAGTCGATCTCTTCCGTGATGTAGTCGTCGACCAGGTTCATCAGCTCGCCGCGGCTGGGCGCTCGGCCGGCCAGCAACGCATAACTTTCGATCAGCTGTCCGACCTGGCCCTGGGTGATGGTAATGGCGTCGCCGGACTGGCGCTGTTCCTTGCCATGCAGCAAGGCGTTAGCCGCGAACAGCGCGATGCCGAGCACGAGGAACTGCAGCAGCGGTTCGCGTGCGGCGCGGCCGAGGAGCGATCGGACGTTCATACGCGACACACTAGCCGAACCACCCTGCCCTACCCAACACGAAGTCCAAGCTTATCCCTTCGTCGGGATGTACCAGATCGGCGAGGTGTAGGCGCGTTCCTGGATTGTCTTGGGCAATGCCGGGTTGGGCTCGACATTGGCGCGAATGGCGTCCCAGGTCGACCAGCGACAGGTCGGGTCTTCGATCACGCGCGCATAGTAGAACGCGTTGAGCTTGGGATCAAACTTGGGATCGGTCCACGACGCCGACAGTTCGGCGTCACCCTTGTCCTCGTCGAACTTGCAGGTCTTCACGTCGACCTTTGCGCCATTGTCCGAGCAACGTTGTTTCTTGGCGTCGATCTTCCCGCCGTCGGCGCAGGCCACGTCGTAGACTTCCTCGAACTCCTTGCCCGAGGCATCGACCCAGCCCTTGACGATCTGGATGCGTTGCAGCGGGGCCGAGTGGGAGTCACGCATCGCCATGACCAGGAAGTCCGGCTTGGCGCCCGCCTTGCCGACAAGATCCGAGCCCATGGCCACGCCATTGGCGTAGGCCTTCTTTACACCCTCGTCGGTCGAAAGCTGCGTGTCCTTGAGATCGTAGCCCGCGAAGAACCGCACGCGGATGCGCGGACCAGAGGTGGCAAACGTCTCCTTGCGCTTGATCGCCCCATAGATCGCCTCGCGCGTATTTTGTTCGGCCCAAACGCCGGTGAGGCCCGATGCACCCCAGGTGGAGAAACGCTGGATGCCATCCGGAATCTGGTAGTCCTTCCACGTCTTACCCTTGGGCGGCACCGAGCCGCGCAGCTCCGGCAGGCCGTCACGGATGCCGACCTTGGAGTGGTAGTTGTCCTCCTCATAGGAGCCGGCGGCGTTGTGGCTGTCGCTCGATCCAGTGAAGCCGTATTTGTATGGGTTCACGCCAAGCGTTTGCTGGAATTGCAGGCCATCCTTCAGGGCTTTGCGGACATATCCGCCGTCGAACTTGGTCACCTTCTTCGCTTGGCCGATATACCATTCCATGATCTCGAAGCCGGCGAACTCGTCGTTCGGCGAGAGCATCGGGTGCGTCTCAGACGTGCCTTTCGTTTGCGTGATCTCAGTCAGCGGCTCGTTGCGGGCTCGCAGTTCGGCCCATTCCTTGTCGACCGGCTTGCCGTTCCACATGGTGCGCTCGTACATCGTGCCGTCCGAGCCGTTGGCGTTGTGCGAAATCGACAACGCCTCCATGCCGTTGGCGCGCTGCGTGTCAAGCCAGCGCCATAGGTCTTCCGGGTTCTGCGATTCAAGCGCGGTGAATGGCGTCTCCGGCGCCTTGTCGCCCGAGAAGATCACGTTGCGGTGTAGGTTGCGGCCGCCGGGGGCTGAGGTGAACTCATAGGCGACGAGCGATGTGAACTTGCCGGGCTCGTATGCGCGCTTGGCCGCCTGGATCGCGTCCTGCCAGGCAGATCGTTCGGTTCGGCGATCGGCGAACTCCTCCATCCGCTTGCCCTGGTCGAGCGTGTCCGCGAACTTGCGGAAGGCGGCGTTGACCTTGGCCTGATCGGTCGAGAACAACTCTGCTGCATATGGCACTTTCGAATAGGGGTCGCCGGGCGTGTTGATGGCCGGCAGCACACCGAGATATTCGGAGTGATCCGTCACCGCGAGGAAGTCGAGCGGGCCGGAGTCGAGCTTCATGTCATAGCCGGACGGGTGGCCGATCGTGCCGCCCTTGGCATATTTGTAGGCGTCGTCCGGCGTCGCGCGGACGTTGAATATGTAGGCGTCGAACGAATTGCGGGTGTGGAGGTGGAGGTCCCCGAAGTAGACGTTCTTCAGCGGATTAGCCGGAGGAAGCGCGGGCGCGGCCGGCTGAGCTTCCTTTGCCGCAGGCTCGGCCGGCTTCTGCGGACTGCACGCGACCAGAAGCGCCGCGAGGCTGACGGCAAGCGCGAGCTTTTTCATGTCCCACTCCCCTAAGTCTTGTTGTTACCGGTGAGTACACTTTGTAGGCTTGTCATACAATAAGCGGGAGGACGGAAATGAGCGAAGCGCCGTATCGCATCTATGGCGGACTGGGCTCGCCCTATTCTATGAAGATGCGAGCGATTTTGCGCTATCGCCGCCTGCCCCATCAATGGCTGACGCTGGGGCCGGAACGCGACGACGTTTTCCGCAAAGTGAAAGCGCCGGTGATCCCCGTCATCCAGTACCCGAGCGGGGAATGGCGCAACGATTCGACGCCGATGATCTACGAGCTGGAGCAGCGGCACAGCGAACGCGGAATTGTGCCGGGGGACCCGGCCGACGCCTTCCTTGCCGCGCTGCTTGAGGACATGGCAGACGAGTGGGCGACCAAGCTGATGTTCCACTATCGCTGGTTCTATGAGGAGGACCAAAAGGCGCTATCGACCTGGCTGGCGTTTGACCGGCATCGCGGCGGCGGACGCGAGACGATCCAGAAATTTGCAGACTATTTCCGTGACCGCCAGATCGGGCGCATGGCGCTGGTCGGCTGCACGCCGCAGAATGCGCCGCTGATCGAAGTCACCATGCGCAAGCTGTGCGCGATCATCGAGGCGCACGTGGCGAACGAGCCCTTCTGGTTCGGCTCTCGGCCCTCGCTCGCGGAATTTGGCTGGATGGGCCAGTTCTCCCAGCTCGCCAACGATCCCACGCCCAACCGGCTGATGCGCGAGATTGCGCCCCTCACCTACCGCTGGTTGATGGCGATGGATGATCTCTCGGGCGTCGAGGGCGAGTGGCGCAAGCCGGGCGCCGCGCGGCCAGTGCTAATCGAGCAAATGCTGGCCTTCGCAGGCGAGGTCTATTTCCCCTTCCTGCTGGCGAACGAGAAGGCGCTGAAGGAGAGCGAAATGACATTCTCTTTCTCGGCCTTCGGCCTGCCGTATGAACAAGGCTCGTTCAAATACCAGTTGAAATGCCTGGAGGCCTTGCGGGCGCACTATGCAGGCTTGCCGCAGGCGGCGCGTGAAGAACTAGACCCGATGCTGGCCAAGGCGAAGTGCTTGGAACAGCTGCGGAGCTGACGAGTTCGAACTGCCGCCTCTCCGCTCGTCCCGACGAACGTCGGGACCCAGGGCTGACAACAAGGCTTGTTCTGCCTTGCAGCTTCAATTCCGCTCGCGCTGCCTGACCGTTCCTGGATCCCGACGTTCGTCGGGATGAGCGGCGCAAGTTGCGCTAGTTGGCCGGGCTGAGCTTGATCACTGACTCCGCCACGCGATCCACCGCCTCTCGCGTGAAAGCCAACGGCACATAGACGCCTTCGGCCCACATCGGAAAGAGGTCACGGTAGTGAGCGCTCAAGGGATCGCCGGACTGGCCCGGCGTGTTCATGATCACCGAATTGTCCCACTGACCCACGTCCATCACCATGCGCACCGAAGCGCCGGCGGTGACCGTGAAGTCGCTATCGCGATAGCTCTGCGCGCGCGGCGTCGAGGACGAGCCTGGCGTCTGAAGCGGCCCAACTGACATCTGCGCCTTGAGCTGCGGATCGGCGAGCACGCCGGTGGCCGGCGTCCAGTTGGCGGTGTGCAGCCGGCCCCACGTCCAGGTCCGCATGTCGGGCCCAAGTTTTTCCCTCAGCTCGGCTAGCGATTCGGAGAGGCTGGCCAGAATCACGCTGTCGCGCTCGGTGGCGGACAAGGTCGCATCGGGATGCTCGAACAGGGTAAGGATTGCTTCCAGATGCCCGCTGCGCACCAGGTCGCGCGCCGCCTCCGGCGTCGCCTTCGCGACCACGGCCTTGCCGAGATGCTTGGCGATCCAGACTTCGTAAATCGCCGCAGCCGTCGAATTGACCGTCTCGTTGCCATCCCATGCCTGAAGCAGACCGATCGCTCGATCCAAGTCTGTCTCCATCGACGCACCCGGCGGCCCGTCAGCGTGAACAACTACGAGGTCTGATTTCTTCAGGAGCGCCACGAAACGTCTCGCCTGCGTGCTGGTGCTGTCGCCCTGCAGCTTCATCGAGTCTGCCAGCGTGACGTGATCGTTGGCGCGCAGCACTTCCTTGATGCGATTGGCGCGCGAGGGATCGGTCCATTCGAACGCGATTTTCCGGTCCTCCGCTGGATACCCTTCCGGAAGGTTGTATTCGTTCGCCGTCGCGAAGAAGCCCTGCGCGGGATTGTAGCTCGACGGCAAAAGGTCCTTGCCCATGAAGCCGTTCCACTCATAGCGACCATCGCCGGGCACGGGCATGAGGCCGTCCCAGTTCTTGCGCACCGGCACGCGGCCCGAGGCGGCCCAGCCGATATTCCCTGCCACATCCGCGTAGACGATATTGAGCGGCGGCGCGCCCCAGTTGTTGCTGGCGGCCTTGAAGTCGTCCCACGTCTTGGCGTGCGTCAGCCGCGATGCGCCGAAATAACCCGAGAGCCCCGGCTCTTCCCACACCGTCCGCATCGAAAAGGCGTGGTGCTTGGCTGCGTCTTCGGCGAGCACCGGGCCGTGGCGCGTGAACTTCAGCTCGACCTGGCGCGGCGCTTCGCCCTTCACCTCGATCGTCTGGCGATCGACGGTCATCTTCTCCCAGCCCTTGCCGTATTTGTAGCTGGAAGCGTCCTTCGGGTTGGTGTCGTAGACGTAGAGGTCTTCCTGATCGATCGCGAAGATGGTGATACCCCATGCGACATCATTGTTGTGGCCTAGCGACACGCCTGGCAGCGCCGGCTCGCCCGCGCCGATGATGTTCAGCCCCGGCGCATTCAGCCCCACGACATAGCGCAGAGACGGCACACCCAGCTGGCGGTGTGGATCATTGGCGAGGATCGGCCGGCCCGTCGCCGTGCGCTTGGGCGAAATCGTCCAGTTGTTCGAGCCCTCGTTCGCCTGCGCCTCCATTAGCGCAGCGAGCTGCGTGCCTGTATCCGCCTCGGCCTTCTGCACCTTACCCGGCGCAAGCGTGTCAAAATCCACCTGCTTGGTTGCCAGTGTATAATCCTTCAGCACATCCTTCGGGATATCGCAGGCATTGAGCCCCTTCGGCACGACCATCCTGTGATCCGGCGGATCGATCTTGCGGCGCAGCTTGTCTGCCTCGACGCCGGCGGCGCACACCACCTTCGCCCGCGCCACTTCCGAGGTGACGTTTGAGACCAGCGCATGGCTGCGGATGCGCAGCACGTCCTCGGCCTGCCACAGATCCGGCGCGCTATCGGTGAGCTTGAACTCGACAGGCAGTGGCTTCTGCCCCGCCTTTACCTCATTGACGTAAGCGTTGATGCCG
>DASZSI010000140.1:0-7421 GCA_035548775.1 Hyphomonadaceae bacterium
GTCTCGGCTTACCTCAACATGGACATGGTGGGGCGGCTTCGGGACTCCCTTGTTCTGCAGGGCGTGGGCTCTTCCAGTGTGTGGACACGCGAAATCGAGCAAAGAAACGCTGTCGTCGGGCTGCCGATCAAGACGGATGCCGACACGTACCTGCCGACTGATGCGACATCGTTCTATCTTGCCGGCGTTCCGATCCTGGCGGCCTTTACGGGCTCGCACGAAGAGTACCACTCGCCGCGCGATACGGCGGACAAGCTCAACTACAAGGGCCTCTACGACATCGCCCGACTGATGTCGCTGTTTGCCCGCGCACAAGTGCAGGCCGCTACGCCGCCCGACTACATCAAGGTCGAAAACACCCAGTCGCAGCAGGGCCGGGTCGGCAACGTCTTCCTCGGCACGATCCCCGATTACTCGTCCGAAAACGTGAAGGGGGTGAAGATTTCAGGCGTGGTCCAGGGCGGCCCGGCGGCCAAGGCGGGGCTGCAAGGCGGGGATGTGATCGTCGGTCTCGGCGGTGCGCCGCTCGAGAATATCTACGACTACATGCAGGCGATGAACGGCCTCAAGGTCGGCCAGGAAACCGATATTGTCGTCGAACGCGGCGGGAAGCGAGTGAACCTGAAGCTGACGCCGTCGGTCAGGGAGTAGTAGCCGGACTACTTCCGCTGGAAACCCATGTTGTCGATCAGCCGGGTCTTGCCGAGGCGGGCGGCGATCAGGAGGCGGCCCGTGGCGCCGACCGGAGCGGTTTCGCCGCCGAAGGGCGCAAGCGTGTCGGCGCGGCGGGCTTCGACATAATCGACGCTGGAATAGCCCGAGGAGAGCAGGGCGGCTCTTACTGCATCTGCTGCAGCGCGGATCGGTTCGCCGCCCTCGATCTTCGCAGCAGCGGCCCGCATCTCCTGGGAAACCCTGACCGCCAGCACACGTTCATCCGCGCTGAGGTAGGCATTGCGGGATGACATCGCGAGGCCGTCCGCTTCGCGCATGGTCGGGCCGCCGACGATCTCGATCGGGAAGCCCATATCCTGTGTCATTCGGCGGATGACGAGCAGCTGCTGGTAGTCCTTCTCGCCGAACACGGCGACATCAGGCGCAACGTGGAGGAACAGGCGGGAGACGACGCTGGCGACGCCTTCGAAGAAGTGCGGCCGTACTTCGCCTTCAAGCATGTGAGACAGGTCCTTGACGATGACCCGAGTGGTGTCGCCCGGCGGGTAGATCTCGGAAGGCGACGGGCAATAGCAGAAGGTGCAGCCGGCCTCCGCCAATTTCTCCAGGTCGCTCTCTTCCGAGCGCGGGTAGGTGGCAAGGTCTTCGTGCGCCGCGAACTGGGTCGGGTTAACGAAGATCGAAGACGCGGCGACATCCGCCTTCTCCAGGCCGATCCTGATCAGGCTGGTATGGCCGGCGTGAAGGGCGCCCATGGTCGGAGCGAAGGCGATACGTTTGCCGGCCGAACGCATCGACTTATACCAGTCTTTGGCCTCTGCACGGGTGCGAGCGACAGTCAGTGTAGTTCGCTTCGCCAAGCTCGACCCCTTCAAGCATTCTGGCGCGCACTGCGCCCCCCGGCCCGCATTTCGGCGGTCTTCCGGCGGGCGCTTCTAGTCCGGTTCCGGCCGGGGGATCAATTGTATGCGCAGCCGCAGGTTTTATGGGTCCTTAACCGGCTGGGCCGATCTTCGGAGAATGCAGAAGCATGTCGTCAATTATCTGAGGTTTGTGGCGTTCAGTGTTGTCGCGCTGGGCCTGTCTGCCTGCATGAAAATTGCGCCTTCTGACGGGGTTTACGCACGGCCTGAGCCGCTGTTCGGCGACCCGCCCAAATCCGCTGCCGAAACCCCGAAGCAGACCGACGCCCAGCGGCTGGCGGCCCTGGAAGCGCAGGTCGAAACGATCGACACGGAAATCGCCAATCTCAAAAAGGCCCTGGAAGTCATGGGGCCCCTGCCGGACCACGCTGACATGTTCGTGCCGACCAGCCAGGCCGAGATCGACGGGGATGTCGCGCCCACCGATCCCGAAACGGTCGCAGCCGCTCGCCTGGCCAGGCTTTATGCCGCTCCTCCACGCCTGAACAACGCCAGATCGCTGTTTTATGAGGCGGAACTGGGGTCGTTCGGCTCCCGAGCCTTGGCCCAGGCGGGCTGGGAGAAGCTGGCAACGGGGAACAAGCTGGCCGGCCTCAGTCCCCGATTCAGCACGGCTGGACCTGAGACGCGGCTGCTGGCAGGTCCTCTGGCCAGCGAGGCGGCTGTCGAGACGCTGTGCGTGGAGCTTTCGGCTCTGGCCGGCGCCTGCCGCGTCGCCGCCCCGATAAGGGCCTACTGAACCGATGACCGCAGGAGCCATGACCCAGGAAGCGCCTGCCGCCTCCGTCGAACGCGACGCCCAGTCGCGGCTTGCCCACACGATAGTCGTGGGCAACGAGAAGGGCGGCGCAGGCAAGTCGACCGTGGCCATGCATCTTTCGATCGCTCTGCTGCGAATGGGCATGAAGGTCGGGGTCCTGGACCTCGACGTGCGGCAACGCTCGCTCGCCCGCTATCTCGAAAACCGCGCCCGCTGGATCCGCAATACCGGCGCGCCGCTGCCGATGCCGGAAACGGTCCGGATAGACGCCAGCCAGGCTCGCGATCTCGACGCCGCTGAGGCCGAGGAGGCTAAGCATTTCGCTGAAAGCCTGAAACGCCTTTCGGAAAAGTGCAATTTTATCATCGTTGACGCACCGGGCGGGGACACCTTCCTGTCGCGACTGGCCCATTCGTCCGCCGACACGCTGATCACGCCGCTGAACGACAGCTTCGTGGATTTCGACCTGCTGGGGGATGTCGATCCGCAGACGCTGGAGGTCGCCCGTCCCAGCTTCTACGCCGAGCTGGTCTGGGAATGCCGCAAGCAGAAGGCCCAGGCTAGCCGCAAGCCGATCGATTGGGTGGTCATGCGCAACCGCATGTCGCCCTTGGACGCCAAGAACAAGCAGCGCGTGGGGGAAGCCCTGGATAACCTGTCCCGCCGGATCGGTTTCCGTATCGCACCGGGCCTGTCGGAACGCGTGATTTACCGCGAACTTTTCCCCATGGGACTGTCGCTGCTGGACCTGACTGATGCGGGCTCGGGCGTGGCCTTCACGATGAGCCATGTCGCCGCCCGCCAGGAGATCCGGGACATCATGATCGTCCTGAAGCTTCCCGGCCTCGAAGGCCGGGAAATGAACTTCTAGAACCGTTTGCAGCGGACTAGGCTGGGCCATGGCTCGCAAAACCACTCCTCAACCCAAGCCGGTCGCGAAGCTCCCTCGCAAGCCAGGGAGAATGATGGTGCACGCGCTTAACGTGAACACGCCGGGGCGCACCTATCCGCGCGATGCCGTGAAGTATGAGGCGGCGCGAAAGGCATTTCTGAAGCTCATGCCGTCGAGCGGGCCGGGCCTCACGCCGACCGAAATGATAGCGGCGATGAAGAAGGTCTTGCCTGCCAGCCAGTTCGGAACCGCCGCTGGTTGGTGGACCAAGACCGTCCAGCTGGACGCCGAAGCGCGCGGCGAGGTCAGGCGCGATGGCGGCAAGCCGCTGCGCTGGAAAAAACTGAAATAGCCGGGGAACTAGCTTACGGGGCCGAAGCGTTGACGGCGCCGCCCGCGGACGCTGTTGGGGCTTTGGCCGGCAGTTCGCTGGTAACAAGCACGGGCTCGCTAGCGGGGGCTGCCGGAGCAGGGGCCGCAGCCACCGTTGTGGTGACGCCTACCGGCGCCGACGAGGGCGCGGGCGGGGGAGCGGCTGCAACCGCCGTGGAGGTCACACCAACCGCGGCCGGAGGGGCGGAAGCTTCGACCGGGGCCGGCGCGGGAGAGGCAGCCGAATCGGGGGCGGCACTGTCATCGCCGTCGCCCTGGGCGACCGGCGTGCCGTCGTCCTCATCCTCGTCGGTTCCGCCCGAATCTGCATCTTCGCCTGAAGCCAACTGGGTTCCCGAGGCAGCGCCTTCCAGCTTGCGAAGCTGGGCCAGGATCAGGTCGTCGGTGGACAGGTCCTTGCCTTCCATGGCGATGCGCTGGTTGAGCTCCGCCAGCCGGGCGTCCGAACCGCCGCCAATCTCGAGGAAGGCAGCTTCCAGGAGGTCAGCCACGTGCTGGTCGCGCGATTTCCCGGTGGAGCCGCCCAGCATGACGGCGATCACGCGGTGGCCATTGCGGGAGGCCGAAGCCATCAGGTTGTAGCCCGAAGCGTTGGTAAAGCCGGTCTTGATGCCGTCGACGCCGTCGACACGCTTCAGAAGCTCGTTGTGGTTGGCGTAGCGGCGCTTGTTCCACACAAAATCCGGCGTCGAGAAATAGTTATAGCGGTCGCGGTGATCCATGTAGATCGCCTCGGCCAGCTTAGCCATGTCGCGAGCGGTGGTGACCTGCTTGCGGTCGGGCAGGCCGGAGGCATTGCGGAACGTGGTGTGCTCCAGGCCCAATTCGGCGGCCTTCGCATTCATCTTGGCGACGAACTTGTCCTGGGTTCCCCCCAGTTTTTCGGCCAGGACCACGGCAACGTCGTTGGCGGATTTGGTCACTAGGGCCCGGATGGCGTCTTCGACCTTGATGCTGGTTCCCGCCTTGAGGCCCAGCTTGGACGGTTGCTGGCGCGAGGCGAGCCTGGAGACGGCCATCTTGTCCGACAGTTTCAGCTTTCCGGCGTCGAGGGCGTCGAACACCAGGTAAAGGGTCATGACCTTGGTCAGGGAAGCCGGATAACGCGACTCATCGGCGTCGCGTGCATGCAGCACCTTGGACGTATCGAGGTCGATCACGATCGAGGCGTACTTGGCGGCGAAGGCCGGCGAAACCGCGCCGAGCGCGCACAGGGCCAAAGCGGCCGCAATGGACGCTTTCTTGAAGAACGAAACGAGAGACAGCGTCCTCATACGGGGGCGGAATCCTCTATCAGAGCGCACATACAAAGACAGATTGAGGGTCCGCTGGTGAACTTACCCAATCTTTAATCTGCGTCACCCCTGTTTTGCAGGTTGCGACGATATTGATCCCGCCACGCCCGACATCCGAACCGTCCAGGACACATTAAGCCGGCACATCGCTTAATCGTGCATGAACCATGCAAGGTTGTCGCAGTCGTGATGTGGGCCCATCTAATGCCCCGGCAACGGGAACCCCGGCGAGAAAATGCTCGCGAAACGGGCTTCCAAAGCCCTGTCCGGACTTGGCCCTTTCACAGAAGCGCCGGATTAATATCTAATAGACTGACGATTGCTGCCGTTCACCATCCCGGCAGCGTGGTGTTTCCGGCAAAGGCTGCCCCAATATCCATGGCGGACAAACGTTCAACACCAGGACCCACCCGGCCCGGCACCAACCGGGAAGTCGGCGTTGCGACTCGCACGAAGCCGAAGACGAAGAAGCCGTCGCTGTACCGGGTGCTGCTGCTGAACGATGACTACACGCCGATGGAATTCGTGGTGCTGGTCCTGGAGCATTTCTTCCAGAAGTCGCGGGAGGAAGCGACTCGGATCATGCTTCATGTTCATAACTACGGCGTCGGCGTCTGCGGCGTATTTCCGTACGAGGTCGCCGAGACGAAGGTGGCCCAGGTGCTCGATCTGGCCCGCCGCCACGAACACCCACTACAGTGCACGATGGAACGTGAGGATTAGGCCGAAGCATGCCCTCTCTGACTCCAAGCCTTGAACGAGCGCTCGAACGCGCCCTCCAACTGGCGGGCGAGCGCAAGCACGAATACGCGACGCTGGAACACCTGTTGCTCGCCCTCACCGAGGACGAAGACGCAACCGAGGTGATGACGGCGTGCAAGCTCGATATCGAAAAGCTGCGGCGCGATCTCGCCAACTATCTCGACAATGACTGCGCCTCGTTCGTCGTCGAAGACGGCGGGCAAGTGCACCCCACCGCCGCGTTCCAGCGCGTCGTCCAGCGCGCCGTGCTGCACGTGGAAAGCTCGTCCAAGGACGAAGTGACCGGCGCAAACGTGCTGGTATCCATCTTCGCCGAACGCGACAGCCATGCCGCCTACTTCCTGCAGGAGCAGGACATGACGCGGTACGATGCTGTGAACTACATCAGCCACGGCGTCGCCAAGAAGCCCGGCATGTCCAAGCCCAAGCCGGTCGAAGGCGCGGGCGAGAAGGACGAGGAAGCTGGCGCGAAGCCGGTCGGCGAGGCGCTGGGCGCCTATTGCGTCGATCTCAACGAGAAGGCCCGTCAGGGCAAGACGGACCCGTTGATCGGCCGCGCCTCGGAAGTCGAGCGCGCGATCCAGGTGCTGTGCCGCCGCCGGAAAAACAACCCGCTGCTGGTGGGGGATCCTGGAGTTGGCAAGACCGCCATCGCCGAAGGACTCGCCAAAAAGATCGTCGACGGAGAGGCGCCGGCCATTCTGCAGGATGCGGTTATCTTCTCACTCGATATGGGCGCGCTGCTGGCTGGCACCCGCTATCGCGGCGACTTCGAAGAACGCCTGAAAGCAGTCGTGAAGGAGCTCGAAGAACAACCCAAGGCGATCCTGTTCATCGACGAGATTCACACGGTTATCGGCGCCGGCGCCACCTCCGGCGGTGCGATGGATGCGTCGAACCTGCTGAAGCCGGCGCTCCAGTCGGGCCAACTGCGCTGCATGGGGTCGACAACCTACAAGGAATACCGTCAGCACTTCGAGAAGGATCGGGCGCTGGCCCGCCGTTTCCAGAAGATCGACGTTGTCGAGCCGACGATCGACGACTCGATCAAGATCGTCATGGGCCTCAAGCCGTACTTCGAGGAATTCCACGGCCTCAAATACACCAACGAGGCCATCCGGACGGCCGTCGACCTGTCGGCGAAGTACATCACCGACCGGAAACTGCCGGACAAGGCGATCGACGTGATCGACGAAGCCGGCGCCAGTCAGTGGCTGCAGCCGGAAGGCAAGCGTCGCAAGCAGATCGGCGCGCGCGAGATCGAGCTAGTCGTTTCCAAAATGGCACGCATTCCGGCCAAGCAGGTGACCAAGTCGGACGCCGAGCAGTTGAAATCGCTGGAGACGGACCTCAAGCGCGTGGTGTTCGGCCAGGACAATGCGATCACGGCGTTGGCCGCGGCAATCAAGCTTGCCCGTGCCGGCCTGCGCGAGCCGAACAAGCCGATCGGCTGCTACCTGTTCTCCGGCCCGACCGGCGTCGGCAAGACCGAAGTGGCGCGCCAGCTTGCCTCGCTCATGGGGGTGGAGCTGCTGCGTTTCGACATGTCGGAGTACATGGAGCGCCATACGGTTAGCCGCCTGATCGGCGCGCCTCCGGGCTATGTCGGCTATGACCAGGGCGGCCTGCTGACCGACGGCGTCGACCAGCATCCGCACTGCGTGCTGCTGCTGGACGAGATCGAGAAGGCGCACCCGGACCTGTTCAATATCCTGCTGCAG
>DASZSI010000141.1:0-1851 GCA_035548775.1 Hyphomonadaceae bacterium
TGCCGTGCAGTTGGCCGAAGTCACTCGACACGCTTTATGGCGCCGCCGAGGTGATGGCGAAATCCGTCGCCGAAGCGACCGACAACAAGTTTCAGATTCAGGTCTTCGCGGCGGGCGAAATCGTGCCGGGCCTGGCCATCGTCGACGCCGTGCAGAACGGCACGGTGGAGATCGGCCATACCGCGTCCTACTACTATTTCGGCAAGGATCCGACTTTCGGGTTCGGCACGTCGGTGCCGTTCGGACCGAACGCGCGCATCAATCAGGCTTGGCTCACGCAGGGCGGCGGCGACGCGGTGCTCAACGAGTTCTACAAGAAATACAACGTCCGTGGCCTGCTCGCGGGCAACACGGGCTGCCAGATGGGCGGTTGGTACCGCAAGGAGATCAACAGCGTCGACGATCTCAAGGGTCTGAAGATGCGGATCGGTGGCTGGGCCGGCAGGATCCTGGCCAAGCTCGGCGGCGTGCCGCAGCAGATCGCCGGCGGCGATATCTATCCCGCGCTGGAGAAGGGTACGCTCGACGCCTGCGAATGGGTCGGCCCCTACGACGACGAGAAGCTCGGCTTCTACAAGGTGGCGCCGCACTACTATTCACCGGGCTGGTGGGAAGGCGGCTCGATGCTGTTCGCCTTCGTCAATCTCGACAAGTGGAACAGTCTGCCGAAATCCTACCAGGCGGTGCTGGAGCAGGCCGGCCACTATGCCAACACCTGGTGCATGGCCAAGTACGACCACCTCAATCCGCAGGCCCTGCGTCGGCTGCTGGCAGGCGGCACCAAGCTGCACGTGTTTTCGCCGCAGATCATGGATGCCGCTTACAAGGCAACCATGGAAGTGCACGGCGAAGTGGCGAAAACAAACGCCAGCTTCAAGAAAGTCAACGATTCGATGATGGACTTCACCAAGAACGCTTATCAGTGGTTCCAGGTGGCGGAGTTCAACTACGACGCCTTCATGATTCGCGCCATGCGCGGCTGATCGTCCGGGCTGGCGCCGAGCACGAGCCCCGGAGCGTTCCGCTCCGGGGTTTCTTGTTGTGCGCCCGGCATGGGCATCGACTTGGAGGTGGAAGTCCTCTCGTGAGCTGGTCACAGCAAGCGAAGTGAACCGCAGAGCGTTGGACCGCGAGGCCGGCGTGAAGGAAGCGGGGAGCGAAGCTGCGGGCCGACGAACAGGAACCGGATAAGAGGCGGAGCCGAGCAGGGCGAGCGGGCAATGGACCGCGAAGCTCTCGTGACCAAGGCAAGGCGACGTAGATCCGGCGGTCGTGCAGCGAAGGTCGATGGTCTTACCCGGGGAGGTCTCGCCTTGCGCCTGAAAGGGCGACGTCGGCCGCAAGGCCAGCGGGGCGAGAAGTCAGCAGAGGCCATAGTAGCGCGGCCAAGCGAGTGGCCGGCAACAGCCGGCGCTGGTGGCGCAACTCGGCGATGGCGCTCAACACGGCGCTGCCGAACGATCTCTTCAAACGGCTGGGAGTCCCCAAACTTGCCAGCTAACCTCAACCCATCGAACCGCCCGGTGCGGACCCGCATGCCGGGTGGTGTGGCAGCGGACGCGGAGGCCCAACCTCCGCGCCCCTATGCCGTTCGCGCACGCCGCTATTTGGGCTGACCACCGAGATCGAGCGGCGGCAGGTCGAGCTGCGGAATCTCGATTTTGACCTTGTTGGGATCGATTTTCGACGCCGCGCCCTTGTAATGCATCACCATGGCCGGGAACAGGATCACCAGCAGCACCATGATGATCTGGATGGCCACGAATGGCACGGCGCCCCAATAAATCTGCCCGGTGGTTACGCCTTCCGTGCGCCTTCCGGTCACCCGGTCGATGAAGGATTCGCGGGGGG
>DASZSI010000142.1:0-2985 GCA_035548775.1 Hyphomonadaceae bacterium
GCACGCCGCAGTTTATCTTGACTTGAGCGGTGGGTGTCCGGTTAAGGACCGTGGCTTTTCGGAGTGGCTGGGGCGGCGGCCGGGACTGGTGTGCCGGGATTGGTTTTGCCGGGATTGGTTTTGAGGGTTGAGCGATGCGCGTGACGATGATCGGGGCCGGGTATGTGGGTCTGGTGTCGGGGGCGTGCTTTGCCGATTTCGGCCATGTGGTGACCTGCGTGGACAAGGACGCGGGCAAGATCGATCGGCTGAAGGCGGGGGTGATGCCGATCTTCGAGCCGGGTCTGGCCGAACTGGTGGCCTCCAACGTCAAGGAGGGGCGGCTGTCCTTCACCCTGGACGCCCGCGAGGCGATCCGGTCGGCCGATGCGGTGTTCATCGCGGTGGGCACGCCCTCAAGGCGCGGGGATGGCCATGCCGACCTCTCCTATGTCTATGGCGCGGCCAAGGAGATCGCCGAGCACATGGACGGGTTCACCGTGGTGGTGACCAAGTCGACTGTCCCGGTTGGAACCGGCGATGAGGTTGAGGAGATCATCGCCAGGACCAACCCCAAGGCCAAGTTCGCGGTGGTCTCCAACCCCGAGTTCCTGCGCGAGGGGGCGGCGATCAACGACTTCAAGCGGCCGGACCGGGTGGTGGTGGGCACCGACAATGAGGAAGCCCGCGAGGTGATGCGCGCGCTCTATCGTCCCCTGTTCCTCAACGAGACCCCGATCCTGTTCACCGAACGGCGCACCTCCGAACTCATCAAATACGCCGCCAATGCGTTCCTGGCGGTCAAGATCACCTTCATCAACGAGATGGCGGACCTGTGCGAGAAGGTCGGGGCCAATGTCCAGGACGTCTCCAAGGGGATCGGGCTCGACAACCGGATCGGCAAGAAGTTCCTCCATGCCGGGCCGGGCTATGGCGGCTCGTGCTTCCCGAAGGACACGCTGGCCTTGACCAAGACCGCCAACGACAATGGCAGCCCGGTCCGGATCGTGGACACGGTTGTCGAGGTGAACGCGGCCCGCAAGAAGGCGATGGCGGACCGGGTGATCAGGGCGGCCGGCGGCTCGGTCAGGGGCAAGACCGTCGCGGTCCTCGGCCTCGCGTTCAAGCCCAACACCGACGACATGAGGGACGCCCCCTCCCTCGACATCATCCCGGCCCTCCAGAAGGCCGGGGCCAGGATCAGGGCCTATGATCCCGAGAGCATGCACGAGGCCGGCAAGCTGCTGACCGAGGTGGAGTTCTGCGAGGGGCCCTACCAGGCCCTCGACAAGGCCGACCTCATGGTCCTGATCACCGAATGGGACCAGTTCCGCGCCCTCGACCTCGACCGGGTCAAAGCCCTCCTCAACACCCCAACCGTCGTCGACCTCAGAAACGTCTACAACCCACACGACATGCGAGCCGAAGGGTTCAACTATACCTCAATAGGAAGAGACTGAGACCACGCCCACCGATCGCCGGGCATGGCACGGGGCTTGAGAGAAACGATGGTTCCGGGCGGATTAACCTAGCCCGCTGATGGATTTTCGATGACCGCCCGCGTCGATATCGCGATCCCGTGCTTCAAATACGCTCATTATCTTGAGGGTTGCGTCAGCTCGGTGCTTTCCCAGCGGGACGTCGATGTGCGCGTTCTCATCATTGACGATGTTTCGCCCGACAACACGGCCGAGATCGCCTCGCACCTGATGGCGGCGGACGGCCGCGTTTCCTACACCCGCAACGAACGCAATCTCGGCCTCATCGGATCAGCCAATCGCGGCGTCATGGAGTGGGCGTCGGCTGATTATGTCGTCCTGTTGTCGGCGGACGACCTGCTTGCGCCGGGCGCTCTTGCGCGGGCAACGCGCCTGATGGAGGCGAACCCGGATGTCGGGCTCACCTTCGGCATGGCCTACATGTTCTCGGAGGCCGAGGGCGAGCTCAAGGTCGGCGAGCAGGCCGAAACCGAAACCGCGATTGTTTCCGGCAAGGCCTTCCTGCGCCATGTCTGCACCGGCTCGAACCCGGTTCCGAGCCCCACCGCCGTGATGCGCACCAGCGTCCAGCACAGGATCGGGGGCTACAATCCCGCCTTCCGACACACATCCGATCTCGACATGTGGATGCGGGCCGCTGCGGCCGGCCGGATCGGCGTGATCAACGCGATCCAGGGCATGTATCGCTGGCATTCCGGCAATATGAGCGCCGCTTATCACGAACGTCCCGTCGGAGATCGCCGCGAAATCATCGAGACGTGCCGCACCTTCCTCGCCGACCATGGATTAATGTTCCCGGAATTCGCCGGCTGGCTGGCTGGCCTCGAACGCAAGTTCGGTTTCGAAGCCCTGGTTGACGCCAGCAAAGCGTTTGAACGTCCCGGTGCGGACGGATGGCGTGATGCGCTGGATTTCGCCCTCGAGTTCCGACCGGACTACCGGTCGATGCCGGCGTGGTGGAAATTCCAGGCCAAGCGGATGATGGGCCGTCCGCTTGCGAGCGCGCTGCGCAAGGCGGGCGAGACGATCAGGCCGCCTCGGCTGCACAAGCCCTGGCATTCTCACGGCAACCAGATCGGCTGGTGGCCCGAGCCGGGCGAGGTTCAGGTTTGACCTGACTGTTTCGGCGCCTGGGAATTTGGCGCCTGGGAATTTGACTTCTGGGATTTTGCCCCGCCCGGCCGCACGATCGCCTTCAGGGATTTGCGCAAAGCCGACGGAAAGACGAAGCGCAATGTCGCGCGCGCGGGAAAGATGTACGCTGCATCAAGCGTTCCACGGAGCGCAGCGCCATATCGGCCGGCGGCGGCATGCGCCTTGGCGCCTTCGTGGAAATAGATGAACAGGTGGATCAGGCGCGACCGGTAGCCCGCAAAGAAATCGCGCGGCCCTTTCCATATGCGCCATTCCGCAAGCGCGTGCTTGAGGAAGACACGGCGTCCGCCCTTGGCCCGCGCACGGTTGAGGGCATCGAAGCTGCCGGCCGGCCGGCCGCGGAACAGGATGC
>DASZSI010000143.1:0-4820 GCA_035548775.1 Hyphomonadaceae bacterium
CGCCTTGGTGAGCGACCCCCGGCGTTCGCGATCGCCGGACGAGTGTTCCTTCGGCACAAGCCCGAGATAGGCCATGAGCTTCCGCGGGTGCTCGAACCGGCGCCAGTCGCCGATCTCGGTCGCGAGCACCATCGCCGCATGACGCTCGATCCCGCGGAAACACTGCAGGCGCTGCACCGCACCGGCGAGCGCCGGCGTGAGCGCCAGGGCGGCGATCTCCGTGTCGAGCGCGGCGCGCCGGGCCAGCTTGTACTCGAGGAGCGCGAGATACTCACCGAACACGCGGCGATCTTCCGCCACCAAGGGCGACGCCGCCGCCGCGAGCCGGCGGAGCCACTCGTAGTGCGGCTGGCGCCAGTGCGTGCCGTCCCGATAGACGACCCCGCGCCGCGCCAGGAACTTGAGGAGGTAGTGCCGGCTCTCGAGGATCTCGCGCTGGAAGGTCTCCCGGCACCGCACCACGTCGCGCACCCGCTCCTCTGCCTCCGACGGGATCCGGATCACCGTGAGTTCGCCCGCGCGATAGAGCCGCGCGAGCTGCACGGCGTCGTACTTGTCGTGCTTGCGCTGCACCCCGGGCTTGGTCGGGATGAGCGACGGCGCGATGACGTCGCAGTGGTACCCCCAGCTGGTGAGCGCGCGGTGCACGACGTAGCCCGCGCCGCTCGCCTCGTAGCAGGCCCGAATCACGCCACCGCCCGCCACCTGCCGCTCGCAGAACCGCCGGAGTTTCGCTAAATCAGACGACAGGCGTTCCACGCGGGTCGGGGCGCTCGCACCCTCCGGCAAGACCGCAACCGTGATCGACTCCTGGTGGACGTCGAGGCCGAGATAGATCGTGATCGATGACATGGGCTGGTCTCCGCAAAGGGGCGACAGTGGCACCGTCGCCTGTGGCTCTGGCAACTCCGACTCTCATCGCGAGGAGCTAACCCACGCGAAAGTCGGAGGCCAGCCCAGTCATATTTTCTAGGCGGCACGTTGACGACGTCCCCACGGTTGCGAAGGCGCAAGAGGCTCGCATTTGACTCGCTGATGCGGTTTCTGATGGTCGCGCATGCCGAGCTTGAACGATGCGAAAAGGCGAGAGCATACTTCGCCGGCATCATTCTCATGGGTGCAGTCGTTGAGTTCGCGCTTACCGGACTGGTCCATGCCTGGAGTCACGAGGTCACGTCCCGGGGTCGCCGGGTCCGTGAACACTGGGACCTGATATCACTCAACGCATTCGGTCGCGACGTTGGGTGGCTCGATCGACGAGCGTTCTTCGCCGCCGAGCGGATCCGCAAGCATCGCAACTTGGTTCACCCGAACTGGTTCGCCGGACGCCAGCCGCCCACGGTCACGAAGTCCCTTTTCGTCGCTCGCCGTGACGACCTCGACGATGTTTGGCGAAGCATGAGCGACTGGGTCGAGACCGTTGGCTAAGGTGCCGCCTAACCAGGCGTTTCTGCTGCCGCGGTGGGCACTGACCAAATTGTGACTTGCCAGCACGGTGCCGCGGCGGCAGCATCAAGGATGTCCGCTCGCCAAGCGCCGCGCAGCAGAACGCCAATTCGTTATGTGGCTGCCGCTGACTTTCTTGTTCTAAGAGCGATCCTTGCGCGGTAGTTAGTCGGTTTCGCTGCCGAGAGCACCGCGCGACGCTCAGCGTGAGCCGGGGCTGCCAAGTTCAGCATCGGAATGCCTTGCCGTTGCGGTCTGTATGCTACATTCATACACTCGCAACACCGATCTCAGCGCAGAGTCACCGGGCCTCTGAGCGTGGATTCAATCCAACCAGCGCCGCCTAACCTGTGCCCAATTCTCATCGCACCACACTTCAGGCCGGCCTTTGGGACTCCAAGGCGGGAGCCCCGCCGCCAAGTGAGCTCGTTCGCCTTCTCGACTTGCAACGGACAGCTGCGGGCGGCCAGCATGCGCTTGATCGTGCTGCAGAACTGTACATGGGCTGTACGACGCTTGGTCACCGTCGCATGCGCGGGCAGGTGTTTACGCCGCAGCTAGTCGCGAGGTTCATGGTTCGTTGGGCATGCGTCGGCGAGCCGCGCAGCTTCTTGGATCCCGCCCTCGGACTAGGCATCTTCCTGCGCGAACTTGTGGCGCTGAAGCTCCGACATGTGCCTCGAGTATCAGCGTACGAGATTGAGGCTGAGTTGGCCGCGTGCGTGATGCACGCCCTCGCGGCCTCTCTTCCGCAGCTTCACGTGGAGCTGAACGACTTCGTGCTTGCGCCAATCTCCGAGCGCTTTGACGCGATCGTTGCGAACCCTCCTTATATTCGGCACCACTCACTGCCATACGGCCCGGACGTATTTGAAGGGATTGGCGCCCCGCATCGAGTGCGTCTCAGTCGCCTCACGAACATCTACGCGCTCTTTCTCCTTCGCTCCCTTCGACTCCTTTCGGAGCGTGGCCGAATGGCATTCATTACGCCGGCCGAGTTTCTAAACGCGGACTTTGGAGTGCCAGTCAAGGCGGCGATGCTGGGGTCGAAGCACCTGGACGCCATCATCTACTTCGACCACGCCGATTTGCTGTTCGAGGGAACGCTTACGACGGCAGCGATAACGCTTTTCGACGCAGGCCGCTCACCCGAGCGCCCGGTACGCCTCATACACGTTTCCGACGGTGCGGACTTGGACGAGGTGCTTGCCCAGCTAACCATTCACGATACCGGAGGATCGAACGGGCACTGTTGGTCAATGCACGCCTGCCGTACCGATGAGCTTGACCCAAGTACCAAGTGGCGGCCGCACTTCGTTGCCGGTGTGACGCATCGCAAAAGCAAACATCCTCGGCTTGGGGAGTTTGTGCGCACCCGCCGCGGAATCGCGACTGGCGCCAATTCGTTCTTCACGCTGACCGAAACGGAACGGCTGGCGCACGGACTGTCCGATGCTGAGGTTGTGCCTTGCATGACGAAGGCGGGATACGTGAAGAGCCTCGAGTTTCTCGATCGCGATTTCGAATCGATTCGCAAAGAAGACAAGAAATCATGGCTCATTAACCTCAGCGAGCCGCTGTCTCATGCTGGAAGAGCTTATGTAAAGCTTGGCGAGGAACGGGGGATAAGCGCGCGGTTTCTACCCCGTTGCCGGAGCCCTTGGTATTCGAACGAAACGGCGCCCCCCGCGCCGATTTGGGTCGGCGTCTTTTCCCGTGGGGGATTCAGGTTTGTGTTGAATAAGGCGGGCATCCGGAGTCTCACGACCTTTCACGGCATCTACCCTGCATTCGCGGAGGAGACGCTTCTGAAGGCCTTAGTCGCGATGCTAGTGTCGCCATCCGGTGCAGCAGAGCTACACGATGCCAAGCGGGTCTATGGCGGTGGGCTCGACAAGCTCGAACCTCGTGACCTGCTTACGGTGCGCCTACCCGACCCCAGACAGCTGCGCGACGGCCAAGTGGATGCGCTTGCCCGCGCCTTCGACCGTTTCGAGGCGATCTTGCGAGCTCAAGCGGGTGAAACGCCAGCGAATGCAATGGATGAACTGCATAGCGTTGTCATGACAGTTGCAGCCTGACGGTCGCAGCTACGTGGCGGCCAGATCCGCAACCTTGGCGGCGTCGAGCTGGAGATCACCACCGGATGGCACTACATAGGCGTCCAATCGGGCGAGCCGAGTCTTGCGGGTTTCAGCGCGAAACTCCGGCTCCTTCGCGAAGCGTCCCAGTTCGACGCCTGATCTGATAGGTATGTGGATCGTTGGTTTCTCCTGGTTATTCCGGTTTCGCTCAATGTCGAAACCGTCGCCCGATGCGAGAATCGTAAGGATCCTCTCGAACGAGACCCCGTACACGGCATCGAAAAAGACTTGTACATAGTAGTGCGGCACGCCAAACCGACCGATCCACTTGAGTACGAGCTTGAGGTCCTCAACCTTGGGCGTGAAGCTATGGCACGCGCGCGCCCCCTTCCGGCCTTCGGCGAGTCGAATCCTCTCATATTCGATTGAAAAGACCTTGCTGGAGCGAACTTCCAAGGCCGCCAGTGCCGACTCGACGACAGGATTTAGGGCTTTCGCCGGCAACTCGGAGATGTCGTCAGTCCCAAGGCTGGTTGCGATAGCCTCGGGTAGCAGTAACAAGTCGGGGCGTTTCCCGATCGTCGCTAACTCCGCTTGGTAAGCATCATAGAAATCTGGGAAATCCTCATCTCCAGCGACGATCCTATCTGCATTGCCGTACTTGGCCGCAACGCAGCCCGTGTGCAATGCATTGTACGCTGCTTGAAGTGCGCTTTCGGCCCAATCTCCCATGGCTCGATTCGCGAGAAACTCGGAGCGAGCATTGCCCGGTCGCCTGCCTCGCCGGATTGGTGAATCGAAGTCAACGGAATCTGCCGAGACTCCTCTGGCAATGAGCCCCAATCGCGCCTCTCCAGCAATCCGCTTGATTCGATCGCGGTAATCACCCGCTGCGGCAGCGCCGCGGCCACGGATCACCTGGAACCTCGAAGGAACCAGCCAATCGGCCGCCGGTAAAGTTCCGCAAACATCTGCAATTCGACGGCATCGATCCGTCGCTCACCGCTCTCACACTTTGAGACAAATGACTGTGGGCGGCCGAGGCGGCGAGCCGCCTCTTTCTGAGTAACACCTGCGGCTTCCCGGGCTCTACGCAACCGCTCGAGCATTTGGGAGTATCGTTGCCGAAGGTCGGGTCGCACTCAAAGCACCGGTAAGAGACCGGGTGAATGTCGCATTGGCACATAGAGTATCCCAAAGGGGGATATCGCATGTACTCCAAGCCACATAACCACCGGTTGGTGCTGACGGCGGCTTCTCGGTAGCGAATGCGGGGCGGGCGCTTCATCT
>DASZSI010000144.1:0-42217 GCA_035548775.1 Hyphomonadaceae bacterium
GCGATACCCACACGCGCCGCCCGGATGATTGACCTTGAACGGGGTTACCCGCGCGCCAGCGACGGGCTCGAAGGAGAGCTCCGGCTCAATCGTCTTCCACTCAAGCCTGGCAGGGAAGGCCGCCGCAGCCTCGGGCGTGAAGGGCGGCTTCAAAAGCGCGCGCGCTGCGGCGTTAGGGTCGTCTCCGTTCGCCATCGACCACACAGAGATGCGCGTGTCTTTCCGCCACAACGGCGCAAACTGGACGAAGCCGATCAAGTGGTCGATGTGGGCATGGCTCAGCAGGACATGCGCGTGGGTTGGCGCATCGTTCTGCATCAGGCTCTCGCCAAGCCCTCGCAGGCCCGATCCGGCATCGAGGATAAGGCGTTCGCGTCCGCACTTCACCTCGATGCACATGGTGTCTCCGCCATAGCGCACAAACTTGGCGCCCGTGGCCGGGAAGGTTCCGCGCACGCCCCAAAAGGTCACGCGCATTTCACGCCGCCTGCCGCTTGGCGGTGGCGCCGCCGTCGCGCGCTGGCCGAGCGGGTTCGTCCACCGGTCCGGTGATAAGCCGCGCGCCGCGCTGGAAGGTCAGGTAGCTCCAGGCCCAATCCCCCGCGACCGAGAACCGGTTGCGGAAACCGATCAGGAAATAGATGTGAGCCAGACACCAGGTCAGCCAGCCGACAAAGCCTTTCAGCTTGATCGCGCCGAAATCCGCGATTGCCGCTTTTCGTCCAATGGTCGCCAGCGCGCCGAAGTCCTGGTAGCGGAAGGCGTCGCGCTTCGAAGCTGGCGCCCTGGCCAGCTTCTTCAGCAGCCGGCCAAGATATTCGCCCTGCTGCTTCGCCACAGGCGCCAACCCAGGCAATTGCTTACCCTTGTTGTCCTTCGCGAGGGCGCAGTCGCCGATCACAAAGATCTCGGGATGGCCTTCGATCGACAGATCCGCCTTGACCGGAACCCGGCCAGCCCTGTCCCCCTCAAGGCCGAGCCATTTGGCGACCGGCGACGCTGCGACGCCCGCCGCCCAGATCACGCACGCGGACGGTAGCGTCTCCTCCGCTGCGCCCATGCTCAGCATGACGCCATCATCGTCAATGCCGGTCACGCGCGTGTTCATCATCAGCTCGACGCCAAGCTTTTTCAGCGACTGTTCGGTGTAGGCCGACAGGCTTTCCGGGAAAGTAGACAGTGCGCGAGGACCGGCTTCAACCAGCACCACGCGTGCGGCCTGCGGGTCGATGGAACGAAAATCGCTTGCCAGGGCGCGATGAGCCAGCTCCGCGATCGAGCCGGCCATCTCCACGCCCGTGGGTCCGGCGCCGATCACCACGAAAGTCAAAAGACGCTTCCGCGCAGCCTCGTCATGCTCCAGCTCAGCGCGCTCGAAGGCCAGCAGGATGCGCTTGCGCAACTCGGTCGCGTCCTCGAGCGATTTCAGTCCGGGAGCGAACTGCTCCCAGTCGTCGCGACCGAAGTATGAGTGTCGCGCCCCCGTAGCGAGGATCAGGTAGTCATAGTTGATGCGATGGCCGGCGTCCTGATTGACCAGCACCACCTCGCGGCGCGCGGTGTCAATGCCGCTCACTGTGCCAAGCAGCACTTCGGCATTCTTCTGCTTGCGCAGGATAGTGCGGATCGGCGTTGCGATCTGACCGGGAGAAAGACCCGCGGTCGCGACCTGATAGAGCAGGGGTTGGAACAGGTGGTGATTGCGCCGGTCGACCAGCGTCACGCGCACGTTTGCGCTGGCCAGCGCCTTTGCCGCCGAGAGCCCGCCGAAGCCAGCGCCGACGATGACCACGCGTGGACGGCCGTCGGTTTCGCCCGCGGCGCGCATCTCCGGCGTACAGCCGCATGTTGCGCTGTGAACGTGGAAGGAAGTCTGCATCGCGTTCTCCATGGCGAGGCCGGTTGGAACGTCAGACGGCGGGTGAGAGGAACTGGCCCGCTTTTTGGCCCAGTATGCCCACTTCCCTGAATCGGAAGATAAGAAGCGACAGGCAGCCAATCCAGACCGTGCAGGCGGCCATAAATAGCCCGCCGCCGTCATTATTGGGGTCTACGCCCAGGGGGGTGAACAGGTGGAACGAAATGGCGCCGGTCATGATGGCAAGGCCAAGCGCTGCACCGAGAGGCTGCAGGAAACGGTAAGGCTTCACCAGCATGCCGCCGATGAGCAGGAAGGAGGCGATCAGTTCCGCCGTGCCGATGGAATACTGGCTGAAAACGCCGGTGTGCCCGAACAGGCCGGGCGCGCCAAGGCTGGTCGCCCACGCATCCAGACGGCCAAAGATCACCTGTGTCTTTGGATGGTCGGTGAACTTGTAGCGCAGCGAGTCGAGGAAGATCGCCGAGTTGAACACGGCGATGCCGTGCGGGGCCCAGGTCTGGGCAAGCTTCAGGACGGACGGCATCAGGGCAGCTCCTGGCTGAGAAAGGAAACCGGCAGCGCGCGCGAGGTCTTTCGGACTCTTGCTTTGGGGGAGGGCGCGCGCCGCCGGGAGGGGAAAGGTTTTGCGTCGGGCACGTAGCGCTCGCCACGCACCAGGGCGAAAGCGGGGTGGAAGTCGTTGCACGCAGTTTCCCAATCAATGTCGTGGCGCATGATGACGTCTCCCTGCTCTGGACCCTGGTTGCGTACGAGCCGCTTGCGGCCATGGGGAGAGAGTGCCGAACCCCCGCTTTGAACTGAAATGCCGGGTTCCTATGGGGTGCATGCGCTTGGCGTATGGACGGCTGCAAAAGTTGCGAAATCAGGCCATCACGGCCAGGTCGACGGGGGTCGAAACGCCCTCCACCGCCGCCTGGCTCACCAGTCTCAACGGCTCGCCGGCGGCGCCCTGGGCTCGCGCGGTTTCCCACGCCTCGCGCGTGGCGATGACCCGGGCCGCTTCGACCTTGGCGTGTTTTTCCAGCTTTGCGGCAAGGTTCACAGCATCGCCGATAACCGTGAACTCCAGCCGGTCATCGTGCCCGATCACGCCATGGACAACCGGTCCGTGCGCGATCGCCACTGCGACACGAAGCGGCGGAAGACCGGCCGCCGCACGATCCGACAGCCATGTGTCGGACGCCGCTAGCAGGGCGGGAATCGCGGCGAAAGCGTCAGCGGCTTCCCGGCTCGTAGCCTTTGACGTGCCAAAGCTTACCAGCATCCCGTCGCCCATGAACTTGTCGACGGCGCCGCCAGCTGCTTCGATCACCGGCACAAACCGGCTCTGGTATTCACGCAGCAGCTCGATTGTCTCGCCCGGCGAAAGCTTGGCCGCCGCTGCGGAAAATCCACGCAGGTCGATGAACATGATCGCAGCGGGCTTGAGTTCGCCGTCACCGGGTCTCAAGGCGGTGTCGGAGGATCGCACCCGCTCGGCGGCTGACCGGTCGAGGAAACGCGACAGGTCCGCCGCGGCGATGGATTCGGCGTTGGTCGATATTAGCAGGGCCCGCGCCCGGGCGACGCCGAGAGCAAGGATCGCGGTGACCGCCAGGATCGCAACGATCTTCTCCCATTCCGCACCCCAAAGGACGGCGAAGGAGGTCATGTAGACGCGATAGTCGGACGTCACCGGCGCGTCCTTCGCTGCTATCGCCACCAGGACCAGCCAGCCGATCGAAGCCAGCACGCCGGTTGCGACAACCTGAGCGGCGTCGAACCGCAATGCCCGAAGGGCAATGAAGATGAAGGCATAGTAGAGCGTCGGTCCCTTGAGATAGAGCGCCGCGGGGGCATCATACTGAAGCGTGAAGCTCCAGATCGCGACCATCAAGACAAGGATATCCATCGCTGCAGCGATGATGAGAAACGAATGGCTGGGCGCCCGGCGATAGGCGCACCGCAACCGCCAGGCCACGAAGACGCCCCACGCGAGCAGGGCGATGGGCACGGGCTCGAAGCGGCCCGACTCCATGAAGGCCCCATGGGTCAGAAGGTAGAGTGCAAAGAACAGCACGATGCCTGCGAGCTGCAGCCAGCCGACCAGGATCTCGATCCGCTCTTCCGCCTCTGCAATCGCCTTTGCCACGCGCGGCGGCGGTTGCGGCGAAAAAACCTCCGCAAGCGCCATCATCGCGGGAGCTGCAAGCCGGATGATCCGCTGGCGGAGGGTCTCCTGGGCGGGCGAGCCGGAGCTGGTGTCAGCCATGCCTACACCGCTCACAGGTAGACGTCGGAAATGTCGATCGTGCTTTGCACTCCAAGATCGTTGAAACTTTGCTCGATGAATTTTTCGGCCTGCTCGCGGCCTTCATCACGCAGATGAGTAAGGAACTCCCAATCGCAATTCAGCTTGGAGGAGACCGACAGCTCCTTCATGAACTCACCGCCTGCGATCGAGTGGATCAGCATGCGCTTCATGTTGGCGCCCGAGAGCGCCTTGTCGTCGATCAGCTTGGTCACAAAGGCGATCGCTCGCATTTCCCTCATCAGCGAGGAATTGAACGAGATTTCGTTGATGCGATTGAGGATATCCTTGGCCGAGGTCGGCACGTCCGGCCGTTCGATCGGGTTGATGTGCACGACCAACACATCGCGGCTGTCGCAAGCATAGATCAGCGGGAAGATCGCCGGATTGCCCATGTAGCCGCCGTCCCAGTAGGCCTCGCCGTCGATCTCGACGGCCTGGAACATGAAGGGCAGGCAGGCCGAAGCGAGAACCGCATCGGTCGACAGATCTTTGTTTTCGAATACGCGGATCTTTCCGGTGCGGACGTTGGTAGCGGAAATGAAAAGCTTGATCGCATCGCACTTCCGCAGCGCTGCAAAGTCCACCGTCTCATCCAGAGCGGTGCGCAGCGGGTTCACGTTCAGCGGGTTGAACTGGTAGGGCGAGAAAAGCCGCGTCACCAGGTCGAACATCAGGAAGGCAGGCGAGGAATCGAGACCGTGATTGTGCGCCAGCCGATCAAACGGGGTTGGCTGCAGCGGACTCGAAAGTCCTGCATGCGCAATGCGCCGCCAGAAGTTGGCCAGCGCCGTCTTGGCGCCTTCACGCCCACCTTGCGTCAAGCCATAGGCCATCACCGCAGCATTCATCGCGCCGGCGCTGGTGGCCGATACACCTTCGAATGAGACACGGTCTTCCTCAAGCAGGCGATCAAGTACGCCCCATGTAAAAGCGCCGTGCGCGCCGCCGCCCTGCAGAGCGAGGTTGATGGTTTTGGTCGCCGCGGCTGGCTTGCCCGCCTTGCGCGTGCGGATCGCGGGCATGAGTTCCGGATTGTCGTACATGGTTTCCTCCCGATTTCTGGATCACTGAGCCGTCCAGGCGCCATCGACGGGCAGCGCCGCGCCGGTGATGCCAAGGCCAAATGGCCCCGCGAGGAAGGCTGCCAGCGCGCCGATTTCTTCGACCGTCGCGAAACGCTTGTTGGGCTGCGCCTTCAAGAGGACATCGGTGATGACCTTCTCGCGCGGTATCTTGTGGGCTGCCGCCTGTTCCTCGATCTGTTTTTCGACCAGCGGCGTCCAGACATAACCCGGGCAGATCGCGTTGGCTGTGATGCCTGCCTCCGCCGTCTCGAGCGCGATGGTCTTGGTCAGACCGAGCACGCCGTGCTTTGCGGCGACATAGGCCGACTTGAACGGCGAGGCGACGAGCCCGTGAGCCGACGCCACGTTGATGATGCGGCCGAACTTCCGCTCGCGCATGCCGGGCAGGGCGGCGCGAACCGCGTGAAACACCGACGACAGGTTGATCGCCAGGATCGCATCCCACTTGGCTTGAGGGAATTCTTCGATCTTCGACACGAACTGGATGCCGGCATTATTGACCAGGATATCGACAGCGCCCGCTCGACGTTCGGCGAAGCGCACCATTTCGACGACTTCATCGGAGCGGGAGAGATCAGCTCCATGATAGTGCACGTCGGTGTCGTGCTTCAGCGCCAGCTCGGCGCGCGTGATCTCGATCTGCTTCGCGTCGCCGAGGCCGTTGAGCACCACGGTAGCGCCGCGCTGAGCCAGGGCCTCCGCGACCCCGAGGCCAATGCCGCTGGTCGAGCCGGTGACGATCGCCGTGCGGCCCTCAAGATTCCGGTCAACCATCATCATGTCGGACGGCTTGGCGGCGGGGTGCATCATTTCGGTTTGCATGGGGAGGCTCCTTTTTGTGAGTTATCGGATTGCTGACTTGGGAAGACGAAGCGTGAAGGCGAGCACGGCCGCGAGAACCAGCGCTGCCGCGATGCCACTGACCGTCGCTGGCCAACCAAAGCGATCGAACACCTGGCCGAGGACAGCGCTGCCAACGAGGCCGCCGAGGAAATAGCTGGCGAGATAGAGCCCCGAAGCCGCCCCCCGGTCGGCGGTGGCTGCGCGCGAGACGAAGCCGGTAGCGACGGCCTGGGCGAAGAATGTTCCCACGCCGACCATCACCATGCCGATCAGAACGCCGGCCAGATTGCTGGCCAGCAGCGGAAGCAGGCCCGCGAAGGCGACGCCAAGGCCAAGACACATCGCGCGGCAGGCGCCGATCTTCTGGACCAGGCGTCCGGCCAGCGGCGTCGTCACGATGGAGGGCGCGAAGACGAAATAGACCAGGCCGACGCTCATCATCCCCAGTGAAAGTGGCGCGCGCACGAGCACAAAGTTCACGTAGGTGAATGTGCCGATGAAGGCGAACAGGATCAGGAAGCCGATGGCGAAGCTGGTACGCAGCGCGGGATTGGACAGGTGCGCCTTGAACGTGTCGAAGGCGGACAGGCCCATGGTCTCCTGCCCGACCATCTTCGGCGTATTGCGGATGGTAAGGAGAACCAGCACGCCGCCCGCCAGGTTGAGCGCCGCGAACAGGTAGAAATTCCAGGCCAGTCCAAAATGATCGACCGCATTGGCCGAGATCAGGCGACCCACCAGGTTCGAGGCAACGTTGCCGGTCACGTAGGCGGAAAACGCGCCGGCCGAAGCCGCCGCCGTGCAGCGCTCGCCCAGATGCGCAAGCGTCAAAGTGAAGGCTGACGACATAAGCACGCCCTGAACGATCCGCAGGGCGGCGAACGTCCCGAGGTCGGGAGCGTGGGCGAGCAAGGCAGTCGGAATGGAAAGCAGGAAGAGCGCTGCGATGATGCCGATCCGGCGATTGATGCTCTGGCTGAACAGCGCAACCAGGACGCCGGCGATCGCCATGCCGAGAGTGGCCGCGTTGACGGCGATGCCTGCGGCGGACGGCGCCACGTGATAGCGGGCCGCCAGCGCAGGCAGGATCGCTTGTGTCGCGAACAGGTCGACCACGGTGAGAAAGGCCGTCAGCCCGATTATGATCAGGCTGAATGCGGGAACCACGGGCCGGGGCCGTGCACGCATCGGGATGGCGGTCGGGGGCATGACAAATGGTCCGCTTTGAAACTGCGATATGCGTGGCGCCGGCATCGGTTTTGGGGGCTGTGGACCGGCGGCGCCACGCTGTCGCAGAGCGCTGAGGAGGGAGTGGGCTTCCGGGGGTGAGGGGGGGGCGGAAGTCCTGCCCTGGCTCAGGCTCTACATCAGTAGGCCGTGGGGCGGCGGCCTACATCACATGGTCGTCCTTTTTGCCGGTTGCGTCGGCGGGCGGCAGGATGTCGGACGAGAAGAGAACGGCGGTCGTCTTGCCGGTGTTCTTCCACCAGTGCGCGATATCGCCCATTTCCGGAATCACATCGCCGGCCTTGTGGACGATCGGCACCGCGCAGTTCGAGCGGTACTCGGTCACCGTGCCCGATTGCACATAGATGTTGGCGGGGCGCGTGTTGTGCTCGTGCCACGGCACGACGCCGCCCTTCTCGATCACCAGCTTGCGCAGGCGCAGTTCGCGGCCCGCGATGTTGTAGCTGTCGAGCTTGATGTCGCCGATCACGGTGTCGGTGACCATAGACGGGGTCATCGGGCCCGGTTTGGTGGCGCCGGCCATCACCTTGTCGGCTGGGCATTCGCCGGCCGAAGCCGTGCCGGTGAAACCGACCATGATCGCTGAAACCGCAGCGGCGGCGGCGACCAGTTTGCGGGGAGAAATCGGGCGGGTCTTGCGGGAGAGGATCATCTCTGGCGTCTTTCCTGTGTTGCGCGCCAGGCCGAATGCCTCAGCGCCGTGCCAGGAGAAAAACCAGACTCCGTTGTCCGGTTGAAATGCCCGGACGGTCTCAATTCCATGCAGGTTTCGTATGTAACGCGCTCTCCTCCCGCGTGCGTCATGCATCGGAGTTATCGCGGGGATATTCATCCGGCATTTCAGTTGTCGTCCGGGCCTTGCGACAACGGCTTCATCGAAAGCCAACAGAAGGCCCTTTCAATGCTGAAGCACGTTTTCGCCGCCGCCTTTGTAGCAGCCGCCGGCTTGGCCGCCGCTCCTGCGTTCGCGGACAAGCCGCCGGTCTACACTGACGTATTCTCCGACGTGGCGGTCGGCGGCTATGACGCAGTCGCCTACTTCACCGATCACCAGCCGGTGGCCGGGAGCGATAAATTCACGACCAAATACATGGGCGCGAAATACAAGTTCGCGACCCAGGAACATCTTGATGCGTTCGTGAAACAGCCCGCGCTCTACGCTCCGCAATTCGGCGGCTACTGCGCCTGGGCGGTGTCGCAGGACCACACCGCCAAGGGCGATCCCAAGGTCTGGCGTGTCGTCAATGGCAAGCTCTACCTGAACTACAACACGGATGTTCAGAAGAAGTGGGAAAAGGACATCCCCGGCCTGGTCGCCAAGGGCGAAGCCAACTGGCCCGCCGTTCTCAAGAAATAGCGAAGTCCACCCTCCCTGCCGACAGGTGTCCCATGATCCCGTTCAACCGGAAGTTTGAGTTCGACTACGGCGTTGCGCACGATGTTTCCCCCCTCGTCCGGCGCGTGGTTGCTCGAAACCCCGGCCGCTTTACCTGGACGGGCACGGGCACGCTGATTGTCGGCAGGGAGGATGTGGCGGTGATCGATCCCGGTCCGGACCGGGACGATCACTTCGCCGCCCTCGAGGCTACGATCGACGGTCGGCCGGTCAGCGCCGTTCTGGTGACGCACAACCACATGGACCATTCGGCCATCGCCCGCCGCGTCGCGGACCGTTTCGACGCTCCGCTCTGCGGCCGCCGCGGAGAGACCTCGGCTGAGGATGGCGGCGCCGCGCGCCTGGAGGCGGGCGACGATCCCCACTTTTCCCCGGACATCGAACTGGAAGACGGCTGGCGCCTGCGCGGCGACGGCTGGACGATCGACGCCCTGCATACCCCAGGGCATACCGCCGAGCATTTCTGTTTCAGCCTCCTCGAGGAGAAGACCCTGTTTTGCGGCGACCATGTGATGGCGTGGTCAACCAGCATCGTCACCCCGCCCGACGGGCACATGGCGACGTATATCGACAGCCTGCGCCGCATTCGCCACATGGGTTTTGCGCGCCTGGCGCCGACGCACGGACCGTCAATCGATTCCCCCGGCTCCTTCATCGACGCTTATGTCGAGCACCGGCTTCAACGGCGCGCGCAGGTTCTTGGCCTTGTCGGCGCAGGATCGGTCAGGATCCGTCAGATCGTCGATGCGCTGTATTCTGATCTCTCGCCGGCCTTGAGGCCGGCGGCGGCGCTGTCCGTCCTCGCGCATCTTATCCAACTGGTTGAGGAAGGCCTCGTCGTGGCCTCGCCCAGTTGCACCCTTGGCGCGGACTACAGGCTGTCACGCCCCCGCGCCACGCCGATCAAACGAACGGAAACGGTCGAACCTGCGCTGGCGAACTGATCGCCGGCAACGCGGTCTCGAAGACTGGACGTCGATGCGATTCCGCGCCAGCCCGGCTAGAACCTGTTCTTGACCAGAAGGACTTCCATGATGCGCTTGGCGTCGTTGGCGTCCAGCTGCATGAAAGCCATGATCTTGTTCAGGTAGTCGGCCTCAACGGGAAGCAACGCGCCATCCGCCAGGATGATGTCCACGCAGTGCGCGAAGACGGGAAGGCGCATGTCCATCGGCAGGGACTGGCAGGCCTCCTGCAACCCGTTCGGGCGGTTCTTGAGACGCTCATTGACCGATGTATTGGCGGCGGCCAGCTGGCTGGGACTCACGGTCTTCAGCGCGCGCGACCGGCGGGCCAGAGCGTAGATCTCTCCCTGTTCCTCGACCGAAACATTGCCGTCGACGGACGCCGCCGCCAGCAGCAGGCAGAGAAACGCTTCGGGAACCGACCAGTCCGTATTGCGCTGCTGCTTGAACTGCTCGGTGAGTTTGTCGAGGTCGAAAGCCGAGGAAGACGCCGGCGCCTCCGGGGCGGCCTGAAAGATGTTCATGACGTCCGCCATGTCCGGACTCCTTTTTCAACTCGCGACCCAGGATCGAAACGCGTTTCGAGCGCTGAATCAATAGCCGGGGCGTATGCGGCCAGCGCCACGCCCCGGCAATGACAGTCATCTGTCCGTCGACTTGGCCCGTTGGCCGGTCGTCAGCAACCCGGCTTTCCAGGCGAGCATCCGGTGGCGCCCGGCGTGCCCTGGATGTTGGGTTGTTTGGGTCCGGTCGGCGTCGGCGCCGGGCCGGAAGGCGCCCGGTCAATACGGTTGAACTCGTTCTGCAAGTCCGCGACGTACTTGGTGAGCTGCTGGATGGCCGCGTCCCTCCACGCTGGAGGGGTAATCTGGCGCTGTGTCATGCCGGGGCGGCGCGGCAGCACCTCCTCGGTGTCCTTCTGCAGCTTCGCTGCCTGGGCCAGAAGGCCTTCGATCTGGCCATACTGCAGCTCGTGGGCCTTCAGGATCGCGTCCTTCGCGGCGAGATCCTTGTCCTTCGCAGCGATAAGGCCGTCCTTGTCGCCCAAGGCCTTCTTCTGATCGGCGATCGTCGTCGTCTGAGTGGCGACCGTCTTCTGGGCCTTGTCGGCTTCCATGTAGAAGTATCCGGTTCCGGCGATGGCGGCGCCCAGGAACAGGACCACGAGGAAGCCCAGGAAGCCCCGCGAAATGAACAGGCCGCCCTGGCTCTCGCGCGGAGGCGGAGGAGGAGGCGCCGGTGGAGGCGGAGGCGGCGATTCTACGAAAACTGTTGGAACTCGATCCATGTCAAAACCCCTTTGCCACCTTGACCGCTACTGCCTCGGGGCTTCGCAGTCGAACACCCGATAGAACTTGAAGAACACTTCGCCGGCGGCGCGGTCGGCATCCGACAGCGGCACCAGCGCGGTGTTGAGTCCACATCCCACCACCACGGCCTTGCCATATTCGAGCAGGACCTGGACGTTCGCAGGCTTGGGCGCGCCCGGCCAAGTGAAGGTGATGTCGTTGCCGTGGACCGGATCGCCCGGCGGTGCAGCGGCGACCAGACGCTTGGCTTCGTTGGCGCCCTGGTTGAATGCGAACTGCGCGGAGTCGCGAAGGATCAGTTTCGCCGACGCGTCAGCAATCTGCGCCTGCCGCAGATAGAACATCCCGCGCAGCAGAAGCCCTTCCGGTTTTCCGTCGCTTCCCGAGCACCAGGTCGACATGCCATCGCCGGTCACGCTCTTCCCGCCACGCATGATGTGGGCAAGGCAGGCGTAGTTCCGCGGAGGATTGGGCGCTCCCACCTGGACGGCGCGTTCCGCGTTCGAGACAGCGGTTGCCGACAGCGGGCTCGCGCCAGCCTTCTGCGCGTCGATCAGGCTGAGGTAATAGTAGGCATCAGCCTTATACTGCAGCTCGCCTGGGGGTGGGCTGCCGTTGAGGCCGCCGGTCTTGTCGATCACGCCCTGGAATTCGGACGTCGCCTGCGTGAGCAAGCCTTGCTTGTAATAGCTCAGGCCGATTTCAAATCCGGGCCGCGAAGATTGCGGATTGGCGCTTCTCGCCCGCTCATAGGTCTGGCGCACCGTTTCCGGTTTGGAGGTCGGCAGCGCAGCCTTGACCTCTGCCAGCTCAAGCAAGGCGTCCGACAGCGAGGGCCCCTGCGGCAGCAGCGCGACAGCTGCTTCATAGACCTGGTCGGCTTGGGCGGACTGGTGTGCGCGGTTCAGAGCGCGCGCCAGTTTGAGCTGGCGCTCGGCATTCTTCGGCTCCAACCGGGAGGCCGAGGTGAGCTCGGTGATCGCCTGCTGGAGAAGGCTCGAAGAGTCGGTTCCGGCGGCGTCAGCAAGCGTAGCCTGTCCGAGCAGGGCCTGGGCGCGGCCCTCGTGAGCGGCGGCTTCGTCCTTCTGCAACTGACGCTCGGCAGCCATCCGCGCGGCAAGCTCGAATGCGCCCGCCGCCGCGATGTAGCTTTCATTCTTGCCCGTTGCCGAACTGTCCGCGAGCGCAAGATTGGCGCGGCCAAGACCCATTCTCGGATCAAGCGCGTTGGGATCGACACCTGCCGCCTTCTGGAAGGAATCGATCGCGATGCTCAGATTGCCGGTGGCAAGCGCAGCCTGGCCATCGGCGGCATAAATTTTCGCAAGCTCGGTCTTGGCGCTGGCCGCAAGGGTGGAGCGGCCCGGCATGGTTTCCCGGCGGACAAGCTCTTCAAAGTCCACCCGCGCCTTACCCGGATCGGTCGCCAGGCCGCGCGCCAGATACGAGTTGGCGCGAAGCGAGACGAACTCGTCATAGCGCGTGTCGGTAGGATCGGAAGCAAACGGGCGCGCAACATCGGTGATTTCAAGTTGCCGGATCGCCTCGGAATAGCAGCCGACCTTGCCGACGCAGACGCCTCCGGCTGACTGCGCGGTAACCGGAGGATCGGCCTGCGCCAGACCGATGTAAGCGCGAGCGAGATCGTAGACACGGCCATAGCGGAAACGCTGGTTGGCGAGGACGACGGCCGCGTCCTTCTTGTCGTTCGGTTTGGCCGGGCGGGTCAGTTCCGGATGGTCGTTGCTGAACTGGTTCATCGACCGGCTGATCGCCGATGCCGCCGTTACATACTCGCTGATGCCGTTTGCCGTAGCTTGGGCAAGGTGGGCGCGTGCGCCGTTATAGGCTGCGATGGCCTGGTCGCCGCCCTTTGCGTTGAGATCGACCGCGGTGGCGTCGCAAGTCCTCGCCATCTCGCCAAGCCGACCGGCGTCCGGAAGCCCGACATCGCGGACGATGCAGTCCTTGCCGCCATTCCAAGCCGCGCCGCTTTTCACCTGAGCTGCGGCCGTCACGGCGCTCAGCGCCATCGCGGTCAAAATGGCAACTCGGGAAGCGGACCACAGATACCCGCCCGATACCCCACTCATCACGTCCACCCACCATCAATAACGCCCAATGGAAATCTTTATGGACGAAGTCCGGGGCCGCCAAAAGTGCTAAACCGCACTAAGACGGAATATCAGCGCACCGCGACGCGATTGTTGCAAAGCCGTGCAGGCGCGCCGCGCCGGAGGACGAAACGATGCAATCGGCGGTGGCGTGACAGCGGTTGTGATCTTACCAACTGTCCACTTTCGAGGGCTGTGGACCGCCTCATCGTTTCGCCCACCGACTCAAGGGTTTAGTGGGCCGCTTCCCCCTGCGCCTTCCCCTTAGGACAAGTAAGCGATTCGCCCTTGTGCTGGCTTTCCACGATCGCCCGCGCTTCGGCCAGCAGGTTGGCGTTGAGGAGAGCCTCCAGTTCACACGGATTGAACCGTCCAACCGCGTAGAACCGAACGTTCTGAAGCGCTTCGGTCTCGGCTTTCCGGGCGGCCGGGCTGGTCAGGTGTTTTGCAGACAGGGCTCGCAGCAACTCGTTCCAGGGAAACAATCCTGTTCGCTCAACGGCGGCGGCGTTGGCGAAGGCGCCGTCGAAATCGCCATCGCGCAGGAAGGAGAAGCTGACATTCTCGCGGCTGCCGCTAAGCTGGTTGTCCGTCTGGTGCAACCGCCGCCGCAGATTGATCGCATGATCGAGGCAGGACCGCGCCAGCAGCATGCGTGGTGAGCCCTTTGCGCCGGCCTCGCCCGGCCCGCATAACGATGTCGCGAGATCCATCGTATCCTTGAGTTCGGCTTCGGGTGTATCGAATGTGGCGATCAGCTGCGTGCCGACGCCATGGAAGGCGTTCATGGCCAGCGTAAGTTCCGCTTCATCGCGAGTGGCCTCGGAAATCTCACCACTCTGCCTCAACGCCAGGGCGTAATCCTGCAAGGCCTCGCGAGAGCGCCCCAGCTTGCGTTCGCATTGGGCGCGCCAGTAGAGCGGCTGCGGACCCGGCGGGGCGCCGACGGACGCTGCTGCAATGTCCTTGAACACAGAATCGCAATCGCCGAGCGCGTAGTTCGAACGGCTTGACGAGGCATAGATATAGTCGACCCAGGCAAGGCCGGTGCTCGCTGGCCTAACAAGGGCGCTGTCCTTCTGCGCCTTCTCGAAGGACGCCTTGGCGTCTGCCAGCAGGCTGGGCAAGCCGGGGGCGTCCGCGGCGATCTGTTCGCCGGCCCTGTCCCACGCCAGCAGGGCCGCGGCGCCGCGGATAAGAGCGTGCTGCCCGGAGCTGGCTTCGGAGTGCATGTCCGCGGCGGTGTTCTCGATCAGGAGTTCATCGTTGAGCGAATGTCCTCCACGTTCAAGATAGACGCCCACCACATTGATCACATCGCCGGGCCGCGACGCGGCGGCCTTGGACTTGATTGTCGCGACACGGAATTCGTCATAGGTGCGCCGCACCGCGCGCTCGAGATTGGCGACCTGGTTGGTCTGGCGGTCCGCGGTCAGTCGGGCGTCAAAAGCCTGGCGCTGCAGGTTTATTGAGGTTTCGCCAAGGGAATTGGCGACATTATAATAGTAGACCCCCAGCGCCGCCGACATCGCGACGAGCACGATAAGGGCCGCAAACCCGGCAAAAAGTATCCGCCGAAAGCCTTGTTGCTCCCGGGTGATCAGGGCGACGAGGTCTTCTTCCGCTTCCGCCATCCCCGCTCTCCGCCGCTCAGGTCACCAGCGAGGCGACCATCTCCATCCACAATTTCCGCTTCTTCTTGTCGGCGCACTGGAGATTGCCGAGGAAGCCGGCGAAAAGCTTGGCGCGCCCGGTTCGCGCGGCGAACAAGGTTCGCTCGATGGAGTTGATGCAGTTCTGAGCAGCCCACCAGCTTCCAAAGAATCCGATCACCGCGGCCGACAGGGGCGTCAGGAGCTGCAGTGCGCCGAGCCACTCGCTTCCCGATCCGTCGCTGATGCGGCCCGAGACAAAGACGAAGGCGATCGTCGCGGTTGCAAATACCAGCATGACCAGCGAGAACAGGAACAGCCCGAAGCACATTCCGCGCGCACGGCAGTGATGCAGCCTTTCCGCTTCAAGGATCGCGGCCAGCGCCTCGATATCGTCCTGCTCGATGTGCTGAGTGCTCACAGCCCTGGTCCTGTCAAACCATCGTCCAGCTTGATCGTCGATCCGGCCTAGAACCGGTTCTTGATAAGCAGCACTTCCATGATCCGCTTGGCGTCTTCTGGCGTCAGCGCAAGGAAACCGGTGATCCGGTTAAGATAATCCGCCTCTGCCGGCGCCAGGTTGCCGTCGGACAGAATAATGTCGACGCAGTGGGCGAAGGCAGACAGTCGCATCTCCGAGGGCAGCGCAAGACAGGCCTCCTCGAGCCCATCCTTGCGCTCCGCCAGCCGTTTCTGAATCACGGTATTGGCCTGCGCCAGCTGGGTCTGGTTCATGCTCTTGAGAGCGCGTGACCGCATCAGAAGCGCCTTCACCTCTTCCTGCTCTTCACGAGAAAAAACCCCGTCGACCGAAACGGCCGTAAGAAGAAGGCAGAGAAACGACTCGCCGACCGTCCAGTCGGTGTTCCGGCTCTTGCCGAAGTCGGCGGCAAGCTTCTCGAAATTGAAACTGGAAGCCGGTCGTTCAGGCGGCGCCTGAAAGATGTTCGCTATGTTGGTTATAGGAGTGACATCGTTCGCCATCGAACCCCGGCTCCGCCCGTTCCTGCTGTTTTGACGATGCCGGTATCAGCCTTGAAACGCAAGTTGCCATGGGCGTCAGCGCATCGGCGGGCCGGAAAAATGCCTTCCAAGACCGGCGATTGGGCGCGCTGACGCTAGCAGCGGCACATCCGCTCCAGACTGCAGGAGTTGTGTCGATTCGTTTCGGTGGTCGCGTGTCGTAGCCGTCAGTCCTTGGGGACAATGACGACGGTCTTACAATGACCGGAGCTGCTCGAGCAGGCTGACGCCACGGTCATGGTGCTCTCACTTAATAATGTTGGACGCCGTCGGCGAAACTCGAGATGGCGCTGCCCTTTGCAAGTTGGGCTGGGTGGCATGAAGGGCAGTGGCGCCGGGCGCCCGAAATCATCGATAGGTGCTTGTTGGCACGACAGGGCAACGAGGCGCCGCCGCCCGCCGTGGTCCGCATCCAGGTGATCGCGAAATTAGGATCGTCATGCCTTGGCGAGCAGGCGCGCTGGACTAGCTGAAACGTTTGGACCCCTCGCCTGAGGAAAGAAGCGATCCGTTTCGCCCGAGGCGAGGCCCTGCACACGGCGAAAATCCAGGCGCGGACCGCGCTTCGGCATGTGAAAAGCCTTGGCCTGAAAAGAACCACCACATTTTACCCGGAAATTGTCAGGTAGTGGCTATCCTTATCGCATTTCGACGAGTCGCCCGCTCATTTGTCGTCCCCTAACAAGAAAGTGTGGAACTTTTTTTCTAAGACGGGTTGACGCGACGAACTTCAAACAGATCGACTGCTCTTCTAAACGCGTGACGGGGCGGGAACGGCATTCCTCGCGGCGTCACATCAACAAGCGTCTCGAGGGAGTATGTTGAATGGGGTCAGCATCATTTTGCCGTAGGCTGCGGCTTTCCGCGGCCGTCGGCGCCATTGCGGCCGGCATCGCCTGGCCAGCTTATGCGCAAGACACGTCTACACAGCAGCAACCGCCGCCTTCAACGGTCGATCGGGTAAAGCCGGCCGACGAGTCGACGGATCCGAATGCGCGCGACGTGGTGGTGGTGACAGGCACACGCCTGCAAAGTCAGTTCACCAGCGCCTCGCCGATGACCATCATCTCGGCCGACTCTGCTTCCGAAAAAGGCATCTCGGATCTCGCGTCGCTCTTGCGTGATTCAACCGTCGCCGCCGGCTCGCCGCAGATCACCGCAATCACCTCCACCGCCTTTGTCCAGAACGGCGGCACGGGTGTGGAAACGATCTCGCTGCGCGGCCTCGGTGACAACCGCACGCTGGTTCTGCTGGATGGCCGCAGGGCCGGTCCCGCCGGCACGCGCGGATCAGTCGGCGCCTTCGACCTCAACGTCATCCCGCTCTCGGCGATCGAGCGGGTCGATATCCTGAAGGACGGCGCTTCATCGATCTACGGATCGGACGCCGTCGCAGGCGTGGTCAACATCATCACCAAGAAGGGCGATGATTCGAGCGTCAACGCCTTCTACTCCCGGCCGACCGAAGAGGGCGGGGCGCAGTTGCGCGTCAACGGGTCCTACGGCGCCACCTTCGGCAACATGCATTTCCGTGTGACCGGCGACTACTACAAGCAGGAAGAGCTCCGGCGCGGCCAGCGCGACTTCTTTGATTGCGCGCAGCCCTACGTCTTCAACACCGACGGCTCGCGCGCCGACGTCGTCGATCCGCGCACCGGCAAGCCGAACTGCACCAGCGACCTGCCCTGGGGCCACGTCTGGTATTATGACTATGGGGCCGACCCATCGCTGCCGTGGCGGTCCAACCCCGGTCTCATTCAGTACGACTACGACCACAATCTGGGGCAATTCATCCCGCCCTTCGGCCCGGTGGCGAACAATTTCCATGCGCCGCCGAACTGGTTCCCGGTCAGTTACGGCTCGCTGTTCACCAACAACGTGAACGATCCCTATTACGGCCCATCGGCCAAGAACTCGGTTGCGGTGGAGAACTTCCACCATCCGTTCCAGGACAACCAATCCCTGTCTCCGGAAGTCGAGCGGATGACCGTGTTCGCCAACGGCGAATGGGATCTGAACGACCACGCCACGATCTACGCCGAAGCGCTGCTCAACCGGCGCACCACGAAGGTCAGCAGCTATCGCCAGTTCTGGACGTTCCAGTACGTCTACGACTACGGCTACATCAACAATGGCGTGTCGGACGGGGACTATGTCGGCGACCCGCTTGCCATCGCGCAAGGCTGGACGGGCGACAACACCTTCTTCAGCCCGACCACGATCACGGATCACGCGGGGGATACGACGCAGGTCGACTATATGCGTTTCGTCGGCGGCGCCCGCGGCGATCTCAACTTTCTCGGCATGGACGGATGGACGTGGGACACCTCGGTTCAGTTCTCGCGTTCGCGCGGCAGCTACAAGACCGACATCATCTGGGATGATGCAATCACGCCCTACCAGTACCGGAGCGATACCTGCGCGGGGACCGTCACGGACTATCGCGGCGTGCCGTGCATGGACATCAACTGGTATGATCCGCAGTTCCTCGCCGGCAATTTCTCGGCGGCGGAGCGGGCCTTCCTCTTCGGCACGATCAAGGGCCACACGACCTACGAGGAAACCTCGTTCGAGGGCTTCGCGTCCGGCAAGCTGTTCGACCTGCCGGCCGGCCCGCTGGGCGTTGTGATCGGGGTCGACTACCAGCACGATCGCATCAACGACGTGCCGGCCCAGGCCACGCAGGACGGCGCCACCTGGGGCGACAGCAAGGCGGGCATCACCCGAGGAAGCGACAACACCAAGGCTGTCTTCACCGAGGTCTCGATCCCCATCGTCAAGGGATTGCCCTTCATCGAGGACCTCAGCCTGTCGGCTTCCGGCCGCTACACCGACGTTGATTCCTATGGCAGCCAGTCGACCTACAAGGTCGGCCTCAACTGGCAGACGACTCCTTGGATGCGCTTCCGGGCGTCCCAGGGCACATCGTTCCGGTCGCCTGCGCTGTTCGAGCTCTACCTGTTCAACGAGACGTCGTTCGGCTCGCTGCGGGTGGACCCTTGCAACAACTGGGGCTCGGCTCTTGCCAACGGCACCATCACCCAGAGGATCGCCGACAACTGCGCCGCCGACGGCATTCCCAACAACAAGGGAACCGCCGGCGTTTCGCCGACGATCACTTCGTCCGGCGGGGCGGGCAACCTCAACGCCGAAACCTCGACGGCAAAAAGCCTGGGCGTCATCTTCACGCCCAGCTTCGCCAATCTCAAAGTGTCGATCGACTATTTCGACATCGAGGTCGACAACGAGGTCACCAAGCTCGGGGCGACCAACATCCTGCTCGGATGTTATCAGTCCGACCACCACGCGACCGATCCGCTGTGCAGCCTCTTCACGCGTATCCCGGCCGGCTCTGGCGGGGCGTTCAACCTCGCGACGATCACCGACAACTACATCAACATCGCAACCCAGCATAACCGCGGCGTTGATTTCGAGGCGCTCTACAAACTCGACCTGCCGGTCGGCCAGTTGAGCATGCGGGCCGAAGCCTCGCGCGGCCTGGAGGTGCAGACGCAGCTCCTGCCATCCTCCGTCCCGCGAGACACCAATGGCGAGATCGGCAACCCGGAATGGGTTGGCAACTTCGAGCTTACCTACGATCTCGACGACTGGTCGTTCTTCTATGGCCTGCGCTATGTGGGGGAAACGTCGAACGTCGATCACTTCGGCAGCCAGCCGCAGACTTATTTCGGCCAGCCGGTGCGCTATGTGCTGTCGACCGACGCCTTCACCTACTCCAGCATCTCGGTCAGCCACGACTTGCCGTGGGGGATGAGCGCCCGGGTCGGCGTCAGCAACGTCTTCGACCAGGAGCCCCCGTTCGTCACGACGATTTCGGGCGAGTACAACACGGTCGGCAACGTGCCGCTCGACGGCTCGCAATACGACTTCTTCGGGCGAACCGTGTTCGTCGACTTCACGAAGAAGTTCTAGGACCTCAAGGGAAACCATCCCGGATGGGCGGCAGCGCAGGCTGTCGCCCATTCCGTTAGTGCTGGCCGTTGTTGGTCCTTCCGCCGGCCCCCGCATGCGCTAAGGTCGGCTTGAGAACAGGAGACCGCCCATGCCGCTCGTTCGGATGGCCCCGGATAATTTGAACGAACGCAATACCGAATTCGAACAGGCGCCGCTCAAGCAGCCGGTGTTCCTCAACTCGGTTCCCAAGTGCGGCACGCACCTCATCCGCAACATCGTGCGGATGTTCGTGCCGGTGCCCCAGCAATACCACAAGATCTTCATCCAGCTTCCGTTCATCGGCCAGCATCTGGAGGCGTTCTCGCGCGAGAAGCCGATGCTGAGCTGGGGCCACATGCTGTTCGCCGACAATTCGGCGATCGCGCTCAAGAACGTCCGTCACGTGCTTCTGGTTCGCGATCCCTATGACTGGGTGCTCGCGCGGGCGCGGTTCTTCCTGTCGGAAAATTTCGACGGCTCGATGGACAATCTGAAGCGGGGAGGGATCAGCAACAACGACCTCCTCAACCTCATGATCCTCGGCATCCACGGCAAGGCGCCGAACCTGGAGGAGACATTCCGCCACAACGCCGCTGGCTGGATGGGAACCTCGACCTACATGATCCGCTATGAGGATCTGGTCCATCATGTGAAGCATCTCGACACGCCGCCGGCCGAAGCCTATTTCCGCGCGCTGTTCGCTTATTGCGGCATCGAAGTTCCATCCGACTGGCGTCAGCGCATCGTCATCGGCTCCGATCGCAAGCAGAGCGGCACGGCCCGCGAGAACCTCAAGGGCGCCCAGCCCGACCTCCCAGACGAATTGCCGGACGCGCAGAAACGCCTGGTCGAATATGCCGCCCCCGGCCTTCGACGCCTTCTCGGCTATTCGATGATCTAGGCTTGTCTCAGAACATCGGCTGGCCGTTGGATCGCTGCACGCAAGACAACGCCGATCGTCGCCGCCCACGCTATAGCCAAGGTAGTTGCCATGCTGACGACGAAGGGGGCTGGAGATAGTTCGATCCGGTCGGCGAACGCGCTCAGGTATGCATTTGCGGCCAACCAGGCGAGCGGCCAGGCAAGCAGGTTACCGATCAGGACAGGTTGCGAGAAGTCTACCAGCAGCAGCCTCATCACGCGCAACACCGACGATCCAAGTGTCTTCCGCACCGCGATCTCGTGACGGCGCTTACCCGCCACATGGACGGCAATCCCGATTAGTCCCACCGAAGCAATGACGAACGCCGTAGAAGCAAGCAGGATGAAAATCTGAGCGACCCGTCCGTACTGACGGTATTTTTGTTCGAACTGCTGATCGTAGAAATTGATCTGGGCGGGAATGTTGGGCGCAATCTGATTGAACACCCGGTTGATGCTTGCAAGGCCGGCCGCGACCTCCGCACGATCAAGTTCGACGATCGGCCGCTGCGTGCCAAAATCACTCCTCTTGGCGTAGCTGTAGGCCACCCCGGACTCCGACAGGGACTCCAGCGCCGTGGGTTCGGATTCGGTCACGCCGATGATCTCTGCCGGGCGCGCGGCCGATCCCGTCATCGAGGCCGGAATATAGGCGAACTGGCCGATTGCGGCTTGCGGCGTCGCAAATCCCAGCCTGTCAGACAGCTTGCGATCGATGACAATCTGCGGCGTCTTTGTTAGGTCGCGCGAAAGCAGGCCGGCGATCGCCGAGTCCTTTTCCGGATCGAACTCGCGTCCGGCGAGTAATTTCAGATTAAAGGCGTCGAAGTATTGGTCTCCAACCGACTTGGCCATGACCATGGAACCTGTCGCGCCGGGATTGGCGGAACGGGCCAACAGGACTCCGTTAAACTGGCCACTCCAGGGCGCGATGTCGGTGACTGCAACTCTTATAATGCCGGGTTGTTTAGCGAGATTGTTCGCCAACGTGTCGTAGTCGATGCCGACGCGCGAAAGATCGTTCAGGATCACGACGGGATTCTGTCGCGGCGCCAGTACGGTCTGTTCGAGGTGGGCGCGCTGCAGCTGAGTGACCGCAACCAGGATGAGCAGGAAGCTGGCGCTGGCGAACTGGACGGCGACCAGGACGCGGGCCGCCAGCAGGGAGCCCGATCGGGATCTGCCCGATCTCAGCGCCGCCGCCGGCCGCACACCTGACAGAACCAGCGCAGGATAAGCTCCCGAGAAGAATGCCGCCACGACGACCAGGGCGACGATCAACGCGATGCCGCCAAAGCCGCTGCTGAGGAAATAGAGGATATCGACATTCATGGACGCGCGCACAACCGGCGCCGCGAGAGCTAGTACCGAGAGAGAGATGAATGCCGCTATGCCGGTGAGTACGAGGGCCTCAAGCCAGGCCTGCGCCATCACCTGTAGAGCGCCAGCGCCTAGGACGCGCCGCATGCCGACTTCTTTGGACCGTCCTAGCGCTTGCGTGGTTGCGAGATTTGCGTAGTTGACGCACGCGATCAGCAAGGTCAGCGCCGCCAGCGCCAGCAGCGCCACCACAGCCGATGTCTTCATGCCGTTGCTCGCGAACCGCCGACTGTCCAGTTCGTATGTGGCGAGCTTGCCTGCAGGGAGGGCGGCCATTCGCGTCCGCGCCACGCGTTTCAGCGTATCCGGTATGTGTCGGTCAAGGACAGCGGATAGCTGCGTATTGAAAGTCTCGACCGACATGGGTCGCGGCAGGACGACGAATGTGTAAGGCATCAGCGCAAGCCATGCTTCCGTCTTGTCGAGCGCAATAGTTCTCGGATTGCCGGCCCAGTTGCGCAGCATGTCGAACCGGAAGACGGCATCCGTGTTCTGCCCCATGAAAGACGGTTGCCGAACCTGCCGCATAACCCCCGTGACGGTGAGTTCCTCCGCGCCGTTCAGCAGGACGCGTTGGCCCATGGCCGGCGCGTCGCCAAACAGGCGCTGAGCGGCATCCTGCGTCAGCACCAATCCATCGGGCGAATTGAGCGCCGTTCGCGGATTGCCTGCCACAAAGTCGAAATCGAAAATATTCAGGAAATCCGCGTCAACGGTTCCCTGGTTGAGCAGCACTTTGTTCGGGCCAGCAGCCACAGCGACATCTGCGGTCGGAATGGCTCGCGCGACATGCTCGATCTGCGGAACGTCCTGCTTCAGGTAGTTCGCCAGTGTCCAGGTCGAGGTCGTATTGAGGTCGCGTGGCGGCTGGCCGGCCGGGGCATTTGACTGGCCGATAAAATAAGTGCGGCTCGCCTGTGCGTGGTAGCCATCCGCCGATTGCCAGTAGGTCGCGATGCCGATCGCCGCGATAAAGCAGGCAAGACCCAGCGCCAGTGTCACAATGTTGGCCGCCGACGTGAACGGCGCTTTGAGGATGCGGGCGAGGGCCGGGCTTAGATGGTTCCGAAACATGGTTGCCTCCCTCAGGCTCGGCGAAGGACGGTTGCGGGATGGAGGCTGGCGGCTTTCAGCACGACGCCGATCACGGCAGCCCATGCAACCACGAGCGTGATGGCGAGGCTGAGCGCAAACGGCGCGGGCGTGAGGTTGATGCGCTCGGCGAAGGCGGAGAGGTAGGTCTGCGCAGCAATCCACGCCAATGGCCAGGCGAGCAGGTTGCCGATCAGCACCGGCATCGAGAAGTCGGTCAGCAGAAGACGCACAACCCCGAGCGTGCTCGAGCCCAGCGTCTTGCGCACCGCGATCTCGTGCCGGCGTCGCGAGGCGGCGTGCACGGCAATGCCGAGGAGGCCGACGGTCGAGATCAGGAAGGCCGTGCCAGCGAGAAGCGTGAACAGCTGACCGAACTGGGTGAAGGTGCTGTAGCGCTGTTCGAACATCTGATCGTAGAATTGCAGGTTGAGCGGCACGTTGGGCGCGAGTTCGTCCCACACCCGCTTCGCGTGGCTCGCGGCCGCGGGCACGTCGTTGCGGGAGATACGCATGATCGGGAATTGCGGGCCCGGCGACTTGGGCGCGAACGAATAGACATGGCCGGAGACTTCGGACGCTTCCATGCTCGAGACTTCATTCTCGATGACGCCGATGATCTCGACCGGAAGAGCGCTCAGGCCCGCGTCTCTGCGTAGCGACTCGGGCACATAGATGATCTTGCCGACTGCTTCCTGCGGCGAAGAGAAGCCGAGCCGCGTCGCGGCCAGGCGGTCGATGACCAGGGGCGGCGTACGGCTCGATGGCGACGTGTAAAGCTGCGCGGAAACAGTATCGCGGTTTCGGTCGAACACCCGGCCGGCCACCGTGCGCAGATTCAGCGTTGTGAAATAGTCGTAGCCGATGTTCTTGTAGTCGAAGACGGGTACGGCAGCCGCCGGATCGGTCGAGCGCGCCAGTTGCAATGCCTGAATGCCATAGCCCCAGGCGCCCATGTCGCTGACCGTAACACTCTTGATGGCAGGTGATTGTTTCAGCCGCCCTTCCAGCGTGTCGAAGTCGATGCCAAGCGGGCCGATGGGATTGAGCATCGCGACCGGATCTTCGAGATTCGACAGTGCGACGCGTTCGGCCTCCATGCGCTGCTCCTGCATCACTGTGACCATGATCAGCAAGAAGCTGGCGCTGACGAACTGGATGACGACGAGGACCCGGCTGATCATGCGAGGACCGGATCGGCTGCGCCCGGCTTGCAGCGCCTCGGCAGGGCGCGCCGCCGACAGGCGAATCGCGGGATAGGCGCCGGCGACGAAAGCCGTCAGTACAACGATGCCGATGATGGAAGCGATCGCGGTCGGGCCTGCCGTCCAGACATAAAGGGGATCGACGCCCATATTGGCGCGCACCCAGGGCGCAGCCAGCGCAAGAAAGCCGACTGCGATCACGAAGGCGATCAGCGAAAGGATGCTCGTTTCGGTCCAGGCCTGCAGCATGATGCTGATGCGACGTGCGCCAAGCGTCTTGCGCATGCCGACTTCCTTGGCGCGGGTCGCGGACTGCGCGGTTGCGAGGTTGGCGTAGTTCACGCACGCAACGATGAGAGTTAGAAGGCCGAGCCCAAGGATCAGGGAGATGGCCGACAGTTTCACGCCATCGCCCGGCGAGATCTGGTTCTCGATGCCGAGCGTTCGCATCCGGCTGATCGGAAAGGCGTCAACGAAGAGGCTGGCTGTGCCTGCCTGAGCCGGCGGCAGGTGGCGCTTCAGGAAGGCCGGCAGTCTTTCCCTGACCGAATCCAGCGATGCGCCGGCTTTCAGCCTGACGAAGGTGAAGCCGTTCAGATTTACCCAAAGCTTGTCGAACTGTTCGGCGCCAGGCTGAGCGCTCCACGGCTGGATGGCGTCGAACACCATCGTCATGCCCTTCGATCCCATGAAGGAGGGCTGGCGCACCGGATTGATCACGCCGGTGATCGTGGCGTCCTGCTTGCCGGCGAGAATCACGGTCTGGCCCAGCGCCGGACGATCGCCGAACAGCTTCCGCGCCATGTCGCGATCCAGGATCAGGCCGTTGGGATTGGCGAGTGCCGTGGCGGCGTTGCCCTCCACGAAATCAAGATCGAAGATATTGGTGAAGTCCGGATCGGCCGATGCGAGGTTGGCCAGGAACTTCTTGTCGCCCGCGGCCATGGCGACGTTGTAGGTGACGTTTGCCCGCGCGACGTAGGCGAAGTCCGGAAAGTCCTGCTTGAGATAGGGCGCCATGGCGGGCGTCGCCCACTGGTTCATCATTCGCGGCTTGGTCGCGCCCGGCGCGTTGATGCTGTAGCTGATAAAGGCGATGCGGTCGCTGTCGTGGTGATATTTGTCCGCGCTCTGCCAGTAGGTGACGATGCCGTGCGCCGCCAGGAAGCAGATCAGGCCGAGCGCCAGCGCCAGGATGTTCGCCGCCGTCGTGAACGGCGTTCGCGTGATGTTGGCGAATGCGGACTGCAGGTGATGGCGGAGCATCTGGCGTCTCCTTTACGCGTGCCTGAGGGCTTCGGCTGGGCGAACGCTGGCGACTTTCAAGACGATGCCGATGACGGCCGCCCAGGCGATGACCAGAGTGATGATAAGGCTGACGAGGAAGGGCGCCGGCGTAAGCTCGATGCGGTAAGCGAAGGCCGAGAGATAGGACTGCGCCGCGAGATAGCCGACCGGCCAGGCAAGAAGATTGCCGATCAGCACCGGGATGGAGAAGTCGGTCAGCATCAGCCGCACGACGCCCGCCGCGCTGGAGCCCAGCGTCTTGCGTATCGCCACCTCGTGTCGGCGCCGCGAGGCGGCATGCACCGCAATGCCGAGCAGGCCGATCGAGGCGATCAGGAAACAGGTCGAGCCGAGCAGGGCAAAGAGCTGACCGGCGCCGGCCTGCTGGCGATAGGTCTGTTCGAACATCTGGTCGAAGAAATGAAAGTTGGCAGGCGTATTTGGCGCCAGCTTGTCCCAGACCTTGGTGATCGCAGCGAGAGTGGCTGGAATGTCGGCTGCGCTGATCCTCACGATCGGATGCGGCGGCATGTAGGGCGGAAAGACCGGAAAGTAGCGATACAGGGTTCCAGCGCCTTCGCCTGCGATGCCGTTGATGCGCATGATATCGGCTTCGACGACGCCGATGATGTGCAGGGGCGCCTTGTAGGCATAGATCGTCTGGCCGACCGCCGCTTGCGGCGTTTCGAAACCCAGATTTCTGGCAAGCAGCGCGTCGATGACGATGTGGCCATCTTTCATCGCCAGAGGATCTGCGGGCGAGGCATCCTGCTCTTCGAGCTTGCGCCCGGCGAGGAGCTTCATGTTGAGCGTCTCGAAATAATCGAGGCTGACAAGCTTCGAATAGCTAAAGTTGGCGCCATAGGCTTGATCAGGCGAGCGGCCGACCTGCTGCACCGAGTCATTGACGTACTTCGTGCGCTTGAGATCCCACGGCGGAGAATTGGCCGCTGTTACGTTCTTGACCCCAGGCTGGGCCGAAAGCTGCGTTCGCAGCGTGTTGAGATCGACGCCAGTCGAGGCGAGGTTGTTGAGGACGAGAACAGGGTCTTCGCGCGGGCTGATCGCGCCCGCCTCGATATGCTCGCGCTGGAGTTGGGCCGTAATCACCAGCAACAACAGAAAGCTGGCGCTTGCGAACTGGATCACGACGAGGACATTGGCGATCGGCCGCGCGGCGGTTCTGGATCTGCCCGAACGCAACGCGCTAGCCGGCTGAACGCGTGACAGCACGAAGGCGGGATAGGCGCCGGCAACGAAGGCGACGACCAGAACAACGAAACCGGCACCGATCAGGGCACCGCTGCCGCTCCGGAGGAAATACAGGATATCAACGTCCGAAAGCATGTGGACAGCAGGTCCCGCCAAAGCCAACAGGCCCAACGCCGTAGCGAACGCCGCCAGCGACTGGATCAGCGCCTCGATCCACGACTGGATCATGATTTCCCGCCTGCGTGCGCCCACCACGCGGCGCATGCCGATCTCCTTGGCGCGCATAACGGCCTGTGCTGTCGCAAGGTTCGCGTAGTTGACCACAGCGACCACGAGGGCGATCGCGCCGAGCAGCAGCAAGACAAATATGACGGAAACGGACGCGCCGAACTGGGACTCAATCAGGGCATCATACTTCCGTGTTGACATCCCCGAGATCGGCAGGATCGATCCCGTCATCGTCGCCCGCTTGGTGTATTCGCGCGGGATGCGCGCCTCGAACAGGGCGGCGAGGCGGCGATTGAAGACATCGGTGGATAGCGAAGGCGGCAGCACGACGAACGTGAACGCGTCGAACTGCATCCAGGAATCCTTGCGGTCGGCGAGGGCGCCGGTTGCATCGCCCGCCCAGGCGCTCAACATGTCGAATCGCAGAACAGCGTCCTCGCCTTCGCCCATAAAGGAGGGTTGCGGCACGGGCGCGATCACGCCGGTGACGGTGGCGGTGCGCGTGTTGTCGATCAGGATCGACTGGCCAAGCGCCGGCTTTGATCCGAACAACCGTTGTGCGGCGGTTGTCGTGAAGATGACGCCGTCGGGCCGTGACAGCGCTTGGCGCGCATCGCCCGCCACGAAATCGAAATGGAAGATGTCGAGGAAGGCAGGATCAGCGAGCGCTGCATGAAGCATCTGCTTGGTGGCGCCTGTAGAAACGGCGGCTTCAACCGGCAGCGAGGTGCGGGCGACGTTCGAAATCTCCGGAATGTCCTGCCTCAGGTAGCGCGCCAGCGTCGATGTGCTCGGCAGGCCAAGCTGGCCAAATCCCGCCCCGAGGTTTGGACCTCCCGCCTTCATGTCGATCTTCATGCCGACAACGAACGTGCGCGCCGCATCCTTCTGATAGGCGTCGCCCGAACTCCAATAGACGGAAGTACCGTATGCGCCGAGGAAGCAGGCCAATCCCAGCGCCAGAGCCAGTATGTTGGCGACCGTCGTGAAGGGCGTCCGCACGATGCTGGCGAAGGCGGATGAGAGGTAGTGCCGGATCACGCCGTCGCCTCTTCGCGGCGGGTGGCGGTGGGTTTGGCGACGGCGGAAACGACTCGGCCATCCAGCATGTTGATGATGCGCTCGGCCTCGGAGGCATCGGCGGCGTTGTGGGTGACCATCACGATGGTGGCGCCGTGGTCGTGCAGGACATGAAGCATGTCGAGCACCTCGCGGCCGTTCTTGGAGTCGAGGTTGCCGGTGGGTTCGTCGGCTAGGATCAGCGTGGGATCATTCACCACCGCGCGCGCGATCGCGACGCGCTGCTGCTGACCGCCTGAGAGCTGCGCCGGCTTGTGCTTGGCGCGGGCGTTGAGGCCCACCAGCTCCAGCACTTCGCGCACGCGCTCCTTTCGTTCGCCCGCATTGACGCCGCAATAGAGCAGGGGCAGGGCGACGTTGTCGCGAACGCTGAGCTCGTCAATGAGGTTGAAGCTCTGGAACACGAAACCGAGATGTTTCTTGCGCAGGCCAACCAGCTTGCCTTCCGGATAGCGTGATACCTCGACGCCATCGAGAACATAACTGCCGCTCGACGGCTTATCGATCATGCCGAGAATGTTGAGCAGGGTGGACTTGCCGCAACCCGATGGACCCATGATGGCGACGAACTCGCCCTTCTGTATCTCGAGGTTGACGCCATCGAGCGCCATCGTCTCGACATCGCCCACGCGGTAGGTTTTTCGCAGGTCGGTCAGTTTAAGCACGTCCGCCTCCCCCTCTTTCCGAGGTGTCAGTTGAAGTCGATCCGTTCGACGTCCTTGAAGCCATCATAGCTTGACGTGATCACACGCTCTCCCGGAGCGAGGCCCGAGACCACTTCGATCGCCTCGGGGTTGCGGCGGCCGAGCGTCACCTTGCGCTTGATTGCCTGCTTGCCGTCTGACGACATCACCAGCGCCCACGTTCCGCCCGTCTCGTCGTAGAAGGGGCCGTTGGCGACAACTACGCTGCCGGTCGTCTCGCCTAGCTCGATGCGCGGCCGCATGGTCTGGCCACGACGAATGCTTTTCGGCGCCGCATCCTTGAAGCGCAGGTCGACCTGGAACTGCCGCTCCTTCACATCCGGATAGACCTTCGCGACCGTCATCGCGTAGGTCGCGCCGTCCAATTCCAGATTGGCTGCCTGCCCGGCGGCGACACGGCCGAGATAGAATTCGTCGACCAGGGCGGTGATCTTGAACGCATCCGTGGAATCGACCTGGCCGATGCGCTGGCTAGGGTTCACCACTTCGCCCACCTTCAACGTGAAGCCGGTCAGCTGGCCCGCGATCGGCGCCGCGATATTTAGGTTGTTCAGGTTCTCGCGGACCAGATCGAGGCTCCTGGTCATGCGGTCGATCGACTGTTGCAGCTGTGCGAGGTTGCGTCCGGAAACTTCGCGCTGCTCTGCCTGTGCGGCGACGATCTTGTCGCGCTGGGCCTGACTGTGCGCAAGGTCCGCTTCCAGGTTGACGATGATCGATTTCGATATTCCCTCGTTCTCCAGCGGCTTTTGTCGGGCGAGACTATCCGTGATGCGCGCGATGTCGCGGTCGACATCGATCAGGTCGCGGTCGTTGCGCACGTCGCCCTGCTGGAAGGCGAGCTTTGCGTTGGCAAGATAGCTCTCGGTTTCGGTGAGCTGCGCTTCGCGGCTCAGCACTTCGAGTTCCAGCCGCGTGTTCTTGAGGCGGGCCAGCGGCCGGCCGGCTTCCACGATGGCGCCGTCCTCGACGAGAACATCGGTCACCTGGCCGCCGTCGACAGTGTCGAGGAAGACCGTGTCGAGCGGAGCGACATTGCCGGTCACCGGCACGTAGTCGCTGAATGTCGCCTTTTCGACCCGCGAAACCGTTACATGGTCCAGCGCGACCGCCAGCGATTTCGCCATGCCATAGCGGAGATAGCCGAACACGCCGACAGAAAGGACAGCGAGAATCACCAACACGACGGCGGCTCGCATGGGCGTGATCCGGCGAGGCTTTACCGCACGATCCATTGCGGAAAGCGCCGACGCTTCCACGGACGGTCCGTTCGGGTCCGCAATCGGTCCGTGCGGCTGATCGCCCGCAACGCCCGCCTTTTCGCGCTTGAACTTGGCGATGACGCTCATCGGCGCGCGCTTCCAGTGCCAGAATGGTGTATCAGATACCTAATACACCACATATGGACGCAAGCTGTCAATCGGGCTATATGAACGGTGCGGTTAGACTCGCCATCAAAGGTGGAAAATGACGACGAGCGCGGCGAGCTGGAACGACAGCCAGCCGATCTATCGGCAGATCATGGAGACCGTGATCGGGCGGATCCTGGAAGGCTCCTATCCGGAAGGCGAGTTGCTACCCTCCGTGCGCCAGCTGGCCATCGATTTCGAGGTCAGTCCGCTGACCGCGGCCAAGGTAATAACCGAGCTCGCGCGCGAGAACCTGACGGAGAAACGCCGGGGCATCGGTTTTGAAGTGCGTCGCGGCGTACGCAAGGTCCTGCTGCATCGCGAGCGCAAGCGGTTTCTCGAAGAGGAATGGCCGGAAATCCGCGCGCGCATGAAGCGCCTCGGCATCGAGCCGCGCGACCTGCCTAGGGACTAGGCGCGCCCGGCTATTGTGTAGGTCTGCCTTCCTGTTTCCAGCGGGCCGACGGCTTGGCGTCATTGAAGCGGTTGAGTTCAACTCAAGGCTCAACCAAACTCGAATCCCTTCCCGGCAGGTTAGGATTTTGGCAACCGTTCTAGCCAAGCCTTTGGGTCGACTAGGGAGGCTAGGATGGCGGTTGGGGAATCCGCATCCATCGCAGAGCTCGGCGACCTGCTTTCGCGCCTTCGGGATCTCGCGAAAGTCAAGGACACGATCGATGTCGCGCAGCTCCAGTTTGTCGGCCTAGATAAAATCAGGCGCGCCTACGGCGAGCGTTGGCTCGAGCACAAGTCGCGAATCCAGGATGCGGCGGAATCCTATTTGCGCAAGCGCGTCGGCGCAGAGGACTTTCTGGTTCGCGGGGATGCCGGCTTCTTGATCGTGCTCACCGGCGCGACCGGGCCAAGGGCTCATGCGGTCACTGCCGAACTCACGCACGGGCTCAACGCCTTTTTCACTGGAGACATAAGGGAGTCGCCGTCCCCGGAGTTCCGCGGCGCGGCGCAGAGCGCCCCTACCAGGGAACTTGAAAGATCCCTGAGACACCGCCCCGATCTCGCGCCGCCCGCTGAACCCGCGTCCGAGGAAGGCGGTGCGACCGATCTGGACTGGAAATTCGAGCCAGCATGGGACGTTCGTCGAGAAGCGCTGTCCTACTGGTGCGTTACGCCCTTCAATCGTGCGACGGGACTTCGCGTTCCGGGTTACCAGTTCGAGACGGCGGCCGTCCACACGCCCCAGTTCGTGAGAATCGACGAGGCGGCGCTCTGGATTTCCGAGCAGACGTTGATCGATCTTGCGAGATCCGGTCGGCAGGCGCTGGTCAGCGCTACCATTCACGCGCAGAGCCTGACCAGCCTTGCTTCCCGGGCACGACTTCTTGCGACGATCGATCGCCTCGACCCGGCCCTCCATCGGTTCCGCATCGTGAAGATCGCTGGCGTGTCGCAAGGCTTTCCGCGGCTCTATCTCAAGGAGATCGTCGGCGCCTTGCGTTCGCGGCTTCCCAACCTGACCCTCGTAGCCCAATGGGATGAACCTGATATCGCAAGCCTTCTTCATCCGGGGCTTTCCGGCATCGGGTTTGTAGCGCCGGGTTCGGGCGTCATGTCGGGCACGGTGACGGCGATACCCGCCTTGATGTCTAGGGTCAGCGCGGCGATGAAGCAGGCTCACGCCGCGCGTATGCGGTTCTTCGTTGAAGGCGCCGTCACAAAATATCTGGCGCTTAAATTCGCCACTGCTGGCGTCGACAATCTGTCTTCGTCTTCAATCTGGCCGGCGCGCCCCTCGGCGGAAGGCATGCTCAAATGGTCCGCTGACCGCCTCGTGGCCTAAGCAGGCGGGTTCCCTGCATCGCAATTGCGTGAATGGTTTACGCCGGACGCCATTCCGTTAACGGTCCAGCGCTTTTGTTCCGCGGCGTTAAACCCCTGTTCGCCCTCGGCCAATAACTTTTCGGATGTTGCAGCCAGCGCAGGGTCATAGGGGATGGCGACCAACCGTAGCCGCGCTTTCTCGCTCGTCGGACTGAGCATCATCGCGCTCGTGATTTTCTCCGTGTCGGCGATGTCGGTTGTCGCGGCCCTTGCCGGCGTCCAGCTGTCCTCGCAACAAGCCGTCGCATCGTGGCGGAAATTTTCCGACCAGGCGTCGGCGGAACAACGCGCGTTGCGCGCCTTCGTCACTCAGGCGGGTGTCGCTGGCCTGATAGAGGATTACCACAAGCTCGCCGTCACGGGCGACGAGACGCTGGTGCCGATGGTCTACGGCCGGGGCGGGGCGGCTCTGGGCGCTCTCAGCACATATCCGGTCGACGGCGCCTCGCCGGAAGAAACCGCGGCGCGTGCGACACTCCAGGGTCTCATTCGAAGCTACATGGTCGCGGTTGGTCCCATCGTGGCGATGCACCATGCCGGTAAGCCGGCCAAGGAAGTCCTCGCGGCGGCGGACATTGACGGCAAGGCCGCCTTCGCCGCGCTTCAGACGCTCGCGACCGCAACCACGCGCAGCATGACGACGAACAACGACGCCTCGGATTCCAAGGCGCTCATCCTGCTCGACATCCGGCGCTACCTCGGCCTCGAGGGACTTGTCCAGAACGCCAACCGTTACCTGGTCAAGGACGATCCCTCGATACTGGAAGCAGTGCGCCGGGACGTTGAGAACATGCGCCAGGCGGCGGAGCGCTATGGCCGCCATCCGATGACGGACAGCGAGCGGGCGGCTCTCGCACAATTGGTCGCCGAGATCGAGAAAGTCGAGGCCCGCCTCGAAGCCAACAAGACGTCCGGAATTCTGTTCTTTGACTCCCGGAAGATACAGGCGCCGCTGACCGAGCTCGAAAAGACTGTCTATGGCGAGGCTGTGGCGGCCCAAGCCAACCTGCAGGCCACGCTCACGCAGGTCTCCGAGCGAGCCGGCAATGTGATCACCATTGTCGGCGTTGGCGCGGTGCTGCTGGTGGGCGGCGCCATATGGCTGCTTCTCTTCCGCATCGGCGGCCGCATCAAGGCGATCACCCGGTCGATGCGTGATCTGGCCGCCGGCAAGCTCGACACCGAAATCCCTGCGGCGAGCGACCATGATGAAATCGGCGACATGAGCCATGCGCTTGCCGTCTTCCGGGATGGGCTGCGCGCCAATGCGGCGCTGACCACGGAACTCGCGGAAAGCAGCCGGCTGGCGTCGCTGGGAGCGATGGTCGCCGGCATGGCGCACGAACTCAACACCCCAATCGGAAACGCCCTTGCCGTCTCCTCAATGCTGGATGAACAGTGCAAGTCCTTCCGCAAGGATCTCGCGTCGGAACGCCTGTTGCGGTCGATGCTGGAGCGTCACGCCGCCAGTCTCGAAGAAGCGGCGACTCTCATCCAGCGCAATCTGGTTCGCGCAGGCGAGCAGATCGGCTCGTTCAAGCAGGTCGCGGTCGATCAGACCAGCGGCAAGCGGCGCGAATTCCACTTGGACGACGTGCTCGCCAATGTCGTCCAGTCGCTGCATCCGACGTTCAAGCGCACGCCCTTCACCTTGTCGCTTGGCGATCCGTCCGGGGCGGTGATGGATTCCTATCCCGGCGCGCTGTCGCAAGTCGTCACCAACCTGGTCGAGAACGGGCTGAAGCACGGGCTAGCAGGATGCGACACCGGCAAGGTCGAAGTCAGCGTTCGCCGGCTGGGGCCGCATTACATCGAGATTGCTGTTGCCGATACCGGCGCGGGCATCCCCGACGACATCAAGCCCAGCATCTTCAACGCCTTTTTCACGACGAAGGCCGGCAAGGGCGGCTCCGGGCTCGGTTTGCACATCGTGAAATCAATCGTCTGCGGACCGCTTGGCGGTCAGATAAGCGTTGTGTCCCAGCCGGGCCAGGGCGCGCGGTTCATTCTCACCCTTCCCACCAAGGCGCCGGCGGAGGCTCAGGCCGGCGAAGCGACGGAGCGCACCTATTATGCAGCCGCTCAACACGCAGCCTGAGATCGCTGGCGACGAAGTCGCCATCATCGAGGATGACATTGGCGCAAACGGCGCTCCGTCCGCACGGCCCGATCGCGCACGCTGGAAAATCCTTGTCGTCGATGATGACGAGGAGGTCCATGCAGTCACTCGCTTCGTGCTGGGGAAGGCCGAGCTTCTGGGCCGCCCGCTTGATCTCATCGAGGCCAAGAGTTCGCGGGACGCCCAGACCGAACTGCTGCACCATTCCGACATAGCGGTCATCCTGCTCGACGTGGTGATGGAAGAGCACGACTCCGGCCTCAAATTCGCACGCTGGGTGCGCGAGGCCGGCCTGGAGGATGTTCGCATCATCCTTCGCACCGGCCAGCCTGGCTACGCGCCCGAGCTAGATGTGATCCGGGACTACGACATCAATGACTACCGGGCCAAGAGCGAGCTGACACAGACGCGTCTCATCACATCGATGACCGCCGCACTGCGTTCCTATCAGCAGATCGAAACCATCGAGCGCAGCCGCCGCGGCCTCGAAATGATCATATCCAGCTGCAGCCAGCTGTTCCAGAAACGCGAGCTGGCGAGCTTTTCACACGGCGTCTTGCTGCAGATCGCGAGCCTCTGCGGCATCGACGGCGATGGAATGATCTGCGCGGCCACGGAAAACGCGGCGCCTGCCGACTCAAGCGTGATCAGCGGAGTTGGAGCACTCGCGCCCTTCATCGGCAGTCATCTGCGTGATCTTCCCGACGAAGCCAACCTGAAAACGGCGACGCTCGAAGCTATCCGCCGGAACATGTTCTCCACCGACGGGCCGCTGTTGTTGTCGGTCGATACGCCGCCGGACAGGCGTTTTGTCGCTTCGCTCGACCACAGCCTGCCGCTCGACGCCATGGACTCCGCTCTCCTGCGGGTGTTCGCCGCCAACATAGCGGTAGGCTTCGAAAACGTCGGGCTGATCGAGAGGCTGGATCGCCTGGCCTACTGGGACGAGACAGCGGACCTGCCCAACCGGCACCGGCTACTCAAGGATATCGGCGATCATGACGCCGATGACCGATACGTCGCTCTCGTTCGCGTGCTGACATATTCCGATACGCTTTCCGCCTTCGGTCAGGCCATGGCGACCGGTCTCCTGCGCGAGATTGCTGGGTGCCTGCGCGAGTTGCCGGGCCAGCCCGAAGTCTACCGGTACGCCGAGGATGTACTTGGTCTCGTGGTCAAGCCGGGCTCGGCGGCTGAGGCGCGCCTTGCAGATCTCGAAAGCTGCCAGTTCCAGGTGGTAGGGCAGGTAATGCGGGCTCGCTTTGCCATCGGCTGCGCTCCTCTGGCCTATCAGGGCGACGCCGCGTTGATCTGCGAACAGGCCTTTGCCGCACTTTCGCTTGCTGGCGTGAATGGCCGCGGCGACCTGGTCCACTTCGATGCTCAGATGGTGAAGGACGCGCGCAACCGGATCGAACTGATCGCCGCGCTGCGCAGCGCGCTGGAGGATGGGCAGGTCGATATCGCCTTCCAGCCGCTCGTCGATATCGCATCCGGCGCCTGCAAGGGATTCGAAGCTCTCGCGCGCTGGAACCGGAATGGCGCACCAGTTTCGCCGGCCGAGTTCATACCGCTCGCTGAGCAGGTCGGGCTTTCGCTGAAGATCTTCGAACTGGGCGTCCGTCGCTCGGCGCACCTACTGGCCAGGTTGAACGCGAAAGGCTGTGCGGCGTATGCATCCGTCAACCTCGCCGCCTGCGACCTGGAGCGCGAGGACCTGTTGCCCTTCATGATGAACCTGCTGGGACGCACCCAGTTGCCGCCATCTTCGCTGCAGATTGAAATCACCGAGCAGTCGCTCATCAGGGACTTCACGGTGTCGGAGCGCAACCTGCGCGGACTGAAGAACCTCGGGTGCAGGATCGCCATCGACGATTTTGGGACGGGCTATTCCTCGCTGTCCTACATCGGCCGGCTGCCAGTGGATGTTCTCAAGATCGACCGGCAATTCGTCACCGACATCGCGACCAACGACTCGTCCCAGGCGATCGTGAGCCTCACGATTGCCCTTGCCCAGCGGCTGAAGCTTGACGTGCTGGCCGAAGGCATCGAGACCGAACAGCAACGATCGGTTCTTGCCGGCATGGGGTTGCGGCACGCCCAGGGCTATCTGTTCGCCAAGCCGATGACCGTCGCACAGGCAGAAGCCTGGCAGGGCTCGCCAGGCGGAGCCGGCAGGTAGTCGCCAACTAGCCTCTTGCCTCCGCGGCGCGGATATGGCCTCGCGCGAGTTCGAAAGCGGATGGTCTTCTCCGCCAAACCGGTTGTGCCCGCTTCGGCCGGGCGGCGGTTCACGAAGCTGGGATTGCCGCTGCGTTATCGATTGACCTCTGCGTCAATATTCGCCGATCGTTTTGACGCCGCCCCGCCTGAGAAAAATTGGAAGATGTTTGGAACGCGAGACATCGCATGAAAACCAAAATTGTGGTCGTCGGCCTGTTCTTCCTCGCAACCTCTGCGATTCCACTTACCGCCGCCGCCCAGCCGAGCAGCGGTGCGGCCGTCGATGCAGAGGCGTTGTTCAAGGCGCGGTGCAGCGCGTGCCATGAACCGGCAATCGAACGGGCGCCCGGCCGTGAGCAGCTGCGTGCGCGCAGCAGTCAGGAAATCACCGAAGCTTTGACCAGCGGTATTATGCAACCGATGGCCCAGGGTCTCGGCCCCGCCGAGATCGGCGCGCTTGCCGGCTTGCTTGGCGGAAGGCCAGCCGAAGGCTCTAACAATGCGGGCATCGCCGCTCCTGCGTCCGCCCCAGCCTCGCCGCCGGCAATCAAGTCAGCGCCTGCGGATGTCGCGGCGAGTATCCTCGCCAAGCTGCGCGCCGTTACGCCTGCCATGGCAGCAAACCCTTCGCCTGGCGACTGGCTGCAATGGGCGCGCACACAGGACGCCCAGAACTTCAGCCCACTGACGACGATCAACCGGAACAATATAGCCACCCTTGCGCCCGCATGGCGCGCTGCGCTGCAGCCCGGGCCGAGCATGCCGATGCCGGTGGTGCATGACGGCGTGATGTTCCTGCAGACGACGCCCGATGTTGTGCTCGCCTTGAACGCCGCGAACGGCGAACTGCTGTGGCGTCACGTCTATGTCCCCAGCGTTCCTTCCAGCCAGAAGATGGGACTGTCGCTTTCTGGTGATCGAGTATTCGTACCGACGTCGGACCTGCATGTGATCGCGCTCGATGCGAAGACCGGCGCCCAGGTCTGGGACCACGAGATCGAACTCAGCGCTCCGGCGACCAACCGGCGTGATTTCCAGCTTCGCAGCGCTCCGTTGATCGTCGGCGACAAGGTCATCCAGGGCGTCACCGCCAGCGGAGCGCCCGGCGGCGGCTATATTGTCGGACTTGATATCGCGACAGGACGCGAACTCTGGCGATTCCATACCATTCCTCGGCCGGGAGAGCCTGGCGGGAACAGCTGGAACGGGATACCGATCGAAGAGCGCAAGGGCGCCTCCGTCTGGGATCAGGGCAGTTACGACAAGTCGCTGAACCTCGTCTACTTTGGCGTTGGTCAAACCTACGACACCGCCCCTCTGCTAAAGCGTTCGTCGGACCCCTCGGTCAATAACGACGCCCTCTATACCGACTCCACCCTCGCGCTCGACCCCAACACCGGGCGCCTGGTCTGGTATTACCAGCACCTCGCCAACGACCAGTGGGATCTCGACTGGGTGTTCGAGCGGCAGCTCACGACGATGAAAGTCGCCGGCAAGACGCGCCGGGTGGTGGCGACCATTGGCAAGATGGGCATTCTAGACGCGCTCGACGCCAGGACGGGCGCTTACCTGTTCTCGATCGACGCCGGCACGCAAAACGTCATCGCCAGCATCGATCCGAAGACAGGCGCCAAGACGATCGATCCGAACAAGATTCCCGATGTGACGCGCCCGACCCTGATCTGCCCCGGGGTCTCGGGCGCGCGCGCCTGGCCTGCCACCTCGATGAACGCCAAGAGCCAGAAAGTTTTTGTCCCGATCACGGAGTGGTGCCTGACGTTTGGCTCTCAGGGCGCGAAGCTTCTCTCAAGTCCCGGCGCCCAGTTTACCAACGCCAATCACCCGGATGCGGACAAGGACGGCATGATGGGCCGCCTTCAGGCGATGGACCTGTCAGGCCACAAACGTGACTGGAACCACGACCTGCCGGCGCCGATCTCGACGTCCGTGCTCGCGACGGCGGGCGGCGTGGTTTTCTCCGGCGATCTTGATCCCGCACTCAAGGCGTTTGACGATCGCGACGGCAAATTGCTCTGGACGGCGCCGCTCGACAATTTCCCGAGTTCGAGCGTCATCACCTACGCGGTCGGCAAGGTTCAATACGTTGCCGTGGTTACGGGCCTGCGCAACAATCACGTCAATGATCTGTCTCGCCGTTATCAGGCTTTCCGCCGCGGCAGAGGTGAAACCGCTCCCAATCCGAACGGGGCGCCGGCGATACAGGTGTTCGCCCTCAATGGCGGGGCGGCGCAGTGATCTGGCGGGAGGCCGACGGCGTTAGCTGCGAGTTCCGAAGGAAGAACAAGTGTTCGTGATGCCGAACGCTTCCGGGAATTGGCTCGTGCAGCGCACGGCGCGCAATAGATGACAACCCGGCATTTGACTTGAGTTTCTGCCCGGTATTGCGTTGCTGAAGGAGAAACGTCTGGTTCTCCTGCAAGGGCGCGGGGGCTGTATTCTGCCGCATCTTCATGCCGTGCGTGGTTTGATTGTGGCGGAAGTCGTGGCTTACTTCACCTCCACGGCGCACGATGCGAATGCGATACCGGGCGCGCAAAAGCACTGGCGAGTGTGACGGAATAGATTTTGGAGTGGGAAATGCGTACAGCTGCGATCCGACTTGCGGTGCTGGTTGGAGTTCTGGCTGGTTGTCCCGCGGGCCTTGCGTCAGCCCAGCCCCCAGCCGCAGCACCCCTGACCGCTGAGGACGTTGCCGCGCTCAAGAATCCTTTGCCGTTCAACAGCGAGTCCATCGCAGCAGGGAAGACAGTGTACCTGTTGAACAATTGCGCCGCTTGCCATGGGTCGGATGGCAAGGCGCTCCTCGACATCGTTGCGGAAAACGCGACCGACCTGACCGATCCCAAATTCTGGAACAACGGGACGGAACCTGGTCAGATATTCAAGTCGCTTCACGACGGCGCCGGTCCGAAGATGCCCGCCTTCAGGGGAAAGATCAAAGACGAGGACCTCTGGCGCCTGGTCAATTTCATACAAAGCCTGTGGCCGGCTGATCGTCAGCCTCCAAAGCAATCCTAGACGCCGGCAAATCACTGGCGACCAAAGCGCACTCAGATGCGCAGTCCGAATGGGGAGAAGATGATGACCGATACCAAAGACGGCTCGCCGGACGAAAACAGCTCGGTGACCAAAACTGCGGACGTTGCAGCGGCAGAGCAAAGCCCGTCCCGTCGGGAGCTCTTTCCATCGCTCGCCGCCGGCGCCGTGGCCGTTGGCTCGTTGCCCCTGTTCGCCGGAACAGCCCAGGCCCAGAAAGCCAAGGCTCAGAAAGTTGCGGCCTCGATTCCATCCATCCAGATCCCGAAGGAAATTCCGCAGTCTCTGACCGATCCCCCGAAGACCTATTCATTTGAAGGCAGGGGGATGACCGGCGCTGAGGTTTTTGCGCAGCTGTGCAAGAAGGAAAATCTCGCGGCGATGTTCTGCGCACCGGGAAATTACACGGTCATCCACGCTGTCGCTGCCGCCGGAATTCCTAGCTATGGCGGGCGCACCGAAGGCTCGATGTGCGCCGCCGCCGATGGCTTCTCCAGGGCGACCGGTGAAGTGGTCGCGTGCTCAGGCACCGAGGGCCCCGGCTTTACCAACATGATCGCCGCTATCTCGGCGGCTCACTGCGCGCGCACGCCGCTTCTGGTTCTCGCGAGCAACGCCCAGATTTCCGGCGACGACCGCGAGAAGTTCATCCAGCAGATCTACCAGCAGCCTCTGACCGAAGGCATCAAGAAGTACGGCAAGCGCATGATCGCGCCCAACCGCGTTCATGAGTACGGAGCTTACGCCTTCCGGCACCTCAAGTCAGGAATCCCCGGACCGGTACACCTGGATTTTCCTGGCGAGGTGGCGCGACAGCGCTTCACGGATCCCTCGGCGCTCACCGACTATTACGACAAGACTCGCTATCGGACGGAGTCGGTCGCCGTTCCAGGCGCCAAGGACATCGACAAGGCGATCGACATGATCAACCGGGCGCAGCGGCCGATCCTGGTCGCTGGCCACGGCGTCTTCCATCGCAAGGGCTGGGATGCCTTGATGCAGGCGGCGGAAAAGCACGACCTTGTGGTGGCTACCAGCGGGCCGATGAAGGGCCACTTCCCGGATGATCATCGCCTGTCGGCAAACCTGTCGCCGGACGCCTTGCTCAGCGCCGATCTTGTGATCTTCGTCGGGCAGTACTGCATGCCGAGCCCAGGCGAGTACCGGTTCAATCCGGACATCAAGTCCATCCGCGTCCATCCCGTCGCCGAGGACATCGGGCGCAACTGGCCGATCGATCTGGGCATTGTCGGGGACGAGGGTGTGTTCCTGGACGAGCTGGCCAACAAACTGCCTCGCAAGACGCGCGACAGTTGGGTGTCGGAGATCGCAGCCGCCCGCAAGAAATACCAGGATGAACTCGACGACACTTATCGCAAAGGCCTGAAATACAGCGCCGACACAGGATTCCTGCATCCGGCTGTCATCTGCCGCGAGATTCACGAGTTCTTCTTTGCCGGCAAGGGCGGCATCGATCCCAAGCAGACCCTGCACGGGTGGGGCGGCAACACCATGCCGGGCTATATCGGCCCCATGTGCCGGAGCAACCGGCCGGCGCAGGGCATCATTCCGCCTTATCAGTTCGGCACCATCGGTCAGGACCTCTCCATGGTGCTCGGCGCGACGGTGGCCGTCAAAGAAGGCGTGGGGCCACAGAGCGCGTACAAAGGCGCGCCGTCCGTTTGCCTGACCAGCGATGCCGGATTGGGCTATAGTCTTTTCGAAGTGGAGACGGCGGCCAAGTACAAGATCCCGCTCATCGGTATCGTCTACAACAACAATGCGTGGGGAACCTTTACCAGCGCCCAGGCCTCGCCGCGGTCGGTGCACCTGCACCTCTTCCAGGAGAACCTGCGCTACGACAAGGCCGCGGAAGGTCTGGGGTGCCGGGGCGAATATGTCCGTACGGCGGAAGAATTCCGCGCTGCGCTCAAGCGCAGCTACGACATCGCAGCGAAGGAAAGCCTGCCGAGCTTGATCAACGTGCAAGCGATCAAGGAATTCAGCGACGCCGCCAAGTATCCCCCCGGCGCCTTGTGGGGCGGCGCCGAACCCAGCGCCGCCGGCGGCATGCATTAGGATCGCGAACGCAGGATCCGGACCATGCAAGTCGCAGCCGCAGAGATGGACGTCGACCTGGTGGACGGGATTCTGCGCACCTATGCCGAAAAGGGCGTGTTCACCGGTTACGCGCGCCTGAAGCACTCCACCAGCGCGGCGCAATATCGGATACGCTGGTTCTACTCGCGCCCGATGGATGTATCTCTCGATCGCAAGCGACAAACGATCTCGCTGCCCGAATTTTTGCCCTCGGTGGATCTGCAGCCCGTGCTGGTGCGGGATCTGCGAGCCTTCTTGCGGGGAATGTCGGAGTTGCCCGAGCACCGGCGTCTGGATGAAACGCGGGCCGAGCTATCCCTGAGACGAAAGGGCAATGCGCTGACGCTCGCAGTCCGGAGCCTTGATGGCGATCTGGAATATGCCTGCCGAAAGCTGGTGCATATCGCCAACGAAGTGCTTCTCGTCTTCCTGAGCTCGCATCTCTACGACCAGTACAAGATCGACGGTCTTGGGGTCGATCCCGAGACGATCTGGGGCTGATTGGATTCCATCACGCTTTGATGCGCCGGGGAGCAATCACCGCTTCAACAAATCGAGAGTGCACATTAAAACGCGCACTTCGCCCGTCTTTTGCT
>DASZSI010000145.1:0-4353 GCA_035548775.1 Hyphomonadaceae bacterium
CATGGTGGCCTATCCGCTTCTGGCGCGAAGGCCGGAGCTTGCGGAAGGGCGCGCGGCGATTGCGCGCTGGATGGGCGCGATGATGCGTAGGCCCGCGACGGGCCGAGGCATGGGCGTGATCGCAGGCTAGCGAGCCCTAGTTCGGCTTGGCCGGCTTTTCAGTCGGCTTGGCGCCCGGCTTCGTCGCCTTGCCGGACTTGTCGGGCTTGGCCGGAGCGGGCGGCGGCGCCGGATTCGGGTTGGGCTCGATGCTGTCGAGGCGCACCTCGAAGATCACGGTGGCGCCCGGCGGGATGCGGCCATCGCCTTCATCGCCATAGAGCAGGTTCGCCGGAACGCGGATCATCCAATGGTCGCCGGGGCGCATCAGCGTCATCGCCTCGTGCCAGCCGGGGGTGAGCTGGTCCATCGGGAACGCGATCTTCTGCTGATCCTCAAAGGTGGAGAGGACCACGCCCCCATCTTCCTCGCGACGGCTTTCGAAATAGACGTTGACGATGTCCTTGTCGGTCGGCGAGGCGCCGCTGTCCGGGCCGGAGTCGACGACGAAGTATTCGAGGCCGGACGGACGGCGGATCACCGCGCTGGACTGGGTCGGCCAGGGCAGCGCCTTCTTCCACGCCACTGCATCAGAAGCGAGCGCCGGCTTGATGTCGAGCAGTTCGACCTGGAACATCAGGTCCGACTTCGGCGGGATGGTCGGCGGACGGCCTTCGGCGCCGTAGGCCTGCTTCCAGGGAATATAGAACACGAACTCGTCGCCGACCTGCATCTTGGCGATGCCTTCGATCCAGCCCGGGATGAGCCCGCCGAGCGTGAACTCGGCCGGGTCGCCGCCATAGGAGGCGTCGAACCGTTCGCCGCTCTTCGCAAAGCGGCCGTCATAATGGACCTTCACCGTGTCGGCCGGGCTCGGGAAGCCGCTTTTGCCGTCGCCCTTGCGGACGATGACGTATTCGACGCCGTCCGGCAGCTTGTGAACCTCTTTCCAGGAATGGTTCCAGGGATAGAGCGTCTTCCACGGATCCTTGGCGTCGACTGTGCCGGCGGACTGGCTGCAGGCGGCCATCGCCAGCGCGGCAACGGCGGCGATCACAAGGCGGAACATCGCAAACTCCCTAAAGCGCGTGAGCCTGTTAGCACCCCCGAAGGCCGGGGGCGAGGGGGCCGCAGTGACGATCGCGTGGGCTAGCCCCGGTCAGGTCGTGCGGGGCGGGAATCCGGCCTGGTTGAGGGCGTCGATGATGTCCTGGGTATGCCGGGCGTCGCGGGTTTCGATTGTAATGTCGAACTCCGCGCCCTTGGCGGGGACATCGAGGGCGAGCCGGTTGTGGTTCACTTCGATGATATTGCCGCCATTGTCCCCGATGACGGTGGACACCTTGGCCAGGAGGCCCGGCTGGTCATTGCCGATGATGCGGATCGAGGTGATCCGCTTTTCCCGGACCAGCGAGCGGGTGAGCACCGACGCCAGCAGGCGCGTGTCGATGTTGCCGCCGGAGACGATCAGCACGACCTTGCGGTTGCGGAACAGGTGCGGTTCTTCCAGCAGGGCCGCGAGACCCGCGGCGCCGGCGCCTTCGGCCACGGTTTTCTCGACTGTGGTGAGCAGGGTAACGGCGCGTTCCAGCGCGTCTTCGCTGACCACGATGACCTGTTCCATCAGCTTGCGCAGGATTTCGGCGGTAAGGCGGCCGACCTTCTTGACCGCGATGCCTTCCGCGATGGTGGCGCCGCCGACCTTCGCTTCCTCCCCGCGCATCTCGGCGGAGAGAGACGGATACATCGCCGGCTCTACCCCGATGATGGAGACGGCCGGACGGCGCGCCTTGATCGCTGTGGCGATGCCGGATGAAAGCCCGCCGCCGCCAACAGGGATCACCACCACGTCGAAGTCAGGAAGGTCTTCCATGATCTCGAGGCCGACCGTGCCCTGCCCCGCGATGACTTTCTCGTCGTCGAACGGGTGCACGAAGGTGAGCTTCTTCTGCTTTTCCAGGTCGCGCGCGTGCGCATCGGCGTCCGCAAGCGTCTCGCCGTGGATGATGACGTTGGCGCCGAAGTTCCGGGTATGCTCGATCTTCACGAAGGGCGTGCCCTTGGGCATCACGATCGTGGAGGGAATGCCCAGGCGCGAGGCGTGGTAGGCGACACCCTGCGCATGGTTGCCCGCCGACATGGCGATGACGCCGGCCGCCTTTTCAGAGTTCGACAGCGACAACAGCTTGTTGAGCGCTCCGCGCTCCTTGAAGGACGCCGTGAACTGGAGGTTCTCGAACTTCAGGTAGACGTCCGCGCCGGTAATCTCGCTCAGCGTGCGGGAATGGCGCAGCGGCGTGCGCTCGACATGGCCCTCGATGGCCTTGGCGGCGTCTTCGATGTCCTTGAGCGTGACGGTCACGGGTGCAGTCCCTCTACAGGCGGGCGCCTATAGAGGGTTTTTGGCCGGGACGCTAGGCGGCGCGGCGCTTGGGGCTGGGATAGTGGGGCTGTTCGAGGCCGGCGCGAACATCGAGGCGGCGCATGGCCTTGGCCGGCCACTGGCGGGCGCGGCCCACCGGCAGGGCCTCGACGATCGCGCGCACCTTGAACTGGGCGCCCTTGAAGACCGCCGAGAAGCCCGGGCGGCCGACGAAGCCGGATCCGATCGGGCGCGAGGCGTTGGCGAGGCTTTGTTTGAAAGGATAGTCGCCGGGGCCGAGGTCGAGTTCGGTGTAGCCGGCCGCGGCGGCGGCCCTGATCGCCTCGATGAAGATGATGAGGCCAGGGGAATAGTCGGCGAGTTCGGCATCGTGGGCGACGAACCAGGCATGCAGCGTCGTGCCGGCGCGCAGGCAGAACAGGACGGCGGCAGGCTTGCCTTTCACGCGCAGCACAAACATCGCGCCGCCAAACGATCTGGTCCACGCCGGCGCCGCAAAGATGTCGCGCACCAGAAGATCGATCCAGCCATGATCGAAGATGTCGGTGACGCCGGTGCGGGCGTATTGCTCGCGTTTCCAGGCGACAAGCTGGCGGAAGGCGCGGCGGTCGGTCGAGAAGGCTTCGATCGCAACGTCGCCATCATTGTCGCGGATCAGCTTGTTGAGCTTCTTGCGCGTGCGGGCGATCGTCTTGGAGCCGGTGGCGGCGCGCTCCGCGGCCCAGGCGTCAAAGCCCTGCGCGAAACGGACGAGGTGGCCCGCGTCTTCCGTCAAGAGGCGCGCCGACAACGGGCTGTCCTTCAGACCGGCGGTAAAGTCGATGCGGCCGACATTGAGCGCCTTGAGGGCGAAGGAAAGATCGAGGTCTTCAGGACCGATCAACGCCTGATAGTCGCAAACCGGGCCGCCGATGGGAGCGGCCATGACCGCATTGGGGCGCTGCGCGGGCAGGAAGGCCTGGGCGATGCCGAACTCGTTGCGGTAGACAACCACGCGCGCATCCGTCCGATGGCGGGCGACGTACTGCGCCCAGTCCGGCGTGAGATAGGGGCTGGTCCAGGCGGGATTGGCGGCCAGCAATGCGCGCCATTGCGCGACATCGGTTTCCGACAAGGCAAGCGGATTGATGCAGTCAACCTGCATGGCGGAGGCGATTTCCCGACGCTGGCGGCGATGGCCGGAGTATCCGTGAAAGAACGGGTTTTTTCGTGAAGCCGATCGATGAAATTGCACCGATTGGCCGCCAGAACACCGCGGATTCTTGGATTCGGGCTGCGTGCTTGCCGCTTGTCTGCGTCGCGCTAGGGTGAACGGTCAAAGAGAGGCTGGTTGCAAACAACGACCGGAGTGGGGGACGCAAATGTCAGCGATCGTCGCGGTGGTGATGCTACCGCTTGTGATACTCAATTTTCTCGGTGGAATTGCTGGGGCCGTTTGGCTTGCGATTTTGGGTCGCTGGGATTTGGTCGGCGCCGGCATTGCCTACGCAATCGCGGGACCTTTGTTGTTGAGTCTTCCACTGATGCTGGGCATGGCCTTCGCACTTCCAGCAATGAAAGCGGTCGAACACAATAACATCGTCGCCGGCATCCTTCTCGCAGTAATAAGTTGCGTTTGGAACGCCGCGATCATGACCGCTTCAGCGGTAACCGTATTTGTCTACATCATGAAGGACTATGATCCGTCTCATCCGATCTGGCCTTATCTACTGTTGGCCTATGGAACGGCGATGGGACCTTGGGCCTTTCTTGCGCGGAAGGATGCTCAATCTGGAAATGAGAATTCATCCACCATGGTCGCACTGTTTCAGTTTTCTGTTTTGGCGATGGCAGTGAAAACTTTTCTAGATCAGCACGCCGATCCGATTTCTCTCGCGATATGGGGGGCACCGGCCCTCCTGCTTGGTGTACTTCTTCAAACGGGAGTCCTC
>DASZSI010000146.1:0-14894 GCA_035548775.1 Hyphomonadaceae bacterium
CTATGTCGACGGTCACGGATCGATGGATGGCTATTGGAGCGGCGAATTCACCGGCCGGATCGCGGACTGCAAGACGGCGGCCGACAATATCAATGCGGGCCTCCTGCGCTCGCCCGGCATCCTCATCGACGACAATCGCCAGGCGGGGTGCGTCGCGCCTGAAGGCCAGTTTCTCCTCTTCATGAGCCAACGGAATCTCGAACCCGCGACTATCAGGCGGCGGCTCCCAAAGGCGAAGGGCGGAGACCTCGCGCCGGCAAACGCCGATTGGCCCACGCTCGCAAGCGTCCAGAAGGTCGCCGCGGAATTCGTTGCGGCCTTGCGCGCCAAAGACAGGGTGGCGTTGACCAGGCTTACCGGCAGCGACTATGGCGCCGACATGCTGTTGGCCGACGAGACGAGCGCGGTTGCCGACCTGCGCAAGCCGGCCGAGCGGCAGATTCAGGTCTTCCTGCGCAAGTCGCCGCCGAACGCGTCGACCGCGATGCAGTTCGAGTCAGATGTCTGCTATTGTCGCACCAGGGATTGCTCGAAGACTTGGCCAATCGCCAGGCGCGACGCGGACAACCAGCCCTCGCGTCCCTATGCCTGCGTTCATGTCGATGGCGCTCGCGAAAGCGAGTCTGCGGCCTGGACCTATGTCGCCGGCGCCGCGATGACGGCCGACGGCCTGCCGGAGCCGTGATGTTCCAGCGCCAATCCATCCCCGACATCATTCTGATCGAACCGCGCCGCCACGCCGATGAGCGCGGCTATTTCATCGAGACCTACAAGGAGGCGAGCTGGCGCGCCGGGGGCATCGTCGAGACCTTCGTCCAGGACAACGAATCCCTGTCGAAGATGCCCGGCACGATCCGCGGGCTTCACTTCCAGATTGTCCCCATGGCGCAGGCCAAGCTGGTGCGCTGCACCGCCGGGGCGATCCTCGACGTGGCAGTCGATATCAGGCGCGGTTCAGCCACCTACGGCAAACATGTCGCAGTCGAACTCACTGCCTCGAGCGGTCGGCAAGTCTATGTGCCCGTAGGCTTCGCGCATGCCTACTGCACGCTCGAACCCGATACGGTCGTGGAATACAAGGTCTCCTCGCCATACGATCCGACGAGCGAGCGAGGCCTCGCCTGGAACGATCCGGCGCTGGGCATAGCCTGGCCGCTGGCCGGACGCGCACCTGTCATGTCGCCCCGTGACATGAACCATCCACGCCTGGCGGAACTGCCGGCCTATTTCTGAGAAAAAGGCGCCTTATCTGGAATGCCGGATGGTTAAGGCGCCAGTTCGCATTGAATTGGCGCGTGTTTCCCTTTAGTCGCCATCTGTACGTCGTGTAATCCGGCGCGGGGTTTGGTTTGGTTCAGTGGGTGCTTATCGCCATCGGGGGTCTTTGGCCCTTGATCGCGTTCGCGGGCGGACTGGGGTATTCGCCGCTTTTGCTGATCGCGGCGATCGTGTGCTCGCCGATCGGCGGGCCGAAGATCCGCCTGCGCCTTTACATGTTCGCGATTTTGCTGGCGCTCGAGTTCGTCGCGGCCTCTGCTCGCTGGTCGCCGCGTCCGATCAGCCTCGTCGACTTCGACCCCAAGACGATGAGCATCGCCGTGAGGTTTGAGGTGGCGCGCGTCGGGCTCGCTTTCCTCTGGACCGCCGTCCTGATCGAAGCCGCCCGAACCTTGTCGCCCAAGCAGGCTCGCAATGTTGTTCGCGTGGCGACCATCGCAATTCTGCTGCAGCTGGTCGTCGTCGCCGTCCTCGCGATGTTCGAGAAGAAGGTGCTCGACGTCTTCCTGCCGATCGAGGGGAATGAAGGCGAGGGCGTCCAGAACATCTCCCGCAACGGCATCATCATGGCGCTCGCCGCGCCCTTCCTGATCGTCGGCGCCGGGCGGACGCTGTCGTTCTCGCGCGCGCTGTTCGTGGAGATCGCCGTGTTCGTCGTTGTGCTGGCGGTGCTGGCGACCCGCGGCGTCAATGGCGGGATCGTGTCGACGGCGGCGGGCCTCCTGTCGGTTGCGATCGTGCGCCTGTTCCCGGTCAACGGATTCCGGATCCTCGGCGGAATGATCGCTTCGATCATCATGGGCACGCCGTTCGTGATCGGCTACCTGTCGCGCGGAGCGGAAGCGACCCTGGCGACCGATTCCAACAACTGGCGCCTGGCGATCTGGCGCAAGGTCATCGAGGTGATCGACAAGGATCCCATCTTTGGCCAGGGCCTCGGTGTCCTGCGCACCATGCGGGAACGGATTCCCTCCGGCGTGTTCAAGGGCGAGCTCTACGTGCCCAACCACGCCCACAACATGGTTCTGCAGCTATGGGCCGAGACAGGGGCGATCGGCGCCTCGCTGGTGGCCCTGGCCATCGTTCTGGCTGGCTTCCGAATGCCCGAGCCGCGCAAGCTGGGCGTCGCCGGCTTCCTTGCGGCGGCGCTGGCGGGCGGCTTCATCGCTATTGCACTCGTGTCCTTTGACCTGTGGAACGATTGGTGGTGGGCCACCGCAGGCCTTCTTTCCGCATTGATCGTGGTGATGATGCGGGCCGAAGCGATCGACCAGCCTTCGCGCATGCTGGCCACTTCTCCCAGCCTTGGCGTCGCACCGGCCGAGTAAGGCTTGCAGGCCGCAGATACGCACGTTACGGCCAGCGCCATGCAGGGGATCGACCCATCCGAGACGCCAGAGATCACAGTCATCGTGGTCAACTACAATGGCGGCGACTACTTGCGCGGTTGCCTCGCTTCACTCGCGCGGCAGACTTGGCGTTCGTTCGAAACCATCCTGGTCGACAACGCCTCGAAGGACGGATCGGTCGACCGCCTGAACGAAGTTCCCGAGCGCCTGACTATCCTGCGAGAGGCCGCCAATCACGGTTTCGCCGGCGGCAACAATCTTGCGGCGCAACAGGCGAAAGGCCGCTGGATCGCGCTTCTCAATCCGGATGCAGAGGCGGCTCCCGACTGGCTTGAGAAGCTGATGGCGGCAGTGAAACAGCGGCCGACCCATCGCATTGTAGCGTCGCTGCAAGTCTCGATGGCCGATGACAGGGTACTCGACGGCGCCGGCGATTGCTATCTTGCCTACGGCTATGCTTGGCGCGGAGGCTTTGGCCGGGCGGCGACGGAGACCCCGCAAGCCGGCGAATGCTTTGCTCCCTGCGGCGCGGCGGCGCTCTATCCGCGTGACCTGTTCCTGTCCTCTGGCGGGTTCGACGAACGGTATTTCTGCTATCACGAAGACGTCGATCTAGGCTTCCGCATGCGGCTCCTCGGCGAACGCTGCCAATTTGATCCCGCCGCCAGGGTGAAACATGCGGGATCAGGCATCACCGGCCGCGCCAGCGATTTTGCGGTCTTCCATGGCGCGCGAAACGGCGTCTGGACCTATGTGAAGAACATGCCAGGCATCCTGCTCGCCCTGACTTTTCCGGTCTGGGTTGCCGGAACCATCGCCATCCTGCTGCGCGGACTGGTCACTGGACGCTTCGGCGCAACGCTGCGTGGCCTCGGCGCCGCGGTTGGCGATCTCGCGCCGGCGCTGCAGGCGCGCAAGCAGCTGAAGACCCGCCGCACGGCGCGGATTGCCGACATCGCTGCCGCGCTGAGTTGGAACCCGGTCACTTTCCTGCGGCGCAAGCCCGACGTGCGGCCGTTCAGCGACCCGTCTGCCGACTAGGACAGTCGCACCATGTCGAGTGAATTGGCGGGCGCGAAGGCGGCTGCCCCAAAGCCCATCGCGATGGCTGCGCCCATGGCCAGGCTCTGGCGGTCTTTGATCGCGAACACAACCGGATCGTCATCGAGCTCGCCGCGATTGGCCAACAGCCACAGACGCATCAGCCACATCGACAGAACCACCGGCGCGACCCACAGGGCCGGTGGGAAGGAATAGACCTGTGAGGGCCACGCGGCCTCGATGATGTAGAGAACCAGGATCAGCGGCGAGGCGGTCGCGGTGGCAAGGCCCAGGCCAAGCGTCACCCCCGCGTCCTCCGCGCGATAGCCGCGATGAACTAGGCGCCGCTCGCCGGCCTCGGCGCGCCTGATCACCTCGACATGGCGCTTGGCAAGCGACAGCGACACGAACAGGAACATCGAGAAGATCACCAGCCACTGGCTGAGCCCAACGCCGGCCAGCACGCCGCCCATCACCAGGCGAAGCGTGTAGAGGAAGGCCAGCGCCATGGTGTCGAGCATCGCCATGCGCTTGAGCTTCAGCGAATAGGTCAGCGTGACGGTGAGATAGGACAGCATCGTCACTGCGAAGGCCGGCGACAGCATAAGGCCGCCGGCAAAGCCCGCCAGGATCATCGCGGGCGCGGCGACGAAGCCCTGCCACAGCTTCAGTTGGCCCGAAGCGAACGGCCGGTTGCGCTTGGTGTGATGATGCCGGTCGGCCTTGAGGTCGAGCAGGTCGTTGGCGATGTAGGTGCCCGAGGCCATGACCCCGAGCAGCGGAAGGGCCAGGGCGCAGTGCAGGATCGCCGTGGCGTCCGTCCATTTCATCGCCAGCATGGCCGGCACGAAGATCAGGGCGTTCTTGGCCCACTGGTGCAGGCGCATCGCCTTTCGCCACGCGTTGAGGCCGCCGCGTGGCCGCTCGAACGCGCGTGCAACCGGCGCGCCGAGGCTCTCGATCTTGCTGGTCCGCGCCGTGCCGCCGCCGACATGGCTTGCAATCTTGGCCCTGGCCCAGACCTTGTAGTCGGCTGGGCTGTCGCCGAGGTATTCGAACCCCTCCGGCGCCTCGCGCTCCAGAAGCTTCGCCTTGGACGCGCCCTTGTTGTTGATGTCGCCGTCGCTGCCGATCGCGCGATCGAACACGCCAAACCGTGCAGCCACGCGATCGACTGTCAGCTGGTCGGCGGCGGAAACCAGCCACACTTTCCGGCCGCTGGCTTTTGCGCGCAAGCAGTAGGACAGAACCTCCTCGTTAGCGGGCAGGGTCGCGATGTCGAGCACGGCGTCACGTTGCAGCCGCGCCTTCACCTTCGCGATCGAGAAAGGCAATTGAACAAGCTGCTTTAAAGTCCACAGCGGCCGGCGGCGGAAGTGCTCTGCAATCCCTTCAAACAGCGTGTCGGTGAGAAGTAGCGTGTTGTCGAGGTCCACCGCGAGCGGCAACGCATGCACGGCATTTGCCGGCGGCGGCGCCTCGGGCGCGACCCTTATCGAAACGTTCGGCTTCATCCCGCCCTCTGCTGCCGGCCTTCTGGCCGGCGCCTGCAAGGGGAACCCTAGGGTAAAGCCCTCAAGAATCGGTTGACCGGTTTCCGGCCGCCGGCGTCGAGGCGAGTTGCGGCGGCCTGAAGTGGCCGCTAGAGCAGGTCAGCGGCGAGCTAACAGACCGTGAAAGACAAGCGTGGGCGGCGAGAAAGCGGCATCGATAGCGGGGGCTGAAGCCCAAGGCGGCGCCCCTGCCGGGGCGCCCGTCGTCGACAATAATTTCAACCTTCTGCGCCTGGTCTTCGCGCTGATGGTGGCGGCCTACCACCTGTCCCTTCTGCCGCGCGTTGACGCGTGGAAGCCGGCCGGCCCGATAATGAGTCTCCTCGCCGAGATCGGCGTGCAGGGCTTCTTCGTCCTGTCCGGCTACCTGGTTTATGCCAGCCTGCGGCGGTCGCGTTCCCTGAAGCTCTATGCCGAAAAACGAGTGCGGCGGCTCTATCCGGCCTATGCAACCGTGGTGCTGGCGTGCGCTGTCATCGGCTTGGCCGCGAGTCCGGCAGCCCAGCACGATCTCGGCGCCGTCGCCCGCTATCTCGGAGTAAACCTGGCCTTCCTGAACTTCCTGGCCCCGGGTTTGCCGGGAGTTTTCCAGAACAATCCGCTGACCGAGATCAATGGCGCGCTGTGGACACTCAAGATCGAGGTCTTGTTTTATGTCCTGCTGCCAGTTCTCGCCCTGCTGGTACGCGGAAAAGGATGGACCCGCTGGGCCGTGCTCGGCGCGATCTATGTCGGCGCGGAGGCCTGGCGCTACGGCTTCCACCAGGCGGCCTTTCATGACGCGGCGTTCGACGATGTCGCGCACCAACTGCCCGGACAGATGAGCTTCTTCGCCGTCGGCATCGGCTTCTGCATGCTCGATCTCAACGTAAGACATCTCCGGTACGCGGGCGCCATCGGCGCCGGGCTCCTGCTGCTGTCAGTGGTGTTTCCGTTGGCCGCCCCGTTGCGGGCGCTGGGGCTCGGCGCGGTTGCGATCTATGTGGCGACCGGACTGCCGCGCATTTTCGATGCGGCGAGGTTCGGTGATCTCTCCTACGGCCTCTACATCGTACACTTCCCGGTGATCCAGGTCGTCGTGGCGGTCGGGCTGTTCGCCATGCCATGGGCAGGCGCCGTCATTGCGATGGCTGGCGCTTTCATTGCCGCCTTGCTGCTCTGGCATCTGGTTGAAAAGCCGGCGCTGAGGGCTGATAGCGCCTATCGCAAGCACACTTAGGCGCACGTCGCAAAGCCTTCGCTTTGCCTTTGCCGCGAACTCGGCCACAACAGGCCGCAGACGCGAGGAGCCGCCATGCAGCTGTTTATCGATAGCGCCGACGTCGGCGAATTGCGCGCCGCGGCCTCCAGCGGTCTCGTCGATGGCGTCACCACCAACCCGACGCTTATCGCCAAGAGCGGCCGCAAGATGAAGGAAGCCATCGCCGAGATCTGCGCGATCATCCCCGGCCCGGTCAGCGCCGAGTCGGTGGCGACCGACGTCGACGGCATGCTGGCCGAAGGCCGCTACCTCGCTCGCATCGCGTCCAACGTGGTCGTGAAACTGCCGCTCACTGAAAACGGCCTCAAGGCGTGCCAGGTGCTGTCGGACGAAGGCATCCGCGTAAACGTCACGCTGTGTTTCTCGGCCGTGCAGGCGCTGCTCGCGGCCAAGTCCGGTGCCTATTTCATCTCGCCCTTCATCGGCCGCCTCGACGACAAGAAGCAGGACGGCATGCAGCTCGTCCGCGACATCTACACGATCTATGCCAACTACGGCTTCAGCACGCAAATCCTGGCTGCTTCCATCCGCTCAACCGATCATGTTAGGGCCGCGGCGCTCGCAGGCTCCCATTGCGCGACGCTGCCTCCGAAAGTGTTCGCGCAACTCTACAAGCACGACCTGACGGAAGCAGGCATCGAGTCCTTTCTCAAGGATTGGGCCTCGACAGGGCAATCTATTCTCTAGAAGTCAGGCCTTCTCGAACGCAGCCGTCCAGAATCCGAAGGCAGCGTTTTCGGCGGTGTTCTGCCGCGACGGATCGAACTTCACGCCGAGCACTTCGACATTCGTGCCGCCCACCAGCGAGATCTGCCGGGCGAGGAGCTTGTAGTTCGCACCATCCGACACATAGACGTATTGCGGCCCGTTCTTGTCGCTCGACATGGCCGGATCGCGGGGCAGGTCGCGGATATAGTCGGGGCTTAGGCCGGGTATCCAGTTCTTACCGCGCTCGAGGAAACCGCCAGCCTCTTTCGCAAGCGGATAGGCGCCGTTTTTCGCGTGATAGGCTTTGATCGCGTCATTGATACTGACGAGGTCGCGCACACGCTGGCGATTGAACAGGCGTGGATCGGCGGTCCAGGTCGGCGCCGCATCGGCGCCATTCGGCGGCTGCGAAGAGGCTTGCGGCTTGGCCTGGGGCTTCGGAGGCATCGAAGGCGGCGCGGCCGCAGGCGCCGGGGCCTGCGCCATGGCGGGCTTCGGTTGCGGCGCGACCGTACGGGGCGGTTCCGGCCGGGGCTGCTCGCGCACTGGCTCGGGCGCGCGTGCTTTCATGGGTTCAGGCGCACGCGCTGGCTGCGGCGCTGGTTCACGCCTTGGCGCCGGCTCAGGCTCGCGCCTCGGAGCAGGCTCAGCCGCCGCCTTGCGCACCGGCGCCGGCTTTTCCTTTTTCTTCCCGCCGGTCGCCATGCCGATGATCATCAACACCAGGCCAAACCCGGCAGCTCCGCCGCCGGCATAGAGCGCCATTTGCGATTTCACGAAATCCTTGGCGCCGTGCACCTGGTCGAGGACCGACAGGTCGATTGGGGCGTACTGCGCGCCGGCCAGCGCGCCGCCGGCCAGAAGCAACAGGAGTCCAAGAAAAATGATCAGACCCCGCATGAACGCACTCTCTTTATCCGGCTTATCCGGCCCCGTCGCCGGAGCTCAAAGGCTTCATTAGCGCGCCAAAACGGCTCCCTCAACTGCATTGGCGCCTTGCGCTTTCAGGTCGCTGGCGCGGATGACAAGGCGGCAATTCTGGTCCAAACCAAGCCAATGTCCGACCACCCCCATATCGCTACGGCGCGGCGTGTTCTTGCGCTGGAGGCCGACGCTCTCGGCGCCATGTCCCGCACCCTGGGCGGGGAGTTCGTCAAGGCGGTCGAGACCATCCTCAATGCCAAGGGAAGGGTGATCTGTACCGGAATCGGCAAGTCCGGCCACGTTGCGCGCAAGATTGCCGCGACTTTGGCCTCGACCGGCACACAGGCTTACTTCGTCCACTCCACCGAGGCGAGCCATGGCGACCTCGGCATGGTGGGCCAGGGCGACGTGGTCCTGGCCCTGTCGAAGTCGGGCGAGTCCAACGAGCTGACGGACATCCTGCATTATACCCGCCGCTATGGCATTCCGCTCATTGGCATGACGGCCAAGGCCGACAGCACGCTGGGCAAGGCCTCCGACATCAAGTTGATCGTGCCCGACGCGCCCGAGGCTTGCGGCGAAACCAACGCACCCACCACCTCCACGACGCTGATGATCGCGCTGGGCGATGCGCTGGCGGTGGCCCTGCTCGAAAGCCGGGGCTTCAAGGCTGACCAGTTCAAAGTGTTCCACCCGGGGGGTAAACTCGGCGCCATGCTGCGCACAGCGGGCGATGTGATGCACACCTCCTCGGAACTTCCTGTGGTCGCCTCTGGCGCGCCCTTCATCGACGCCGTGAACGCCATGACGGCTAAAGGCTTCGGCGTCCTTGGCGTCGTTGCGCCGGACGGCAAGCTCGCCGGCATGGTCACCGATGGCGATCTCAGGCGCTATCTCACTTCGGGCCGCCAGGCGAAAACCATCGATGAAGTGATGACGCGCTCGCCGATCACCGCCACGCCTTCGACCCTGGCCGCCGAAGTGCTGCGAACCCTCAACGAAAAGAAGAGGACGCAGATGTTCGTGCTCGATGCCGGCAAGCCGGTCGGCATCATCCACCTGCATGACCTGCTCAAGGCCGGCGTCGCGTGAAGACGCTGATCGTCATTCCCGCCCGCTACGCCTCGACGCGCTTTCCGGGCAAGCCGCTGCACCAGATCAACGGCGTCTCGATGCTGGAGCGAACTGCCGCCGCGGCTAAGAAGGCCGGTAAGGCAACTGGCGCCCGCGTCATCGTGGCGACCGATGACCAGCGCATCGCCGACCATGCCCGCGAGATCGGCGTCGAAAGCGTGATGACCGATCCCGACCTGCCATCCGGCACTGATCGCTGCCGCGCGGCCATGGATCTTGTCGCGCCGGACGCCGATTTCGTCGTCAACCTGCAGGGCGATGCGCCATTTACCCCGCCGGAGCATGTCGCCGCGCTGATCCAGAACGCAGGCGCGGCTGATGTGGTAACGCCGGTGATACAGCTCGGCTGGGATGCGCTCGACGACTTGCGCGCGCGCAAGAAGGCAACGCCCTTCTCGGGGACCACCTGTATCCGCAACCGCGACGGCTTCGCTCTGTGGTTCTCCAAGAACATTCTCCCTGCGATGCGCAACGAGGAAAAGCTGCGCAAGGCTGGCCCGCTGTCTCCGGTGCTGCAGCATGTCGGCCTCTATGGCTATTCGCGGGATGCGCTCACCGTCATCTCGACCATGAAGACCTCGCGCTATGAGGAGCTGGAAGGGCTGGAACAGCTGCGTTTCCTGGAGAACGGTCTGCGCATCTTCGCCGTGCTGGTCGAAGCTTCGAACCTGCCGCAATCTGGTATCGATACGCCGGAGGATGCCGAGCGCGCCACAGCCATGCTGAAGGCGCACGGCGACCCGCATCTCACATGAGCGCCCGCGTCTTCATCGTCCGCCACGGCAATACATTCGAGAAGGGCGACGTGGTGACCCGCGTTGGCGGACGCACCGACCTGCCGCTGTCTCCATCGGGCCTGGCGCAAGCCGAAAAACTCGCCGCGCATTTTGTCGGCCAAGGCATCGTCTTCGCCACCGCCTGTTCAGGTCCGCTGCGCCGCACCCGCCAGACGGCCGACGCCATTCTAGCCACGCAGGCCTCGCCGCCCGATCTTCTTACCGAACTCTTTCTCCGCGAGATTGACTATGGCCCGGACGAAAACCGGCCCGAACCGGAAGTCGTCGCGCGTGTGGGGCAGGCCGCGATGGAAGCCTGGGACAAACATGGCGCGCCGCCGCCCGGTTGGCGCGTCGATCCTGCAGCCCTGGTCGGCAACTGGCAGGAGATGTTCTCCGACCTTCGCGGTCAGCCGGGCGATCATCTCGTCGTCACCTCGAACGGCATCGCGCGCTTTGCGATCGATGCAATCGGTGCAAGGCGAGAGGATCTGAAGCTTGCGACCGGCGCTTATGGCGTCATCGCGCTCGGCGAACCGGATGAACTGACGGTCTGGAACCAGCGGCCCTAGTGGGGGGCGGGTGCGGGAGAAGTTGCCGGCGCTTGCGCCGGTGCGGTTGGCGGCGCTTCAGGCACATCCTTGGTCTTCGGACCCATCACGTGGATGCGGATCGACTTCACTTCCATCACCCGATGCTTGTCCGGCACGACGGGCCGCACGCCGATATAGTCATAGCCTTCGGTCGGGCCTCGGGCCGGCACTTTGTAGGTGAAGGAATACGGCTTGAACTCCGGCGTCAGGTCGAATGTCTGCCAGCCGCTTTCTGCATCCGGCCGCGCAAGATAGTCCGCTTCGAACTTGCTGGCCGGAAAATCGCCCGCCGAACGCGCCGTGATCACCACTTCCACGGGTCGCGACTCGAATGCCCATTCCAGGTCCTCGGCCAGCACGATGTTGGGTCCCGAGCGCGGCGACTCATAGACCTCGTCCGCGGTCCGCGTGATTTGCAGCACCTGGTCTCCGCCGCCGGGCGGAGTGATGATCTTGATGCCGTCATAGCTGCCGGGGAGGAAGCGGTTGAGCTCGCGTCCCTGTACCGTGACGTCTTCAGCGTTCCTTCCGCCGCCACTCAGCGGCCCGCGCGGCGGCCGGTCGACGAATGGCTGCAGCGCCGTGAACACGAAGACGCCGGCCAGAATCGTGGCGAGAGGAAAGAACAGGGTGTCGCGCATTTGGACCCTCCCTAGACCAGCCGAGGCAAAGCCGCCACGCGATCGTAACAGTTCCTAAAGCGTACTGGCGGCACGTTTCCTCTTGCCCATGTCCGCCCGACTCGACCCCCAGCGGCTCAAAGCCGCCAATATCAACCCCGCCACCGGGCTCGCGACCGATTATCTCAATCATTACAACGAGATCGCGATGATGATCGGCTTTCTCGAAGAAACGCCGGAATTCCGCGAGGCCGTGCTGGACTGGCGGCCGATGGGCTACGCCGCGCATTTCCGCCTGACCGGATTCCGAGAGCGGGACCTGGCCATCGCGGCCTACGAGGCGGCGCCTGACGGCGTAAAACAGCGCTTCCTCACCGCGCGCCGCCAACTCGACCTCGCCATCGCCGATGTGCAGGACCTGATCGAGGCCGCGCCGGACACCGCTGCCTCCCTGGCGCGGCACGCACCCAGCATTTTCGCCGCGATCGCCAGCCTTGGGGCGGTGATCAACAGCGGGCAGGAGGCTGCGCCAGCCGACAACGACGCTCAGGCTGCGGCGGATTCGCTCTTTTCCTGATCCGGCCGGGGGCCTACACCGCCGCGATGGCCGACATTCCGATCACGCGAGAGGCAACCGCGACCGGCGGCCGTTATGTTGCGCTTATCGGCCGGCGCGAATCCGAAATGACCTTCGCCTGGGTGAAATCGAAGGGCCGCAAGGTCATGATCGTGGACCATACCGGCGTGCCTTCCGCGTTGTCCGGGCAAGGTGTCGGTCTTGCCCTTGTCAAACGCGCGGTCGAGGATGCGCGCGCGGAAGGATTTCGCATTCTTCCTCACTGTTCCTTCGTGCGCGTCATGCTCGTGCGCCACAAGGAATGGCAGGACGTGCTGGCGAGCGAGGCGTGACCATGGCGGACGCAAGACCCGATCTGACGATCACGCTCGAACAAGCCGCCAAGGGCGGCCGCTATGTCAGTCGCATGGCGGACAAGCCGGATGCGGAGATGACCTATACCAACGCGGGCGACGGGGTGATTTCGATCGACCACACCCTGGTGCCCAAGGAAATGGGCGGCATGGGCGTCGGCAAGGCGCTGGTGGAATTCATGGTTATGGATGTCCGAAAGCGCGGCCTCAAGATCATTCCACGGTGTCCTTTCACGCGTGCAACGCTCGAAAAACACAAGGAATGGCAGGACATCCTCAGGGACCCGTTCTAGTATCCGCTCATGCCGCCCGAGCCCTTCTGGAAAACCAAGAAGCTGACCGAGATGTCGGATGCGGAGTGGGAATCGCTCTGCGACGGCTGCGGCAAGTGCTGCCTTGTGAAGCTCGAGGACGAGGATACCGGCGATCTCTACGTCACCAGCCTAGCGTGCAAGCTCTTCGACGGTTCAACCTGCCAGTGCTCCAACTACGTCGAGCGCAAGAAGCACGTGCCGATCTGCGTGAAGCTGACCCCGGAAGTCGTGGCCACAGTCGACTGGCTGCCGGAGTCCTGCGCCTACCGCCTGGTGCACGAAGGCAAGGACCTGCATGACTGGCATCATCTCGTCTGTGGCGACCGCAACGAAGTCCACCGCCGGGGATACTCGGCCAAGGGCCGCGTGCGCAGCGAGGAAGGCGTCGATGACGACGAGGCGATGGAATATGTCATCGATTGGTTCCATGGCCCGCCCCGGCGGCGCAGGCTGAAGCGCAAATGATCGTCGGCCAACATCGCTTTCCCAGGCAAGACGCCGTCGTCTATGGCCGCGAGGCGGCCGAAGCCGTCATCGACCTTGCCAGGCGCTATGGCGCCAAGCGGCTGATGGTGATGACGACGCGCTCGCTCGGCGGCCCAGAGGGTCCGGCGGTGAAACTGGCGGAAGACCTCGGCATCCTCAATGCGGGCTTGTTCGACCAGATCGCGTCCCATTCTCCGCGCGCCGACGTGATTGCTGGGGCGGCGGCCGCGCGTGAGGCGAACGCTGACATGCTGGTGGCGTTTGGCGGCGGCTCCGTCATCGACGCGACCAAACTGATGCAGTTGTGCCTGTGGGGAGGCTTCACGCGAACGGATCAGCTGGGTCCCTACCGGCTGGGGAAGGGCGAGGGTCGCAAGGATCCTGCCTCCATTCCCTCCGGCATTCGCATGATCGCCGTGCCCACCACGCTGTCGGCCGCCGAGTTCACGCCCATCGCCGGCGTGACCGATGGCGAGAAGAAGGTGAAGGAGGCTTTCACCCATCCCGACATGGCGCCAAAGGCCGTCGTGCTCGATCCGGCGGTCACTGTCGATACGCCGGCCAAGCTGTGGTTCTCGACCGGGATCAAGGCGGTCGATCATGCCGTGGAGCAGCTCTGCAATCTCGAGCGCGCGCCGATGGGCGATCTCGTTGCGGCCGAAGGCCTCCGCTTGCTGGCCCGGGGTCTCAGGGCATGCAAGCGCGATCCGTCGAACCTGGAAGCGCGCGCCCAATGCCAGCACGGTATGTGGATGGCCATCTCCGGTTCGGCCTCGGGGCGGGGCATGGGCGCCAGCCACGCGATCGGCCACACGCTCGGCGGCAGCTATGGCGTACCGCATGGCGTCACGTCCTGCATCACGCTCCACGCCGTGCTGGAGTGGAACAAGGCCTACGGCGCGGACCGGCAGCTGCTGGTCAGCCGCCTGATGGGCAAGCGCCGACTGCCGGCCTCTGTCGCCGTGAGAGACCTGGTGGTCTATCTCGGCTTGCCGTGGCGCCTGTCGGAAGTACTGATCGGCCGCTCGCACTTCGAGGCGATCGCTGAACACACGATGCATGACCGCTCCATCCGCACCAATCCGCGTCCGATCACCAAGGCGTCCGACATCGTCGAAATCCTCGAACTCGCGGCTTGAGTGCGATCTGGCGAAGTCTCCAGTCGGCTGTCATTGCGGCCGGGTGCAGCGTGAGCCAGGACCCAGTCATCTGCTGTCGTGCCGTCACAGTAGATCCCGGATAGCGCCGCGCGCTTCCGGGGTGACAAGGAAGAGCCTCGGAACGCTCGAAACACCCGTTTCATAGACCCCTTGACGCAGACTACTCTATAAAATAGAGTTATCTGGTGCTGAGGAGGCCGCCATGTCCCTTTCTCCCGCTGAAGCGCAAAGCGCTCTAAAGGACATCGAGAAGACGGAAAACCGCACCGCCGCCTCCCAGCACGGGCGTTCCACCGCGCCTTACCTCATCATGTGGGGCGTACTGTGGGCGATCGGCTATTCGATCAGCGCGGCCTTGCCGCAGATATCGTGGACCTGGCTCCCGCTCATCGTGATCGGCATCGCCGGCAGTGTCGGCATGAGCTTCCTTCAATCGCGCGCATCGAGTTCGAGGGACGGCGCTGGATTCGGCTGGCGCTATTTCGGCTCGTTCGGCGCGCTCTTCATTTTCGTCGCAGCCCTTTCTGCAATAGTTCCGCCGCAGTCCAACAACCAGGCGAGCGCGCTCGTCCCGCTCGTCATCGGCGTCTTCTATTGCTTCATCGGCATCTGGAGCAAAGGCTGGCAGATGTTGCCGCTCGGTCTTGCTCTGATCGGCCTCACGACGTTCGGCTATTTCGTGCTGCCTCAGTATTTCCTCTACTGGATGGCCGGCGTCGGCGGCGGCGGCCTCATCCTCGGCGGCCTGTGGCTGAGGAGCATGTAAT
>DASZSI010000147.1:0-8312 GCA_035548775.1 Hyphomonadaceae bacterium
ACCTACTGGACCGGCTTGCCGATCGCCGACCTGCTGCTGCCCTTCCTCATTCCGATGGCGAAGACTTTCCTCGGCCAGGACGGCCACATGGTGAACCTCCAGAACCGCGGCCTGGAGTTCCAGAAGAACATGATGTGGATCGACGACATCGACGTGCAGGCGAAGTGGTATCTCACGCTCAAGAAAGAATGGACGTCCTCCCGCTCAGAGCCCCGCGCGTTCAACAACCCGATCGAGCCGCGAACCTTACGCTGGCGAAGCTAGGGGCTGGCGGGAACCGTCTACTGCATCTTGCCGCAGCGCCTTCGCCAACAACGCCACGCCCAGGACCAGCATCCATACCTCCCACGCCATGAAGGCGTAGGGGATCACCTCGATCACCGGCAGGCCGGGGATGGATAGAGCCAGTAACTCCGTCTGCCCCACGATCCACACCGGCAGCGTAACAAGCCCGAACGCGCCGATCCAGCGCATTGCTCCGCCCATGCGAGCCAGCGCGAGACCAACGCCGAACGTCCACACCATTAGGAGGATCTGCCCAAGGTGTTCTCCCATCCCCGCACCCGCAAAGCCGTTGAGCATGTCGTAGGTCGCAAGCAGCGAAGCGCGCTCTGCCGAGCCTGGCGCGGCGTTCACATAGCTCTCCGCCAAGTGCGGAATCACGAACGTCCAGCGAAGCAGGGCCGCGCCTTGCAGCACGCCGGAAATAACACCGAACATGGTGAAGCCGCTCGACAGCTGCGCCTTCCCGCCCTTCAGCGCCTCGCCCACCAGCGCCGCGACGCCCGCCAGCCCCAGCGCCGACAGCGCGAACGTCCACCAGGCCAGCACCAGCGGCGCGCCGCGCGAATGGAACAGCGCCAGCGCCTCGCCGGCCGGGCGACGCAGCACGTCGTCATAGTCGAACAGCGAGATCAGAGCCGAATAGGGAATGTTCGCGCCAATCGACACTGTCACCAGCGCCATGCCAGCCCAGATCGCTGCCTTGCGGTTGAAAGTCTCCGTTTCCATGTCCAATCTCCAATTGTCACCGATTGGTGACATACCGAAGCGCCGAAGTCAACACTTGTCTCCATCTGGTGACTTATTGTGCGATCGCGCTATGATTTCCTTGGAGATTCGCCATGCTCAGTCGCAAGAAACCGTCCGCCAAACCCGCGCCCGAAAGGCAGACGCGCGACCGTGAGGCCACCGAACAGCGCTTCCTTGAAGCCGCCGCCCGCGTCATCGCGCGGGACGGAGCGGCCAGCCTCGGCGTCAACGCCATCGCGGCCGAGGCAGGCGCGGACAAGAAACTCATCTACCGCTATTTTGGCGGCCTCGACGGCTTGCTCGAGGCGATGGGCGCAACCACAGCGCTATGGATCGGCGATCTTGCGCCCGCCGCCACAGCAGCATCGGACACCGATTACGGCAAGCGTATGCGCGCCGCCTTCCTAGCCTATGCAGACAAGCTTCGCGCCGACCCTGTGTTGCAGAAGCTGCTGGCATGGGAGCTTGCCGGCCCCTCCGACGCCCTTACCCGCATCGACGCCGCGCGCTCGAAAGCGATGGGCAAGATGATGTTCGCCATCCGGGGCGACACCACCGCGCCGCCAAACATCGACGCGCCGGCGATCAACGCCATCGTCCTCGCCGCGCTCAACTACCTTGTCATCCGCGGCGCCACGATGGGCGGTTTCTCCGGCCTGTCGCTGAAGACTGACGCGGACTGGAAACGTGCAATGGCTGCGCTGGAGAGTCTGCTCACGGCGGCTTACCGGTAAAACGAGAATTGCCGCTCGCCATCCTTCTATGCGAAGCTTCGCGCGCGTTCCCGTCAGAGGAACCGGGGAGGGCTTTCATGAAACTCGCTGCCGCGCTGGCCGCAATGGCCTTAGCCTTTGTTCCGGCATTCGCGCAGACGCCAGGAAAGCCGACCGCACAAACGGCCGCAGCCAAGTCGGGAGAGATCGCCGTGGAGACGACTGACTTGGTATGGGCCAAGCCCGGCCTCGACCTTTCCGCCACGATCTACAAGCCAAAGTCCGCAACGCCCCTGCCCGTGCTGGTCGACGTCCACGGCGGCGCATGGAGTTCAGGCGATCGCACCGGCGACAAGCTTTATTGCGCCGAGCTCGCCAAATCCGGCCTGCTCGTCGTCTCGATCGATTTCCGCCAGGCGCCGGACTACCAGCATCCCTCGGGCAGCGCGGATGTCGCTGCCGCCGTGCGCTATGTCCGTCTCAACGCAAAATCGCTCAACGCTGATCCCAACCGCATTGGCCTCATCGGCTCTTCCTCCGGCGGTCATCTCGCCCTTCTCGAATCCCTCCGCCCCGATGCTCCGCAACACAAGGGCACGCCCATCCTCGGCCCCGACGGCAAATACGCGCCTCACGACGATCTCTCAGCCAAGGTGAACTATGTCGTCGCCATGTGGCCGGTAAGCGATCCTGCCGCACGCTATCGCTATGCCGTGCGCGCCAAGATCGAGGGCCTGCAGAAAGGCTCCCTCGCCTACTTCAAGGACGAGGACGCGATGTGGGACGCTTCCATCCAGCGCATCGTCACCGCTGGCGAGACCAGAACCCTGCCCAACATCCTGGTCATCCAGCCCGGCAACGACTCGAACATCCCGCAGGACATGACCTTCGACCTGATGCACGCCTGGCAGGCGCGCGGCGGCAAGCTCGACTACGCCTTCTACCCCGGCCAGCCCCACGCCTTCGGCCACCGCCCGAGCGAAGCAACGACGGACCTGATCAAGACCGTCGCGGCCTTCATCGCGCGACAGAATGGCGGCTAACGCTACCTCTCCACCTCGGTGTTCCGCGCCACTGTCTTGCCCTGCGCTTCCTGCACGCGCGCGCCCGCGAGGATGCCTTTCAGCGCGTAGTTGCCCTCGTGGCAGGCGTATTCGTAGAGCGGCTCCTTCGATGCGTGCAGGCTTTCCTCGCCCTTCCACACCTGCGTGTAGAGCGCGGGATCGTCGACCGAGAACTCGTAGAGGATTTCGCCGTCGCTCCAGCGGGTGAAACGCTCGGTCAGCACCCCCTTGGGAGAAATCTGCGCCGTGTTCTGCTTCGGGTTCACATTGGTGGTTTCCACCACCAGCGTATCGCCCTCATACCAGCCGACTGAATCCCCGAACCATGGCTGGATCGCCTGCGGCCGATGCTTCACATCCGCCTTGCTCTTCACGATCGGAATGATGCGCGCATCATGGTTCATCTCGACGTCGATGATCACCGCGCTTGGGCTTTGCACGATCTGGTAGTTGTTGTTGTAAAGCGAGTTCTGCATCACCGGCCCGGCCGAGCGCGAATAGGAAATGATGCACCGCTCCGCCAGCGGCCGCGTCTCCGGCCCGTCATATGTGCCATAGGCCGCGCCGCCGTTTCCGGCATTATTGCCGCCGCCGCGCTGACCACCCGTCTTCAGCGGCAACCGACCGTTGGGTGGATCGGTGAGCCAGCTTGAGCGGATCTCGCCCTTCACCGTCGCATAATGTCGCCCATGATCCAGCCAGAAGGCGTTGTATCCCGTGGTCGCGAACTGCGCGCCCTGTCCGGCCGGCGGCGGCGTGTTCACATCCACCAGTCCCTTCTGGCTCTGCTCGTTGACGTTCCAGGTGAACTGGCTTTCAAACTTTGTCGCCTCGTCCGGCGTCAATACCAGGTTCGGGATATTGGCGCCTCGCGTGAGCGTGGTGACCGACTGGTTGCTCCAGAAGCCCTGCAGGTCCGGCGCGCCCCAAGCCGTGTGAGGCGGGTTCGCCATCGGCGTCGTCGACGAAGCGGGTCGCGCATCGCCGGCTTGCGCCAGCGCGGGCGCCGCCATCGCAACCACAATCGCGCCCAACAGGGCGGCGCGAAGCAAGCGGGACATCATCTCCTCCTCAACCGGTTTCCGGCTTTTTCTGGTGCGGAGAATGCCGCAGACCGGGGTCCACGAAAATGGCTGCCGGCTTATACAAGCAGACGTGATCAGAGATTTGCCGCCCGGTCACAGAACCTCGCCGCGACGGAATGCGCCGTCCTTTGCGGTTGAAATTCGCGGCGAGCCAGTTGAGGTTGCGCCCCAGAAGCGGCCCTGCCGCACCGGGAGGACTTTATGAACTTGCGCACCGCCCTGATGGGGCTCGCCTCTGCCGCCGGCATCGGCCTCCTCGCCACGCCGGCCTTCGCCCAGCAGCCACCCGCTGGCGCGCCCGCCGACCATCCTGGCCGCGCCGTTTATGCCGCCCGCTGCGCAAGCTGCCACGACAATCCGGTTGCGCCTTCCAAGGCGCCCCAGCTGGCCGCGCTCCAGACCACGCCTGCCGCCACGCTTCGCGACGTGCTGACGCTCGGCAAGATGAAGGATCTTGCCGCCGGCATCACCCCGCAACAGATGACCGACCTGATCGCCTACCTAACCTACACGCAAAAGCCGGTCAGCAGCGACTGGGCCGAAGCCATCGCCTGCTCCGCCGACAAGCGCACAGTCGACACCACCAAGCCCGTCTCGTCGATCGGCTTCAGCGTCAACCGCGACCAGACCCGCAACTACACCGCGCAGGAAGCCGGCCTCAAAAAATCCGACATGGCGAACCTCGACGTCGCCTGGTCGCTCGCTTTCCCGGGCCAGGGCTCGGGCACGGGCGCCGCCGTCCTCGGCGATACCGTATTCGTCACCGGCGGCGGCAAGCTGCTCGCACTCGACACAGCGACCGGCTGCTCCAAATGGTCCACTGCGCTCAACTCCCGCAACACGCCCACCATCGGCGAGATCGCCGGCAAGAAAGTGCTCGCCCTGTCCTCGGGCCGTGACATCGTCGTGATTGATGCCGCGACGGGCCAGCAGGTATGGAAGGCCTCCGGCCAGCCGACCGAGGAATCCGGCGGCGCCATCCGCGGCGGCGTCACCTTCTACAAGGACAAGATCATCGTGCCGCTGTCGGCCTCAGGCGTCGCTTCGGGCATGAACGCGCGCACCGAATGCTGCACTGGCCACGGCTCGGTCGTCGCCCTCAGCGCCGTGGACGGCAAGAAGCTGTGGGAATGGCACACCATGCCGGAAGCCTCCTACAACGGACAGGTGAACTCGGTTGGCGTGAAGCAGAAAGGCCCGTCCGGCGCGCCGATCTGGTCGCTGCCGCTGATCGATGAAAAGCGCAACCGCGTCATCGTCGTCACCGGCGAGAACACCTCCCACCCCGGCACGCTCACTTCCGACGCGATCATCTCGCTCGATCTCGATACCGGAAAACCCGTCTGGCAATATCAGGCGATGAGCGCCGATGTCTGGAACATGGCGTGCGATGTCGCGACCGGAAACAACGGCCCCAACTGCCCCGTCCTCTTCGGCGGCGACGGCCGCGACTACGATTTCGGCGCCAGTCCCATCATGGTGAAGTCCGGCGGCAAGGACGCCATCCTCGCCGGCCAGAAATCCGGCCACGCCTGGTTGCTCGATGCTGAAACCGGCAAGGTGATCTGGAACCAGCGCGTCGGCGAAGGCACCGCCCTTGGCGGCGTTCACTGGGGCGTCACGACCGACGGCTCGAATGCGATCATCCCGATCAACGACCCGATCATTTCGCCCGATCCGAAGTTCAAGTCGAAAGCCGGCCTCTACGCTTTCGACCTGAAAACCGGCAAGCCGAAATGGACCTACGCCGCCCAGCCGCACTGCGAAGGAGATCGCAACACCCGCGTCGTCGGCTGCGCCCAGAAATACGGCTTCTCGGCCGCGCCTCTGGTGATCGACGGCGCTGTCGTCGGCGCGACGCTCGGCGGCGAGGTGATCGTGCTCGACGCCTCGAATGGCAAGGTCCTCAAGACCTTCGACACCACCGCGCCTGTCACGCCGATCAACGCGGGCGTTGCGGCCAAGGGCGGCTCGGTCGATGCGCACGGCCTCTCCGCAGGCAACGGCATGATCTTCGTCAATTCCGGCTACGGCTCCTTCACCCAGACGCCGGGCAACGTTCTCATCGCGCTCAAGCCGAAGAAATAGCGCTTGGCCCCCGTGCCAACAGAGACGCCGGAACGCGCTCGCGTTTCGGCGTTTTCTGTCTTCCTCGCCTTCCTGCGCCTCGGCCTCACCTCCTTCGGCGGCCCGATCGCGCACCTTGGCTATTTCCGGCGAGACCTTGTCGAACGTCGGCGCTGGATCAGCGAACATGACTACGCCGACCTGGTCGCGCTTTGCCAGTTCCTGCCCGGACCGGCCTCCAGCCAGACCGGCTTCGCGATCGGCCTTCGCAGGGCGGGCGTACTGGGCGGCCTCGCGGCTTTCCTTGGCTTCACGCTGCCTTCTGCTCTCCTGATGCTTGCCGCAGCGTGGGGGCTCAAACAGGTCGATCCGCGCGTTCTTCCGCCCGTCATCCACGGCCTCAATCTCGTGGCGGTGGCGATCGTAGCGCAGGCCGTAGTCCAGATGGCGCGCGGCAATCTCAAATCACTCGCCAGCTGCACGCTTGCGCTCCTTTCGCTGGCGTTTGCAATTTACGCCGGCGCGATGTCCGCGCCGGTCATCATCGCCGCCGCAGCGCTTGCCGGCTTTCTCATTCCGCCAGGACCACAGACCGATCCACCTGCACCACCGCCAAGGCCTCGCTTCGCGCCTAGCCTCGTGATCTTCCTGATCGCCCTGGCGCCGCTCGCAATCCTCCCGTTGCTTCGCCAGGTTTTCGACACCCCCGTCCTCGTCACCGCCGACGGCTTCTATCGCTCAGGCGCACTGGTGTTCGGCGGAGGTCATGTCGTCCTTCCGCTTCTCGAAGCCGAAACCGCCGGCCGCATCAGTCACGACGACTTCCTCGCGGGCTATGGCGCAGCACAGGCGTTGCCCGGCCCGCTGTTTTCCTTCTCCGCCTATGCCGGCGCCCTCTCCTCTCCCAACCCACCCGACCTTCTTCTCGGCCTGGTTGCGCTTCTTGCGATCTTCGCGCCGGGTTTCCTTCTCGTCTCCGCCGCTGACCCGCTATGGCAAAGCCTCCGCCACAGCGCGCGCACCCGCCGCCTTGTCGCCTTCGCCTCGGCCTCGGTAGTCGGCGTCCTCGCCGCAGCCTGGTGGCGCCCCGTCGTCGAAACTGCGATCCTCAACGGGTGGGACATCGCGCTGGCTTCGGCCGGCTTTTTGGCCTTGCTTCATCCGCGCACTCCGGTCCTGGCGGTCGTTATCCCGCTGGCCGCGCTAGGCGCCGCCGTCTTTGCATGGGCCTAACGCCCCCGAAAACCGCCGCCAAACCGCATCCTTTCGCCGGATAGACTTCCCGCTCCGATTCTGGTCTATCGCCAGTCGCGGACCACCCACGAAGGACCACGCATGACCGGCAGAATCGTCACTGTTTTCGGCGGCTCGGGCTTCCTTGGGCGCCATGTCGTACGGGCGCTATGCCGCAAGGGCTGGCGCGTTCGGGTCGCGATGCGCCGGCCGCATCTCGGCGGCGACGTTCGCCTCGCCGGCGATGTCGGCCAGGTCCAGCTGGTGCAGGCCAACGTCCGCAACCAGGCCTCGATCCGCCGCGCGCTGGAGAACGCCAGCGCCGTCATCAACCTCGTCGGCATCATGCACGAGCGCGGGTCGCAGACTTTCCAGGGCACACAGGCTCTCGGCGCGGAAAACATCGCCCGGCTTGCTCGCGAGGCCGGCATCACCAAGGCGGTCTACGTTTCCGCCCTTGGCGCCTCGCGCGATTCCCATTCGGTCTACTCCAGAACGAAAGCCGCTGCTGAGGACGCAACCCGCGAAGCCATCCCCACCGCCACCATCCTGCGCCCCTCCATCATGTTCGGGCCGGAAGATGGCTTCTTCTCCCGCTTCGCCCTTATCGCGCGCCTCTCGCCCTTCATGCCGGTGATCGGCGGCGCGTCGAAGTTCCAACCGGTCTACGTGGCGGATGTCGCCCGGGCCATCGCCACCGCGCTCGACATGCCCGAAGCGCAGGGCCAGACCTACGAGATTGGCGGCCCGCGCACCTACACCATGAAAGAGCTGCTGCAGTACATCACGACCGAGATCGACCGGCCGCGCCTCATGCTGCCGATACCGCAGCTATTCGCGGCGCCGATCGGCTACACCATCGGCGCGCTCTCGAAATTCAACCCGTTCTTTGGCCCGCCTCTGACCGGCGACCAGGTCCAGCTCCTGCAGGCCGACAACATCGTTTCACCCGGCGCCAAGACACTGGCCGACCTCGGCGTAACGAATATCGAGTCGGTCGAATCGATCGTGCCGACCTATCTCTGGCGCCATCGCCCGCACGGCCAGTTCCAGAAGCCGCATATCGACGAGCCTTCGCGGGCTGACGTTTAGGTCCATCTTCCCTGCAGCCTGAAAAC